>JAHDDB010000077.1 GCA_020629575.1 Caedibacter sp. | reverse complement strand
CACCTGCTTCAACATAATCTTCATTGGTAAAACCAATCGCTTCCCCTGCGTGATGTTCAACAAGCACCGTATGTCCATGATGAACAAATTCAGCAACATTACCTGGTGTCAGACCAACACGGTATTCATGATTTTTAATCTCTTTAGGGATTCCCACGATCATTGGCTATTTCCTCCACGGTTATTTTTTAGTTTTACTCGTTTTACTTGCATTTTAAATTCTTCAGTTTTTGGTTTTTTCAGCTGTTTTTTGTAACATCTAAAAATAATTCAGGCGGAATATAACAAGCAAGACAACAAAAACCAAACATTAACTAGCAATTTTGGATAAATTTTACAACTAATTGAATAATCATGCTTTTTTGAGTTTATCGGCAGGTACACCCATCACTCTTAAAACATGTTCTGTGATTTGTGCAAAAATTGGCGCTGCTGCCGAACCCCCGCCATATGCTTCCCCTTTCGGGTCATCAATCACCACCACAGTGACAATGCGTGGATTCGATGATGGTGCAATACCGACAAATGTTGCCATATAACTATCGGATGCGTAGCCTCCTGCAATTGCTTTGCGTACCGTTCCCGTTTTACCGGCAACATGATAGCGTGGTACACGTGCTTTAGAAGCTGTTCCTCCTAGCCCTTCAACTACGGAAGTTAACATATCAACTACTTTTGCCGCAATGTCACTATTAATAATCTGGAAGGCTTCTATGTCTTCTTTTTTATTGCGTTTCAACAAAGTTGGTGGAATTAACTTACCACCATTGGCAATTGCACTATAAGCTGTTGCAATCTGTAAAGCTGTTGCATTCATACCATACCCAAAGGATAAAGTAGCCAACGGGAAATCTCCCCACTTATGTGGACTGGGCACATAACCTGAGCGCTCACCAGGGAAACCAATTTTAGTCACTTGCCCAAAACCAAATTTACGCAAGGTATCACCCAAAGCATTAGCATCAATTGATAAGATAATACGCGAAATACCGACGTTTGATGATTTCATTAAGATGTGGCGCAAATCCATCTCGCCATAATTACGAAAATCTCTGACCGTACGCCCATTGAGTTTGTAATAGCCAGGCGAAGTATCAACGATCGTATCAACATCATATTGCCCTGACTCCATCCCGGCAATAGCAGCAAATGGCTTCATCACTGAGCCTGGTTCATAGACATCTGTCAATACACGGTTGCGACGTTTCTCCGGTGTTGCATCTTGCATATTATTTGGATTATATGAAGGGTAATTAACCATTGCTAAGACTTCACCGGTTTTAACATCCATCACTATTGCGGATCCGGCTTCCGCATGATTATTGATCACACCCTCTTTTATATACTTATAAGCGATATACTGCAGCTTGCGATCAATACTTAAACTAATATCAGACCCATGTTTGACTTCGGTGTCATCATCGTTTTTACGTGCAACACCACCTTTCAAATCCTTATGAATTGAGCGAGTGCCGTCCTTACCTGTGAGGTATTTGTCATATTCCAACTCAATGCCTTCTTGCCCTTGATCATCGATATTAGTAAATCCAACAACATGCGCCATCACCTCCGCATCGGGATAAAAGCGCTTAAATTCACGCTCAATGTTTACACCCTTGACATCTAGGCTTTTAATTTGTTGCGCGATAAATGGTGACGCTTGACGCTTGAGATAAACAAAACCATGGCGCCCTTCGCGTGCTTTGATGCGTGCAATAATTGTTGCTTGTTGCGTTTTGTCTAATTCCAGCATATTAAGAATTTTACGTAAACCTGGGTCATCGCTTGCAATGTAATACGGATTGACCCAAATCGAATCCACAGGTGTGCTAATCGCCAGTGGTTTACCGTTGCGATCACTAATCATGCCGCGATAAGCCGTTGTCGTTAAGGTACGCTCTGAGCGATTATCCCCTTCTTTTTTAAGCTTGGCATGCTCTACCGTTTGCATATGGGTGAGCTTATAAATCAATAAACCCAATACACAAACAATGACTAATAAAATAAAATAGTAACGCCAACTTAGTTTGATCTTACGCATTACTTTGAATCACTTTTGTTTCTTTGACACTGGGGAGGCGCATATCATTCTTCTTGGCAACTTCCTCAACATGTGAGGGCGATGCCAAGGTACTATGCTCAATCAAAATTTGCGTCCATTGATCACGTAAATCCTCTTGCTGATACATCAGCTTCTGCTCTTTGTCCAATGCCACTTTATAATGATACTTCACAATCACCACCATAAATGCCGAGATAATAAGCGTCACACACAGCAAAAAAGCAATGAGCACTCGCGCATTAAACGTACTTTTGACAAAAGAGATAAATAGCTTGCTACGCACTTCAGATCGTGTCATATCATAACCTCTCGACAGCACGTAATATCGCACTACGTGAGCGCACGTTTTCTTCGAGCTCTTTGGTAGATGCTTTACCTTGTTTGACACACCACTTGGCTTTGGGCACAAACTCTTCCAAGATTGGCATACCACGTGGCAATTTTTTATCCTCGCCTTTGACCAGTTTGGTCATAAACTGCTTAACGATTCTATCTTCTAATGAATGAAAGCTAATCACAACCAAATGCCCTGATGGTTTAAGTGTTGCAAAAGCATCATTCAATGTTGTGCTTACTTCATCAAGCTCTGCATTCACACAGATTCTAAGCGCTTGAAAACAACGTGTCGCAGGATGTTTTTTTTCCTTTTTACCAATCGTTTTTTCAATCAATGATGCCAGTTTTAAAGTGCGATCAAGAATATCTCCTTTCGCAAGTGCTGCTTTTATCGCTTGAGCGATGCGCCAAGCATGCTTTTCCTCGCCATATTCACGAAAAATACGTGCTAGATTTTCAGCATCATAACTTATCAGAATATCCTCTGCCGAAAGTCCTTTGGTTTGATCCATACGCATATCTAGCGGACCATCTTTCATAAAGCTAAAACCACGCTCAGCCACATCCAACTGTGGTGACGACACGCCTAAGTCCAACAGCACACTATCGACTTCGCCTGCAAATCCAAGCTCAGTTAACGCATGAGTCATTGTGGAAAATGGGGCATGCACCAGCAGCAGTTTGCCACTCTCAATCTCAGTTTTAAAATGCACTCTGGCATACTCTATTGCCTCAAGATCGCGATCAAATGCAATTAATTTACCAGTTGTTAAGCCTGCTAAAATTTGACGTGAATGTCCACCGCGACCAAATGTGCCATCAACATAGATACCATCTGTCTTAATCGCAAGTGCGGCAATCGATTCATTAAGTAATACGGAATAGTGCATTAATTTGTTTCCATTTACATAAATTCATATGACTTTCTGTGCAATTTACATCCTAAATTGTTCACCAAGATAGACCTTACGCACCTGTTCGTTACTTAAAATCTCACGTGGTTTGCCTGAGGCAATCATCTTGCCGGCATTAACAATATAAGCACGCTCACAAATATCCAAGGTTTCACGCACATTATGATCAGTAATCAACACGCCAATGCCACGGTTTTTCAGATGCGTAATAATCTTCTTAATATCAATCACTGAAATCGGATCAACACCGGCAAAAGGCTCATCCAACAAGATAAAGCGCGGCGACATCGCCAAAGCGCGGGCAATCTCAACACGACGACGCTCACCACCGGACAAACTCATCCCCAGACTATTGCGAATATGCTGAATACTAAACTCATCTAACAATGATTCCAGTTCATCTTGGCGCTGCTCTTTGGAAAGCTCTCGTCTTGTCTCCAAGATCGCCATGATATTTTTCTCAACGCTTAATTTCCTAAAAACCGAGGCCTCTTGCGGCAAATAACCAATACCTTGACGTGCACGCCAGTGAATCGGCAGCTTAGTAATGTCCTGACCATCCAAAATAACTGTGCCACGATTAGGTCGAACCAATCCGACAATCATATAGAATGACGTTGTTTTGCCAGCGCCATTTGGCCCCAAGAGCCCAACAATTTCACCGGTATTGACCTCCATGGAAACATCAGCAACAACCCAACGTGAGCGATATGCTTTGCCCAGATGTGTTGCCACCAACTTATGTTTTTGCTCTGTCATATTACTTTCTTAACTTATGATGATTAGGTTATATGAGGCCACTTTAATAAAGAGATTATTTTAATAAGCCCACAATCTGCTAGACATCCTAATCACATAGATCTTTATATTCAAGTTTTTTTACCAGTGTCAGATAAGAAAGCATGGAGGGTTTGCGCTAATATATGAGGGATAATTACACATACAAGTGGAATGCCATGATTGCGATGTAAAATGGCAAAATCATGTCTTAGCTTATTCTGGATATAACACTGTGTAAAGAACAATGCATCAGCATATCTCAGAATAGTCACCGCTGACCTACCAAGTTCAAACATTCAAATGCGCAACTTCATAGAACAAATTATTTGCCCGATGACATGTAAATCTCACAAAAAAACATTGCGTATTTTAAATGTGACCGTACAATCACTAATCAATTTACGATAACTCTAAAGAATATAATTTTATGATCGAAAATTTACGTAATATCGCGATTATTGCACACGTTGACCATGGAAAAACAACACTGGTTGATAAGCTATTACAAC
The DNA here is from genome assembly GCA_020629575.1 of Caedibacter sp. Taxonomy (GTDB): domain Bacteria; phylum Pseudomonadota; class Gammaproteobacteria; order Francisellales; family Francisellaceae; genus Caedibacter. The sequence goes on along the minus strand of JAHDDB010000077.1, from coordinate 5,796 downwards.
AATCAGGCACTTTACAAACGCGTGGCGCTGATGTTGAGCGCGTGATGGACTCCAACGACTTAGAAAAAGAGCGTGGCATTACCATTCTTGCCAAAAATACCGCTATTAAATGGAATGACTATCGTATCAACATCGTCGACACACCAGGACATGCTGACTTCGGCGGTGAGGTAGAGCGCGTAATGTCAATGGTTGACTCGGTACTTCTTTTAGCAGATGCCGTTGATGGTCCGATGCCGCAAACACGCTTTGTTACTGAAAAAGCATTTGCCCGTGGCTTAAAGCCTATTGTCGTCATTAACAAAATTGACCGCCCAGGTGCGCGCCCTGATTGGGTAATGGATCAAGTCTTTGACTTATTTGATCGCTTAGGGGCCACTGATGAGCAGCTTGATTTCCCTGTTGTCTACACATCGGCATTAAACGGCTTTGCGACAATGGATGAAAATAATATTACCGACAATATGAATGCGCTATTTGAAACGATTGTTGAGTGTGTATCACCTCCTGAAGTCGATCAAGAGGGTGCATTTCAAATGCAGATCTCATCATTAGATTATTCAAGCTTTGTTGGCACTATTGGTATTGGTCGCATCAAACGTGGCAAGATCAAAACCAATACACCGGTAAGTATTATTGATAAAAACGGTAATACAAGACAAGGTCGTGTATTACAAGTATTAGGACATATGGGACTTGAACGTGTTGAAGTGCCTGAAGCATCCGCCGGAGACATTGTCTGCATCACCGGTATTGAGGGAATCAATATTTCTGACACCATTTGTGCATTAGATTGCGTTGAAGCGCTTCCTCCGTTATCCGTTGATGAGCCAACGATTTCGATGACTTTCCAAGTTAACAATTCACCATTTGCCGGTCGCGAAGGTAAATTTGTCACCTCTCGGCAAATCAAAGATCGTTTGGAAAAAGAGCTTTTACACAACGTTGCCCTTCGTGTGGAACAACTAGATGACCCTGATAAATTCAAAGTTTCTGGCCGTGGTGAGCTTCACTTATCTATCCTACTTGAGAACATGCGTCGTGAAGGTTTTGAAATCGCTGTATCTCGCCCACATGTGATCTTTAAAGAAATTGATGGTGAAATGTGTGAGCCCTATGAACAAGCCATTATTGATGTTGATGAGCAATATCAAGGCTCTGTGATGGAGAAAATGGGTCTACGTCAAGGTGAGCTAAGAAATATGGAGCCAGACGGCAAAGGTCGTGTACGCTTAGAGTTTGTCATTCCATCGCGCGGTTTAATTGGTTTTTATACTGAATTTTTAACCATTACCTCAGGTACTGGCATTATTAATAAGATCTTTGATCATTATGGTCCGATGAAAAAGGGAATTATTGAATCACGTTTAAATGGTACTTTAATTTCAAACTGTGCAGGCAAAGCATTGGCCTTTGCTTTATTTAACCTGCAAGAACGTGGCAAGCTATTTATTGGCCATGGTATTGAGGTCTATGAAGGGATGATTATCGGTATTAATTCACGCGATAATGATTTAACTGTTAATCCATGTAAAGGTAAGCAGCTGACCAATGTACGTGCCTCTGGCAAAGATGAAAGTATCGTCTTAACGACACCAATCAAAGTAACTCTTGAGTATGCATTAGAGTTTATCGAAGATGATGAGCTCGTTGAGATCACACCAAAATCAATCCGTCTACGCAAGAAAATGCTAACTGAATCAGATCGTAAGCGTCATTCACGTTCAAAAGAATAATCAACTCATTGGCTAAGCGTTAGTCGAAGCCACTTATCTGTGCATGCCCTTCGACTTTGCTCAGGGCACGCTTAAACTTAAATCGCGTATATTAAACAATTTACTGCAAAATTTAAGACAACATCTTAATCGCTTTATGCAGTCCTTCAACCAACATATCAACATCTTCTTTCGTATTATAAATACCAAATGATGCACGTACCGTGGATGGCACGTTATAACGCTGCAATAACGGTTGTGCGCAATGGTGCCCTGTACGAACACACACGCCAGATAAGTCCAGTAATGTACCCAAGTCATTCGCATGAAAGCCATCAATGACAAACGTAATAACTGCCGCTTTATGTGCACTTTGGCCTAATATTCTAAGTCCCGGGATACTTTGTAATTTTTCTGTGGCATAGTGAAGTAACTCTTCTTCATGTGCTTTAATGTTACAAAGCCCAATACTTTGCACATATTCAATCGCTTTAGATAAACCAATCACGCCGATAATATCGGGGGTTCCGGCTTCAAATTTATACGGCGGATCAGCGAATGTCGTCTCATTCATTGTCACAAGCTTGATCATATCACCGCCGCCTTGATAAGGAGACATTAATTTATGCCATTTCTCTTTGGCATATAACACACCAACACCTGTGGTTCCATAGAGTTTATGCGAGGAAAAGGCAAAGAAATCGCAATCCAAATCAACCACATCAATTTTTTGATGTACAACAGACTGCGCACCATCAATCACAATAGCAATATCAGGATGCGTTTTGCGAATATTTTGAATAATTTCTTTAATCGGATTAATAGTACCTAATACATTTGAACAATGCGTTAATGATATAAGTTTTGTCTTATAACAGCGTGTGTAATACAGATAAATCAAGCTCACCTTTATCCGTTACAGGTATATACTTAATGGTCAATGATTTATGTTGACTCATCAACTGCCATGGCACAATATTGGCATGATGCTCCATCTCGGTAATGATAATCTCATCACCGACATTAAAATACTGATCCAATAACGAGCTTGCCACCAGATTAATCGATTCAGTCGTGCCCTTGGTAAAGATAATCTCTTGACTCTTTTGCGCACCAATAAAGTGCTGCACAATTTTACGCGTGCCTTCGTATTTCTCTGTTGCTTGGTCACTCAAATAATACACGCCACGATGGACATTGGCATAATCATTGGTATAGCTATCTTTGACCGCATCAATGACAATATTTGGCTTTTGCGCTGATGCACCCGTGTCCAAAAACACCACCGGCTTACCATGAATCGTTTGCTTTAAAAAAGGAAAGTCCTGACGAATTTTTTGTATATCTAACACTAGAATGCTCTGTTACTGTAGTTAATCAACCTCATCATTCTATGCCAAAAAAAAATTTAATGCACCCCAAACGGCACACTTTGCTCGAAGGTTAAATCAGCAAAACGACAGAAGCGCCCTTCAAAGTGTACTTTAATACTGCCAATTGGACCATTACGTTGCTTACCGATAATAATTTCACCGAGTCCTTTATTGTCTTCCTTATCCTTATGATAAACCTCATCGCGATAAACAAACATAATCACATCAGCGTCTTGTTCAATCGCACCAGATTCACGCAGATCTGACATCATAGGGCGCTTATCAGCACGATCATCAACACCACGATTAAGCTGTGATAATGCAACGACAGGGACATTCAACTCTTTGGCAAGAGACTTCAAAGCACGAGAGATTTCTGAGACCTCTTGAGTACGGTTGTTTTCATAACCTGGCACCTTCATCAACTGCAAATAATCGACAACAATCATGCTCAAACCACCCTGCTCTTTATAGAGTTTACGTGCACGTGAACGCATATCAGCAGGGGATAAACCCGCACTATCATCAATATGCATATTAAAATCTTTGGATAACACTTCCATTGCCGTTGTGATCTTTGCCCAATGTTCATCTTCTAGGCGACCATTTCTTAGTGCATTTTGCTCAACACGGCCAAGAGATGAAATCATTCTAAGCACAATATCTTCTGAAGGCATCTCTAAACTAAAGACAAGCACGGGCTTCTCAGCACCTCTGGCAACATTCTCAGCCAAGTTCATGGCAAAGGTTGTTTTACCCATTGACGGGCGTCCGGCAACAATCACTAAATTCGCCGGATGCAAGCCTGAAGTTAGCTCATCCAAGTCGGTAAAGCCACTGGAGATACCGGTAATACCATCACTTGCTTCCATCATTGCATCAATGCGATCAATCACATTAGGAATAATATCGCGCACGGACTTAGGCCCATCATTGCGCTGAGTATCACTCTCAGCAATAGATAGAATTTTCTGCTCAGCTACATCTAAGATATCTTCGGCTTTACGCCCTTCTGGCACATAAACCATATTGGCAATATCGGTTGCCGTATTTAACAGTACGCGTAATTTTGAGCGCTCTTTAACAATTTCAGCATAGGCAACAACATTAGCAGCCGTTGGCGTATTTTTGGCAATTTCCGCTAAATAATGCAGTCCGCCTGCTTGTTCTAACAGTTTCTCATTTGATAATGAATCGCTTAAAGTAATGATATCAAAAGGCGACTCATCTTTAATAAGCTTTTGCATTTGGCGAAAAACAATGCGATGTTGGGTACTGTAAAAGTCATCAGGTCGCAAGATTTCTTCAATCTTAAACCATGCCTCATTATTCAATATCAGCCCACCAATGACCGAACGCTCAGCATCGATTGAGGATGGTGGTCGCTTGATATTCTCAAGCTGACTATTTAAAGACATTACTTCATTTGGATGCATACAATATCACATTACTGGTTTTGATGATCAACTGATATGCCAACTGAAGTATCAAGTGTATCATCTGTTGCTTCATTCTCTTTCCATGGCGCATCATCTTCATCATGTGCTTGACTTATTTCTTCGCCATTTTCAACCGGACTCATATTAGTCACTGTATTTGTTGTATCAGAAACATCAATCTCTTGCGCCTCTTTAGCAAAAATCTGCATAATAAAATCAATAAATTCACGCAAGGTTTCGGCCATGATAATAAAGTCAGCATCAAAACGTTCTTGTTTAGTTTCGGAAACAATATCATTGGCTTTGTCTTGTACCACTTCTAAAAACTTCAGTGATTTCAACATAAACTCATCATTGATAACAAAACTCAACTGATCCTGCCATGATAGTCCCAGTTGAATAACCTCGCGTCCAGAGTCAATCAATGACAAAATATCATCGGTAAATAGATTCTGGCGCTGACAGCGGATAATACCAGAGGCATCTTTGTTATCTTGTAATACACATTGATCTTCAATGGTTAGATCTTGCGGATATTCATTGGTTTTAAGCCATTGTGTCAGAAGCATAGAAACTGGCAACACTTCAGGAATGCGAATTTTTAAACTCCCTAATGCCTTACGTAAATTAACAGTTAATGTCTCCGCCTTTTTAGCAGATGAGGCGTTGACAATAAGCCACCCTGCTTGCGTATCAATATAAGCATTAATCACAGTATTGCGCGTAAAGGCGCGTGGTAATAAGCTTTGATAGATTTCTTCTTTTAACGTATCTTTTTCTTTCTTTTTGACTTTACGCGATTCTCTTAGCTCAATTTCTTCAACTTTTTCATCCAAGACTTCTTTGATAACACCCGCTGGCACCATTTTTTCCTGGATTTTGAATGACACCATCATAAAGCCCGAGGCTGCGTGCACTAATGGCATATCTTGCGCCATAGGTGATACCCAGCCCATTGATATTGGCGCACTTGTTGAGCACGGACTAAATGCATGCTCGGCTAATTGTTTTTCAAGCGCTTCGGCACTGACTGTAAAGTTTTCTGTAAATTGAAACAATGCTAAATTTTTAAACCACATAATTATTACCTTTATTCATTAAAAAAGCGCCGTTGTCATTAAGCGCCTTATGAGTTCTACATCAATCAACTTCACATAATTGACCGAGGTTACACACTTTTTCTATTTCAACACCCCGCCTCGCAGGCTCGGCATCCCTCTTGCAAAGCATAGGTTTATAGGGATCTTTTCTATTCATTTAATTCTTCTC
>JAHDDB010000076.1 GCA_020629575.1 Caedibacter sp. | reverse complement strand
TTAAACAATCCGCGCGATTTGGTGTCAAATCCACTTCAACAATATGATCATCCAATTGCAGATATTCACGAATATCGACACCAACAGGTGCATCCACTGGCAAATCCATCAAGCCTTCGCTTTCATCACTCAATCCGAGTTCTTTTTGCGAGCACATCATGCCATGCGATGGTTGACCGCGCAGTTTACTTTTCTTTATCTTAAAGTCACCAGGCAAGCACGCACCAATCTTAGCAACAGGCGCTTTCATTCCTGCATAGACATTTGGCGCACCACAGACAATGGTAACTAGTTCATCATCGCCAACATCGACTTCACAAATATTTAATTTATCAGCATCGGGATGCTTATCAATTTTTTTAATTTGCCCGACAACAACCTGTGTAAATGGGGATGCAACAGGCTCAATTGAGTCTACCTCCAAACCTGCAGCCGTAAGCTTCTCACTTAAGGTATTTACCTCAAGATTTTTATCTAAATAATTTTCTAACCAACGATGACTAAATTTCATTTTGTTATCCTATAATGTTTGAGGTAGCGTTAGCTCAAGAGCTAACGCTACCTCTGATATATTATGTACGATATAAACTAATTAAAACTGTTTTAAAAACCGTAAATCATTCTCAAAAAATAACCGTAAATCATTGATGCCATAACGCAACATAGTCAAGCGCTCAACACCCATACCAAAAGCAAACCCACGATACTTCTCACTATTAATGCCTCCGGCTTTTAACACATTAGGATGCACCATGCCACAACCTAACACCTCAAGCCAACCGGTTTGCTTGCACACACGACAACCTTTCCCCTCGCACATCACACATTCCATATCGGCTTCTGCTGATGGCTCGGTAAATGGAAAATATGAAGGGCGAAAACGCATCTTTAGATCTTTCTCGAAAAAGGCATTTAAAAAGGTATTTAACAAGCCTTTTAGATCAGCAAATGATGCCTTTTCATCAATCCACAAACCTTCCACCTGATGAAACATTGGCGTATGTGTCATATCAGAATCACAACGATAAACACGCCCAGGTGCGATCATGCGAATCGGTGGCTGTTGTTTTTCCATTGTTCTGATTTGCACACCGGAAGTATGTGTTCTTAATACAGCATTAGGGTTAAAGTAAAAAGTATCATGCATAGCACGTGCCGGATGATGATCAGGAATATTTAATGCTTCAAAGTTATGATAGTCATCCTCAACCTCAGGACCATATTCAATCGCAAAGCCCATCTTACTAAAAAAGTCTTCAATACGTTGCATACTGGTTGACACCGGATGCAATGTACCTTGTTCATGCCCAATACCTGAAAGGGTTACATCAATTTTTTCAGCTGCTAATTTTTGTGCCAACTCAATCGCATTTAATACATCTAAACGTGCGCTAATTGCCATTTGTAATTTATTCTTCGCTTCATTGACTGCTTGCCCAAGCTTTGGCTTTTCTTCGTTTGGCAAACTACCTAACTGCTTCATAATCTCGGTAAGCTCACCTTTTTTACCCAAATACTGAACGCGAATATGATCTAAATCTTGTTTGTTTTTTGTATTTTCGACGTCTGTTAATGCTTTCAAACAGATTTCATCTACGATTTGCATGCATGTTACCTTTACTCAAATAATGGCGAACATTATATACAGAGTGCAGGCCATTTTACAGAATTTATTGCTTTGAGCTTGGTATGATTTTCCTTGTCATGCCAGTGTTGTTTTATTAACATCCTTGACAACTTTATACAATAAGAACAAAGGATAATATTATGCGTCTAGCTCACATTATGATTCGTGTTAACAACCTTGAGGAATCAATTAATTTTTATCAAAACATTTTTGGCATGAACTTACTTAAAAAGATGGATAACGAAGCTTATCGCTATACATTAGCTTTTATGGGATATGGTAATGATATCAATGCCATCACAGCCATTGAACTGACCTATAACTGGGATACCGATAGTTATGATCATGGCAATGCTTTTGGACATTTATGCATTGAAGTAGAGGATGTTTATCAAAGCTGTGAGGAGATTAAAAAGCAAGGTGGAGTTGTCACCCGTGAAGCGGGCCCTGTCAAAGGTGGCACCAGTGTCATTGCCTTTGTCAAAGACCCTAATGGTTATCAGATTGAGTTGATTAATAAGAAAATTCGCTAAACTTTACTGCCTAATCACAAAAGCAGTGTTTTTAATTCATCAAGCTTCTTAATGGCTTGCACTTGAATTCCAATATCCTTTTTTGGCATATTGCCCTGTGGCACAATCGCTTGTTTAAAGCCATGTTTTTGTGCTTCACTTAAACGCTCTTGTCCATAGGGAATCGCGCGTATCTCACCTGAGAGCCCTACTTCGCCTAAGATAATCCAGTCTTTGGCAATCGGTCGGCTGTATAAACTTGAGAGAATGACGGCAATAATTGCCAAATCAATACTAGGCTCATTAACCTTAATGCCACCAACGATATTAATAAAGACATCATGATCACTTAATTGCACGCTTAAATGGCGCTGCATAATTGCCAATAACATCGCTAAGCGATTAGGATCAAGCCCTAATGCCAAGCGCTTGGGTTGAGCATAGCCGTTTTCACTCACCAATGCCTGAACCTCGACAAGTATCGGGCGCGTGCCCTCCCATACCGCGATAATAACACTGCCTGAGATATCATCTTCCGCACGATTAAGAAAAATTGCTGATGGGTTTTTAACCTCACGCATACCCTTATCAGTCATTGCAAAAACACCCAGTTCATTCACCGCACCAAAACGATTTTTCATCGCTCTAACCATGCGATAACGACCATCGGTTTGCCCTTCAATAAAGATCACACTATCAACAATATGCTCAAGCACACGAGGACCTGCGACCTCACCGGACTTAGTTACATGTCCAACAAGAAAAACGGCACAATTTAAGCGCTTAGCCGTTTGTGTTAATAAACTGGCTGATTCGCGCACTTGAGCGACACCTCCTGCGGCTGATTGCAAGGCTTCGATCTGCATTGTTTGAATCGAGTCAACAACAACTAATTGTGGTCGATGTGTCTCAATATACTGACAAATCGCTTCAACATTGGTTTCACTCATTAACAATAATTTATCATTAGGTAATTGCATACGTTGCGCACGCAATGCAACTTGCTCTAGTGATTCTTCACCAGTGATATAAAGTGCTGTGTGAGTTTGTGATAGCACAGTCATAATCTGCAATAAAATTGATGATTTGCCAATTCCTGGATCACCACCGATTAGCGTTACTGAGCCTGGCACAATACCGCCACCCATCACCCGATCGAACTCGGCAAATGGACTATGAATGCGTGGATAATCCGCTAAAGCAACTTCATTGAGCTTTTGTACTTTTGCCTCAGCAGCAGCATATCCTATTTTGTTTGTTGTTGATTTAGTAACGCTTATTTGAGTTTCAACTAAGGTATTCCATTCTAAGCAATCAGGGCATTGTCCTTGCCACTTTGGTGATATTGCACCACATGATTGGCAGACATAATTTGATTTTGGTTTTGCCATGCACACACCTTTATTGATTTATCTTACTCGCCTTATTCATCATGCTTTATCATGCCCACCAAATAATTTTCAAGTATTTGGTTGATTTCAAAGCCCCCATCTCCTAAGAGTTGAAAGCCATATTTCTTGTCATTTTGATAGTCATCAGAAGAAATCCAGATCACCTTTGATTGGCAATTTAGCTCCTGTTTTAGCTCAGGTAAACACACCACAAGCTCAACCTCCTGACCAAAATTGAGTGCATCACTATGATACACGGTTAGCGCACCTTGTTTAACAAAAGGCAAATAGCTTTCCAATGCTGCTTGCTTTGATGCTAGGGTAATTTCAATTACTGCCATATTTATACTTCCATATCGAGGTTTAACTGCTTACTTTGCTTTTCTTGCTTCTTGCGTGCACGTCTTTTTCTTAACCTTACCAGTAAAAAGCTCACTGTAAATATGACTAAGAATAAAATGATAATTGAAATATGCCAATACTCTTTAACTAAATGGGTCAGTGATAGTTTATGCAATATAATCTCAAGCGCATTACCAAAATAATACCCGGCTAATAAAAACACCAACACCCAGACAATCGCACCAATGGCATCAAACACCATAAACTTGATATTGCTAATCTTACTCATGCCCAAAGCAAAAGGAATAATCGTTCTTAAACCATAAGCAAAGCGAAAGCACAAAATTAGCCAAAAATTATATTTATCAATCATCAAGCTAATGCGATCCACCTTAGGTTGCCAATTGGGTTTACGCTTTAATATTTTAGGGCCAACATAACGCCCTAAATAAAACAAGAAACAATCATGAATCAAGCAACCGATAATCGATAAGAGGATAATCCAACCTAAGTTAAGCATGCCAGCAGCCGCAGCAACACCACCTAGTATTAGAAAGGTTTCACCTTCGATAATTGCCGCACCAAGCATAAGCCAATAGCCCCATTGTTGAATTAGTGCAATATGTTCTGGTGACATGCAAACCTCATTTATTATTTACTTACTGGAGTGACTTACTCAATACGCCTAAATTCTAACGTATCAACGCCATATATGGCAAAGTGAAACCGCTAAATAACCGAATTAAGCTAAATAAGCCATTACTTTGCTTATTGCATAAACACTACAGAATCACTGATTCCACAAACGAATAAATAAGCAACAAGGCAAAAATGGTTAAAATGAATGAGAAGATAATTTCAAGCTTTGCCATGTGTTTAACAAAGACATTTCTAACGCGCTGTGAACCCATAACATAAGCAACAAAACTAAACCAAATCAAGGTACTTAAAAACATCACAACCAGAATACTTAAGTGATACCAAAGCGCTGAAGATTTCAAAACAAACAGTGGCAATAAACTAACAAAGAAAATAATCACTTTAGGATTAGATAAATTGCACAACAAACCCGTAAGCCATAGATGATGCTTTGATATTTTAACCACATCACTTGCATTGGTATCTAGCGAATGCTTACCTCTGGATGCCTTGAAACAATTATAAGCGATATATAATAAATAACATCCACCAAACAAAGCAATCCAATGCACAATAATCAAAAAGTTATCACTTAGATAATCCAATAAAAGTACCACAAGGGTTGCATAAAACAGCACACCTGTAGCAATACCCAATGCGACAAGTACTGCAGAATTCCGCCCATAACGAATTGAGGATCTCAATACCATAAAAAAATCAGGGCCAGGCAGCATCAACCCTAACAATTGCAATAATAACAAACTTAACAACGCAGCAATTAACATTTAACAACAACTCATCTTGATAGAAAATAGAACAAAAATTCTATCACATAGGCTTTAAAAGCAAACTAAAGAATTGATTTTTCATACGTTTGAATTGAATCTAATGAAACTTACGCAAAGTGATTTACGAGTGGCAGAAAATATTGTTACTATATTTTTCTGATGCATTACTGCACTAAGAGTGGGAACAATAATATGATTGAGATTCAGAACCTCAAAAAAGAGTACCTATCAAAGCATGCTCGCCATATTGCGCTGAAGAACGTCAATCTTTCGATTAAAGATGGTGAGATCTTTGGCATTATCGGCAAAAGTGGTGCGGGAAAAAGTACGCTTATTCGCTGCATTAATTTCCTAGAGCAGCCAACCGAAGGGCATATTTTCATTAATGATGAGGATATTACCAAGCTTTCGCAAGACAAGCTAAGAAAGGCGCGCCAGAAAATTGGTATGATTTTCCAGCATTTCAATTTACTCTCATCGCGTACAGTGTTTGATAACATTGCTTTCCCACTGGAATTACAACATGCTAGCAAAGCTAAAATTCACACTAAAGTCAATGAGCTACTGAACCTTGTTGGATTAGAGCAAAAAGCACAAGCTTATCCTGATGAATTAAGCGGCGGGCAAAAGCAGCGTGTCGCTATCGCGCGCGCTTTGGCGTGTGATCCTGTGGCATTACTGTGTGATGAGGCAACATCTGCTCTTGACCCTGAAACCACTGATCAAATATTGCAGTTATTAAAAGAGCTTAATCACAAACTGAATCTGACGATTGTTTTGATCACCCATGAAATGGATGTAATTCGCAAGATCTGTGATCAGGTGGCGATTATCGATGATGGCTTGATCCAAGAAACTGGTACCGTCACTGAACTATTTTTAAATCCAAGAACAGCCATTGCCAAAAGCTTTACTGAAAAAAGCATGCATTTAAATCTACCAGATGAAATAAAAGATAAATTGCACAAAGATCCATATGCCGCACCACACCTGACCCCTGTCATTAAAATGACTTTTTTGGGGGACAGCATTACCACACCTGTCATTGCTGAGCTTAACAGCAAATTCAAAGTAACTTGCAATATTATCCAAGCTAACATTGAGCGCATTCAGGCACAATCCGTTGGGGTTACCATTTGTCACATGCTTGGCGAGAAAGAACACTGGGAAAAAGCATTAAGCTTCTTACATCAACAACAAATCAAAATTGAGGTGATCGGTTATGCTGCAATCGATGCTTTCTAATCTAGCGCTTGCTACATGGCAAACAATTTACATGGTATTTATCGCAACAGTGATCGCGGTCATTGGTGGTCTAATCTTAGGTGTATTACTACATCTATCGCATAACCAAAAGAATCCTGGCATAAGACTTTTTAATCAGGTTGTTGGCTTTATTGTCAATGTCACCCGATCTATTCCTTATATTATCTTGCTGATTTTGCTTTATCCGCTGACCAAGATACTTGTAGGAACAACCATTGGCACAACAGCATCGATTGTACCACTTGCCATTGCTGCTTTACCTTTTTATGCGCGTCTTGCGGAATCAGCGATTTCAGAAGTTGATAAAGGTCTAATTGAAGCAGCTAATGCCATGGGTGCCACCAAGTGGCAGGTTATATTTAAGGTATTATTACCTGAAGCCAAAACGTTATTGGTGGATGCTGCAACCTTAACTACCATCGGACTTATTGGCTATTCAGCAATGGCCGGTATCGTTGGCGGTGGCGGTCTTGGTGATCTGACTTACTTCCAAGGCTATAACAACGGCAACTACTTCCTACTTTACGGTGGCGTTGTATTGTTAATCATTTTGGTACAACTATGCCAATCATATGGTAAATATTTAAGTGGCAGCAAAAAGATCACTAGCATTTGGGCATTGGTTGTTATTTTAGTAGCAGGGTCTGCAGCTCAAGTAACGTATAATGCCTACAAAGCAAGTCAAAATACCAATATGATTACCGTGGGTTATACCCAATCGCCTGAACAGCAAAAAATCATGCAAATGGCACAGGAAGTTGCCAAAGCGGAATACGGCCTTAATGTTAAGCTTGTTTCCTTTGGTGATTATAATCTGCCAAATCGCGCATTAAACAATGGGGATATCGATGCCAATGTTTTCCAACATATTCCATTTTTAGAAAACCAAATCAAAGAATTTGGCTACAAGATTATGGAAATTGGTAAGACATTTATTTACCCGATGGGGATTTTCTCAACGAAGATTAAGTCGCTTAAAGAAACACCAGTCGGTGCTAAAGTTGCCATTCCCAATGACCCTACCAATCGTGGGCGCGCTTTGATGATTTTAGCTGACGCGGGTTTGATAAAATTAAAAGCTGGGGTCACTTGGAAAGCGACATTAAACGACATCGCTAGTAATCCACTTAAATTACAAATCATTCCACTACAAGCAGATCAGATTCCTAATAATCTGGATAGTGTCACCCTTGCGGTGATTAATAATGACTTCTTGCCTAAAGCACATCTAACCTTAAAACAAGCTTTGTTTGTTGAGCCAAAAGACTCACCGTTTGCCAATATCATCGTTGTTCGCGATAATGATAAAAATAACCCATTATTACTTAAGTTTGTCAAAGCATATCAATCACCACAAGTGGCAAAACTTGCTGAGAAACTATACCCTGATGATGCTGCTATTCCTGCTTGGTAAATAGCAAACTGAAATTACGCACTTTTCTAGTTCAACACCCCGTCTCGCAAGCTTAAGCACCTATCTTGCAAAGAGGGTGGCAGCCGTAGGCTGACGGGGTGTTTATAAAGTTATAGTTTTTCTAAAGTGCGTAACTCCAGTAAAGCACTTAGCAAAAGTGAGCTGATAAAAGCCTACAAAGTAATAGACCTGCTACGAATGTTTGGACATGAGCTAAGCTTACCTTATAAAAAAGATATTCAAGGTAATAAACATTTAAAAGAGTTGAGAACTCCAACAGGCACTAGAATCTACTATTTTTACTTCGATGGCAAAACTTGCCGTTGCATATGAGCTGGTAACAAGAAAACACAGACAAAAGATATCGAGAAGGCAAAACGCATTCTTAACGATTTAATTGGAGGCTAAAATGAGTAAATATGACTTTATTGATTCAGAAACCCTAAAAAAAGAACTCCTTTCAAAAGAAGAAATTGCAGCAATTGAAATAAATACCACTATTGAAAGTCAAGCAATTATTGCCCGTCAAGAGCTTGCTAGTGATGTTATGAAATACAAAAATTCGCAAGGTTTAACGCTTGAAGGCTTAGCAGAAAAACTAGGGACTAGTAAATCTCAAGCCAATCGAATTTTAAAGGCAGAAGCATCCTATAGCTTGGAAACTATCTATAGGATTTGTCGTATTATTGGCAAAAAGGAACTTACCTTAAAAATATTTTAAACCCGAAAATAAATATCCTGTGTTGCAAGCTTTACATCGCTTAAGGTCACAGTGATCGTTGTATCTAGTTCTGCAGACTCCGCCAGTGTTAATTTCTTGATCAATGACAATCCGGGGATAAACACCGTGACGCGATTGCCTTGTTGTTTCTCAATCACTACCGCCTCGCCTTGCCAGTTAGGATTTTGCATTAAATAAACACATTTCCAGTGATTGTTACTAAAGCTTTCTGCTTGGCGCGCGGCTTTAATGCCCGATTCACTTTCACCAATGCGCATGAGGATCTCCTCACCTGAAAATAAGGCTTCAGATTTTAAAAATCGTCTTAACTGCTGGTGTACCACCATATCCAAATAGCGCCTTAATGGACTAGTTACTTGTACATAGGCATTAAGTCCCATGCCTGCATGTCTATCGGCACTACTTTTGTATTGCCCTTTTTGTAAGCGTCTTCTAGTGGCAAACATTTCTGACATCAATTGAGGTGTTTGTTCTTCTTCGCTTAGATCATGCTCTGGCTGTGTTGAAAAAGGCAATGGGATCTCATGCTGATCAGCAAAAATGGCAACTGCCACACCGGCCATTAACATCGCATCGCGTACGATATTGCGACTTTGTAATGTTGCCAAAGGAATGATATCAACTTTCTTATCACGCAATTTGAGCTTCACCTCTGAAAACTGCAGCTCAACAGCACCATGCATTCGACGATAGCTGCTAAATTCATTAGAAAAACGTACAAAATGACTAAATGGCGCCTCAGTTAATTTGTGCTCGGCTTCTTGATAACTTAAGCGTGTTACCTTGATGGTTGATAACACGATTTCAATACCTTTAACCTCACCATCGATTAGCTTAAAACCAATTGATAAAGCCGGAGATGTCGGATGAAGGCCCAGTGCCAAGTCCTCAGTGATCTGATGTGGCAACATTGGAATGACGCCTTCAGGTAAGTAAAGATTGCTCCCTCGAGCGCGAGCTTCTTTGTCAATCTCACCATCAACATCTACTAAACTTGCAGGATCAGCAACATGCACCCATAGTTTTTGCGTTGATTCATCAAAACTTAATGCATCATCCGGATCATGACTGCCCTCATCATCAATCGCATAACTGGCTAAATGCGTTAAGTCAACACGTGACTCAGATTGCATTTCAGGCAAATCAAAAACAGGCGCTTGTAAAGCCGCATCTAAACGCATGGGATAAGGGTTGATAAACTCATCCCAATAGCCGATATCAAGCAGCAATGCATGGGCATTAACTTGCGTCTCTTCTTTGTCAATTAATTTAAAAAAACGACAGCCTGTGGCTTGTCCTAAAGCATATGACTCAAGCTCTTTAACAAAAGGTTCATCCTCTTGGGCATAAGTTTTTTGCTTTAAGCGCGTGATAAAGTTTTCTAATGCTTGCGCTTTTTGTGCTTTCTCTTGTGCTTGTTTGATGATGTCATCTACCGCCTCAGGCGTATTAACACCGATCTCATCTTCAAGCGCGAAGAAATGCAGGCCTTTTTGCACAATTTGCCACGCGCTATAAACTGTTGAGCAATTATACTCACCATAAATAAGCTCACTCAACTCACCATAATTAGTTTTGGTACCTTGCAATAAGCCCCAAGCATCAATGAGCTCACCTTCACCTAAATCCGTTGTTAATACCTCAAATTTCTTAAAGCCACCATCATGTAGTAGCAATAAATTTTTCTCAGGTAATTTAACGGTTTTTTCATCTTCTAATTGAATTTCAACTTTC
>JAHDDB010000075.1 GCA_020629575.1 Caedibacter sp. | reverse complement strand
CATAATCAAGTGTAAAGTTGGGAAAGGCAATAAACACTGTGAAATGGTTTGTGATGGGTATATAGTATCTTGCGTTTTAAATGATAGTTATTGATAGAATAAATATGCATAAAAATGACCTCGAAAAGCTTGTTTTGTTATTAAAAGCGCAAAAAGTTTTAGCCTTACCAACGGAATCTGTGTATGGCTTAAGCACGACCCTTGAGCCAGATGCGGTGGCAAAAATTGTGACACTGAAAAAGCGCAATGCCAACAAAGGATTTATTGTGCTTTCAAGTAATATTGAGCATTTGCTACGCGTTATTGATGTAACACGTCTAACCAAAGAGCATCTTGTAAAACTACAAACACATTATGATAGGGCGACAACGTGGGTGGCGCCTGTTAAGCCACAGTTTCGCTGGTTGACAGGCCCTTTTGAAAGTATTGCCGTGCGTTTAACTACTCATTCTTTATTGAGTGAATTAACCAATATGCTTGATCAAGCCATTGTTTCAACCAGTGCTAATATCTCCAATATGCCTGCAGCAACATCGGCGCGTGAGGTGTATGATTATTTCGGTGAGAGTGTCGATTATATCTATCCGCAAGGTGATTTTGTTGCAACCAAGCCATCGAGATTAATTGATTTATTAACAGGAAGGATATTGCGAGATTAAACTTCAGCAATAAAAGCTTTGTCGCTGCTAATGCCATAGGCTAAACTAACTCTCATGCGTGATGAGTAATTTTTTATTCAAAGAAAATAATATATGCCAATGAAATTAACATGGAGGCAGCGCTTACGTTGCTTAATAAAAGGTAAGCTTGAAAATATTGAAGCTAAGCCTGTGGCTGATATTCAGCAGGAAATAGGGTGTACTGATGAAGATGCAAAAAGCACCGAATCTGCTAAACAGCTATTGTCTATTTTGCAAAAAAAAGGGCGCTTGTTAGATTTTCTGGCGCAAAACCTTGATCACTATAACAATGAGCAGGTAGCAACTGTGGCACGCGTTGTTCATGATCAGTGCAAAAAAGCACTTGAGTCTTATTGCACGCTAGCGCCGGTTTATCAAGATCAGGAAAATCACGAGATCATACTTGAGGCAAATTATGATAAGTATAGTGTTGAGCTCACGGGGAATGTTGTGCACAGTACGCGCTTTAAGGGTAAGTTAATCCACCAAGGTTGGAAAGTAGAGAAAATGCATTTACCCAAAGTAGCCAAAGAAGCAAATCTGGATATATTACAGCCAGCAGAAGTAGAGGTGTTATAAATGTCGCATCATGCAAAATATTTGATTGGAATTGATTTAGGCACAACAAATTGTGCGGTTACCTATAAGAAAATAGCAGATGATACTGAGATTAGTACGTTAGCTATTCCGCAGTTTATGGCCAAGAATCAATATGAATCCAAAACGTTAATGCCGTCATTTTTATATTTACCTAACGCATTGGAATTAAGCTTAGATGATATTGCTTTGCCGTGGCAAAGTGAAACCACCATCTTGGTGGGCGAATATGCTAAAACAAAAGCACAAACGACACCAAACAGGGTGATATCAAGTGTTAAGAGTTGGCTGTGTCAGGCCACGATTGATAAGCGTAAAGCGTTATTACCATATCAAGCAGCTGAAGGTGTTGAGCGCATATCACCACTTGAGGCATATACTCATTACTTTGAACATATTAAAAAGACATGGAATAGCGCCTTTCCGGATGCGCCATTGTTTCAACAAAAGATTATTATTACCATTCCGGCATCTTTTGAGCCTGCAGCGCGTGATTTGACAGCTGAGGCGGCACGTTTATGTGATTTTGAAGAGGTTACCTTATTGGAAGAACCGCAAGCATCATTATATGGTTGGATTCATGATCATGAAAAATGGCGTGATCAGCTAACGGCTGATGATGTGATTTTGGTTATAGATGTTGGCGGTGGCACGACGGATTTTTCATTGATAAAGGTTGAAGATGAAGAGGGGACGCTTGCATTAAGGCGTATCGCTGTTGGCGATCATATCTTAATTGGTGGTGATAATATCGATCTTATGTTAGCACATACCGTGCAGCAGAGATTATTAGATGGTGGTCAACGCTTAGAACCATGGCAGATGCAGGCATTAGTGCATAGTTGTAGAAATGCCAAAGAGAAACTATTAAGTGACCAAAGCTTAAATGAAATTGCCGTATCGATTCCTGGACGTTCATCAAATATCTTTGCTAATGCGGTATCAGAAACCTTGACGAAAAAAGATGTTGAAAAAATTATGCTACAAGGTTTTTTCCCTGAGGTTGCCATTGAGGATCATCCACATAATGCGCCGCGCACGGGATTGAGTCGTTTTGCTTTAAGCTACACTCAAGAAGCTGCGATTACCAAACATCTTGCATTGTTCTTAAGCAAACAAGCAAAGGCGGATGAAAAATTCATCACGCCGACGGCAGTATTATTTAATGGTGGTGTGTTTAAACCACAGGTTTTGCGTTGCCAATTAATGCAGATTATTAATAAATGGCTTACCAAAGAGGGGCATCCTGAAGCTTGCGAGCTTGGGCATGCAGCTTATGATACTTCAGTTGCCATTGGTGCTAGTGTGTTTGCCGATGCTTTACAAGGCAATGGTATTCGTATCAAAGGAGGCGCGTCGCATTCATTCTATATTGGGATCGAGTCACCAATGCCAGCCATTCCAGGCTTTCAACCGCAGATCGAAGCGCTATGTATTGCCGTGCAAGGTATGGAAGCTGAAGAAGAGCTTGTATATGAAGCTGAGACATTCTCATTGGTTGTCGGTGAGCCTGTTGAGTTTAGATTTTTTGCTGCGAACCATCGTGCTGATGATTGTTTGGGCGATATCTTTACCGACTGGGAGCAGGCAGGATTGATTGAGTTATCACCACTGCGCTTGACCTTATCTGCGGATAATTACGCCAATGGTACTTCAGTGCCTGTGCATATTAGCGCAATGCATACTGAAATTGGTACATTGGAGCTAACTGCCAAGGCTTTGGAAAATAATGATCAATGGAAGATTGCATTTGAAACGATTCGATGACTTTTAATAACATAAAAATACAATTTTAAGACTTTTAAAAACATCTGAATTAGCTTAACATGCCGACTCTTATGGTTTGAATGTAATAAAAACTCTCAATGAAATATCAAAAAATAACCTTGGGTCTAGCAAGTCTAACTTCGATTTTTGCCGCAGGCATAAACTATGCAAATGATGCTGATAATCAAACAACAACAGTTGTGAGTAGTGCGCAACGCAATAGCGCTGCTGAGAAAACATCAGCAACTCATGCTATCACGTCTACTAATGATAAGGCGGACAAAGCTGATAAATCAAAAAAAGCAGAAACGCAGTCAAAACCTACAAAAGCTGAAAAAGATGAAAAAGCTAAAAAGTCAGATGGTAGTGATCAGACAATCTATAATCAATATTACAACTTTCTGCAATTTAATCTAATGCGCAGTGAGAACGCTCGCCTGCCATATCATGCAGCGGATACAACCTATCTTGAGATGGAGTTTGGTGGACGCTCTGGTTTTGTTGATTTATATGGTTATTTAGATGTATTTGATATTTTTAATCAACGCTCAGATGATCGTCATGACGGCGATAATATGTTCTTTAAGATTCAGCCAAGATTTTCAATCAATGATATCTTGCACAAGGATCTAAGCATTGGTCCTATTAAAGAGTGGTATGTTTCAACCCTAGCAGAAGTTGGTGATAGACAGCTTTTTAACGTTTATATTGGACCTGGTGTTGATGTTGAAGTGCCATGGCTTGGTAAGGTTGGTGTTAACTTGTATGCGCGTTATGTGCGTGAAAACTATGGTGCACCAAATGAAAATACGTGGGATGGTTATAAGTTAGCAACTAATTGGTTTAAACCATTTTATACGTTTGGCAATGGTTCATTCTTATCGTATCAAGGCTATTTTGATTACAGTTTTGGTATGGATAAATATGACTCAACTCGCTCAAGCTACTCGATAGAGTGGTTTAATGGTCTGTATTGGCATAGCAAGCGATTTGCTGTGGGTTATGGCTTGAAATATTTCGGTAATATGACTGGAGTTAAAGATGGCAGCCCAATAACCGGTGGTGGCGTGCAAAATACTACCGGTTGGGGACAGTATTTTGATATTAGCTATGTTTTTGCATAGAGATTTGGGCTAAGAGCATATTCCTGCCCACTTTGATTATGTAAGCGTTGGCTGAGCGTAAGTCGAAGCCTTTATGAAGTATGATTTTCCCAAGCTACCCTTCGACTTACGCTCAGGGTACGGTGAGCACTTGTGGGTGAGCATTTAGTCATAGCTAAGATTTACATATTTTATTTTTTGATTGAAAAAAGACCATAAGATGATATCATTGTCAGCGTTTTAAATGCAATGGAGCCACTATGAAGCTAAAAACAATCATGATCGCATTATCCTCTAGCCCTGTTTTACTATTTGCAAATATTGAGGGGAAGCCACAGAACACGCATAATGTTCCTAGTGGTTTCTTTATGAGTGCAGCAGGTGGTGCCGCGCAAACTCAGTCATATTATGAAGATTCATGGGTGACGATTTGGGGAAACAGTAGCCAAAACATTACCTTTCCGACACAAAACAAAGGGGCGGCTAATGTCTCTTTAGGTTACCAGTGGGGATTTGGTCAAAGCAATACTTGGAAAAATATCTATACTGGTGTCAGTCTTAATTACTATTATTTTGGTAAGGCAATTGATCCAAATGCAAGTAATTACAGCAATGGTCAAGTTGTTAAAACTGAGTATACCCAACTCAATGGTGGTACCGTTGAAGGGTTTGTTGGTATGTATTTATCTTCACCGTTAAGTGCTGAGCTTGGTTTAGGTGGCGGTGCTGCAGCGGATGGGCAAGGAGCGCTAGGTATATTTAAGTTTAAACTTGCTTATGATATTACACCTGGATTTAGTATTTTTGCGCAATATATTAGCGCAGGCTTTACAACTTTTGGTTTTGTCCCATTTGGTTTTGCAAATGCAGTTGTTAATTCGGGTATTAGCGTTGATTCAGAGCAAGTGGGTATTCGCTACGTATTCTAATGTGTGTTTTAAATATCGTTTAAATTTTTATATTGATCTAATAATGTTAAAATTACTAAATAATTATAAATATTATTAAATCTTAATTCTCCCTTAATTTTTGTGTATAAAAATCCCCTTTACTTGATTGAGAGTATACATGGGGGTGCGCTAAGCTTAGTGAGCAGAAGTGTTTGTTAGGCAATGCCGGAGTTTTTATCTGTATAAATATTGCATAGAGTGCAAAAGATACAAAAAACATAAAATACACAAATATTAAGGAGCCATTATGCTTAAGAAAGTATCATTAGTCGTTATATCATCGTTAGCAGTGTCATCGATAAGCTATGCAACAAGTGCACAAAGTACAGTAGCAGATAACGATAGCAAAGCAAACACCATTAATAATATCAATGTACAACCTACTGTAGGTGCTAGCGATATGGGTAATGATCAAGGTTCAAAAGCGCCATATGGGTTGGTGCTCGGTGTTCAAGGTGGTTATGGTAAAGTGGCAGATGTTTCACGCAATGATCTTGATAATGCGAGTAATGGCAATGTTTTTGGTGGTGCTATTATCGGATTTGATTTTGCTTTGAGTCATGCGATTTCGTTTGGTGTGGAATCTGGTTATGACTATGGTTATCATGTTATCAAGGATGATGATTCAAATATGAATTATCAAATGATTCCTGTGCTGGGCACTTTGAAATTTACATTACCCTTTGGTTTACAGCTCTTTGGTAAAGGAGGTATGGCATACGTCACAGAGCGTGCCAATATAGATAACAGCGGATTTACAATCACTACCGATGCATGGAAACCAATGGCAGCGGCAGGTGCGGCATATACTTATAAAAACTGGACAGTGTTTGCCCAGTATCAATACATATTTGGTAATAAAGAAATTAACAATAAAGACCAGGTTAGCAAGTTTAATGCATTAACCGCGGGTGTGACTTATACTTTTCCAATCGCTTTTTAGTGCGAAGATAAGATGAATTTTTATGGTGTTAATTAATCCCTGCGCGGATCAGACCACCTAAGTCATTTTCAACGAGGAAGTTTTCTAAATAAGTATGTACCTCTTCGGTGGTGGCAAGTTTTAACACTTGTTTTAACACATTGCGACATTGCTTTTTAGTAACAGATCGCAATACCTGCTTAACCTTAAGAAGTGCGGAGGCGTTCATGCTTAAGCTGCCAAAACCCATTCCGATAAGAAGAGCGGTGGCAATTGGATTGCCGCCAAGCTCGCCACAAAGAGAGATTTCTTTGTTGTGCTTGTTGGCTACTTTAACCAAATGGTAAAGTGTGCGAATCATTGCTGGATGCAGTTGGTTGTAAAGATTAGCGACTTTTTCGTTGGTGCGATCAACGGCTAATACGTATTGTGCTAAGTCATTTGAGCCAATGGATACAAAGTCAACTAGGCTAATTAATCGCTCTGCAAGTATAACTGCCGCTGGAACCTCAATCATGATGCCAATACGCGGTTTATCGATATCAAACCCTTCTTCAATAACTTCTTTATAGGCTTGACGAATAAGCTGTTTTGCTTCTTTGACTTCCTCAATAGTTGTAATCATTGGTAGTAAAATATGCAAATTATCATGGTGTAGACTTGCTTTAAGCATTGCTCTTATTTGCATTAAAAAAAGGTTGGACTGATCAAGCAGCATGCGAATACCGCGCCAGCCAAGTGCTGGATTTTGCTCTTCTTCGTAGAAGTAAGGTAGTGTTTTATCCGCGCCAACATCTAAGGTGCGTAAAACAGCAGGTTTATCAGGGAACGTTGATAAAATTTGCTGATAAATAATGCGTTGCTCATCCTCACTGGGGAAGCGCTCACGAATCATAAAGGGAATTTCTGAGCGATATAAACCGACACCAGCGGCGCCTTGGCTTAAGGCACGATCCAAATCGGCGATTAAACCAACATTTGCTTTAAGTGTTATCTCATGGCCGTCAGTTGTCTCACTAGATAAGTCTTTAAGCGCTTGTAATTCAACGGCTTTTTGGCTTTCATGCTTGATTAAGCGCTCATATGCTGATTTAAGCCCTTTAGCAGGTTGGATGTAGATGCGTCCAACATAGGCATCAACAATAATCTCTTTGCCATCAATGAAGCTAATTGGCAATGCTTTGATGCTTGTAACAAAAGGTACTGATAAGGCTTTGGCTAGAATCGCAGCATGTGAATAAGAAGAACCATGCTCTGAGATAATTGCCTTTAACCGCCCTTTGGGTACTTCAGCAATCATTGATGCAGTAACTTCGCTAGCAACAAGAACGGTATCCACGGCATAGTGACTTTTCTTTAGCGTTTTATTCTCAAGTGCTAATAGGATGCGCTTGCCTAAATCACGAATATCACTGGCGCGTTCGACAAAATAAGGCTCATCCATTTGTTCAAAAATCGTCGCCTGCTCGATGACAACCCGTTTGATCGCGCTTTGCAACCAAATGCCTTGACGAATATAGTCAATAATAGCGTCATAAAAACGGCTGCTATCGATCATTTGCAAGTAGGCTTCAAATAATTGTGCTTCTTCACTACCTGCAAGGAGAGTGACACGTTGGAGCATTTCCTCCAAAGACTCTTTGACATCCTTTACCGCACTTATAAATAAACGTTCTTCATCGTCGGATTGAGTGGGTTTATCAGGAATCTCTTCAATGTCGGTAATATTATAACGTGCAACTGCAATGCCTTTTTGCACACCATCACTGGCGCTAACGCCATCAAAGTACATCGGACTTTGCGGCTTATCTTCAATTTGCTCGGAAACATCTTCAATATGAATGGCGCGGTTTAGTGGTAGCGATAAGTTAGCACACAGTGTTGCAACATCAGTTTGTAAGCTTTCAGTAATCTTATCTTTGTCATTGAGTTGTAGCGCAATAATGGCAATAACATCACCTTTGTGAACAACAGGTGCTGCTAACAAAGATTGTAAGCGGTTGCGTGAAAGTGTTTGTAGCACGCTATAGCTTGAGGCCTTTGACATATCGCTAACAATAAGTGCCTCTTCACGCAAAGCAACTTTACCCAGAAGATCATCTTTGGCATTGATGTAGATCATGCCCGATCGCAATGTTGGTACTAGGGTTGAAGCGCTTAATGTGTAAGTGTGTTCTGTTTCATCCAAAATAAAAACACTGCACGCATCGACACTAAGTACTTTACATGCTTCTTTAGCAAACATTGATAATACAACATCAAGCTCATGCTTAAGCTCAATGATTTTAACTAAAGACTGCCATAGCATGATAGTTACCCACGTGGCCAATCTTTAAGTACTGGAAAAAAATGCTCAAGCGCCTTTTGATAAACATGACGCTTAAAAGAAACTACTTTGCCTGCGGGGTACCAATAGTTAACCCAACGCCATTCATCAAACTCGGGCTTGTGATTGGCATTAAGATTAATTGCACTATCTGCTGATTTTAAACGCAATAAAAACCACTTTTGTTTTTGACCAATACACAGTGGGCAATTTCTTCTAATTAGCGCTCTGGGAAGTCGATATCTTAACCATGTTCTTGTTGCAGCGATCACCTCGACATCATAAGGCATAAGACCTACTTCTTCTTTAAGCTCTCGATACATTGCTTCAATCGGCGTTTCTCCGGAGTTTAAACCACCTTGCGGAAACTGCCACGAACTTTGGTTGACACGACGACCCCAGAACACTTTGTTTTGATCATTCATAATAATGATCGCCACATTTGCTCTGAAACCTTCTTGATCTATCACGATCATTTCCAAACCTAGTACTATCCTGCTGTTTAGCATACCGTAAAGATGGTAACTTTTCCTTGAAAATCTTGCTAAATTTTGCAAAAAACTCTGATAGAATAGATCGCGGTAAAACTATCAACCAAATCTCAAGGAGTGTTATTAGTATGTCTGACTTTACACATTATCAAGCCATGGTTAGTGAATATGGGATCGAATTTGTCGACCTGCGTTTTACCGACACAAAAGGCAAAGAGCAACATGTCACCATTCCTGTGCGTGCTGTTGATGAAGATTTCTTCGCTGACGGTAAAATGTTTGATGGTTCATCTATCGAAGGTTGGAAGGGGATTAATGAGTCAGATATGATTTTGATGCCAGATGCATCAACGATGTTAATTGACCCATTTTTTGAAGCGCCGACATTGATTATTCGTTGTGATATTTTAGAGCCAGCAACAATGCAGGCATATGATCGTGACCCACGCTCGCTCGCAAAACGTTGTGAAACTTATATCAAGTCAACAGGCATTGCTGATACCGCATACTTTGGTCCAGAGCCTGAGTTTTTTATCTTTGATGATGTGACGTACAAATCAGACATGGAAGGTTCTGAGTATAAAATTAGAAGTAATGAGTCAGCATGGAGCACTAATGATCTTTATGGTGGTCGCAATAATGGGCACAAGCCTGGTGTTAAGGGTGGTTATTTCCCTGTGCCACCGGTTGACTCACTGCAAGATATTCGCTCAGAGATGTGCTCTATTTTGGAAGAGTTGGGCCAAGAAGTGGAAGTCCATCATCATGAAGTCGCGACGGCAGGTCAATGCGAAATTGGCACTAAGTTCTCAACGTTAGTAGACAAAGCTGATCAAACACAAGTCTTTAAATACGTAGTCCACAATGTGGCGAATGGTTTTGGTAAGAGTGTAACTTTTATGCCAAAACCTATCCCCGGGGATAATGGTTCAGGCATGCATGTCCATCAGTCGCTTTCAAAAGAAGGTAAAAACTTATTTGCAGGCAATGGTTATGCTGGGCTTTCAGAAGAAGCGCTCTACTATATTGGTGGAATTATCAAGCATGCTAAGGCATTAAATGCATTTACTAATCCATCAACTAATAGCTATAAACGTTTAGTTCCAGGCTTTGAAGCGCCTGTGTTATTGGCATATTCAGCACGTAACCGCTCAGCATCTATTCGTATTCCGTTTGTTAATAGTGAAAAAGCACGTCGCATAGAAGTGCGCTTTGGTGATCCTATGGCAAATCCATATTTAGCATTCTCAGCAATGATAATGGCGGGAATTGACGGTATTAAAAATAAAATTCACCCAGGTGAAGCGATGGATAAAAATCTATATGATTTACCGCCTGAAGAGCTTATTGACATCCCAACGGTGGCAGCATCACTAGAAGAGGCGCTTGCTGCTTTAGATGAAGATCGTGAGTTCTTAACCGCAGGTGGCGTATTCTCAGATGATATGATAAATGCTTATATCGATCTGAAAATGGAAGAAGTTCAGAAGCTTAATATGACACCGCATCCTGTTGAATTTCAAATGTATTATAGTTTGTAATAAAGGAGGTTACGCACTTTTGCTATTTCAACACCCCGCCTCGCAAACTCGGCACCCCTCTTGCAAAGCATAGGTTTATAGGGATCTTTTTGTAAGTGGGTT
>JAHDDB010000074.1 GCA_020629575.1 Caedibacter sp. | reverse complement strand
TAATGTCGCTAATTGTACTGCACCGCTAATTAAGCCCATGCTCAAACTCCTTTTTGTCTATTTTTTCTGCTATTAGTCTACTGCTTTAATGCTTTTTCAAAATCTGCGACATACGCTTGCAGTTTCTTAATGCGTAGCTGTGGATCTGCTTTTAACATCCAATCGGAGTCATCATATAAACGGATTAATGCTTGTTCGTCATATAGATCAACTAACTCCCATTCTTTTTTCCAATTAGAGTTTTTTCCCATCCCAGTCACTGGACTATCATAACAATTTCCATATTTTCCATTTTCAGAAAATACATCTTCTCCTTTATTTTTAAGCATCGTAAAACACCCATCATCCATCAATCGCTGCATTGCTCGTAGATGCGCTTCTTTATCTTTTGTCATCGTATCTGAGTCTTGAAACTTCACCAATGTATCATCTTCATGCGTACATTCAATAAAGCGTAAATAAATCTCCTCATACTCAGTATAAAGAATACAAAAGTCTTGGGGTAGAAAACCTTTTAATGTTAAGATTTTCTGACTTAATGTATCAGCATCTACTTCAGTAATTGTATCAAAAACATAAGAGCTCTTAGCAACATAGGACATCATAACAATAGTAACTGCCAAGGTAATAGCACTTGTATGAACAGGCAAAGTCTTCACTATTGGTTTTTGTGGATCTATTAGCGCTAAAAGCTTATTCACCTCTCGCTTGATTAATGCGTATACTGCAGGATATGACAACATGCTAAATGCAATATCATAGCGATCACTTATTATACTTCTGCTATCTTGAGGATTCACAAAGTTGCACTTCATAATATCACTTACTTTTATTCGTGACATTGGAACATAGTCTTCTTTTAAGAAACGTTCTGTTGACCAGTTGAAATTTCCAGCCGTTACAAATTGAGGAGCTGTTAATTTAGACATGGCATCTTTCTTAACAAATTCAAAAAAACTAGCATGCCGTTTTGTCCCCATCTCTCCTGATTTAGATTTTTCTGTGGTCGCACCTTGTGCTTTTAGTATGCAAAACACACGTCTTGACTGAAGATATAACGAGCTATCATACAAATGACCTTTTAATCGCTTAACACTCCCTTGAGCCACTTTTTTAATGTTTTCAGCCAATGACTGTTTAAGTTTTTCATTTTTAAAAAGCATTTTAAAATCATCAAAAGCCTGATGAATAACCTTCTGAATAGAGGCAATACTAAACTCAATTTGTTGGCTAATAAAAACTAGCATTGAAAAATCACAATCTTGTGATACATACATCAATGAAGCTTGTTCATCCTCCGTTAACCAAGCTTTATTGGCTTGAATTAATTTTAAGAAATCTGATCTGAAGCTAGAACCTTCAACCTCAAAACTAATCAATGAATACAATGTGCATACAATGAAATACATTGTTGCAGGCATGCTTGCTTGATCATATTCAAAGGCACCCATAACCTTGTCAAAGATAAGATTATACTGCGCATCCGAATCCGTATCTAACTGCACACCGGCTAATGGCTGAATGTTTTTATAAAGCTCATCATTCTGCAAAATTGCATAAAGAAGTGCCGCCGTAATTGTTTTTTTCTGAGTCTTATCATAATGTTTAAAGCTTAAAAACAACTGTTGAATAATCTCAATTTGCTTTAAAAGCGACACGCGCAGCGGGTTCTTGTCCTCTGGTAGAAATTGTAGCCAAATGATTGATTTTTCAAAATCACTGACTTCAGTTCGCCCCCTTCGTCCATGGTGAACTGCTTCCAGTAAACACCAGTCCATCACATTATTGAGCTGATAACCTTTAATAATTTGGTTATTCAAATCCGCAAACATTTCTCGTGGTACGTCATATGTGATTTTTGACTCTGAAAGTATTTTCTGATACTTATCATCCAAAAAGGAATACATTAAAAGCTCACTATCAACACTTGATAACAAAAACTCATCCGATGGAATGGGGTGCGTGCTAAACAAGCTCCAGCCACCACCTCTTAACATGCTGTAAAAGAACATTTTCGTTTCTAATGGATACGCTTTGGATTTTGAATATTCCGATACCTTATCAAGTAAGGCACGTTTCTGTTTATCAACATCCTCTGTGATTTGATCTCTTTTTATAATCGCTGATTGTACAAATGTATCATATTCAAATTTTTCACCTTTGGCGTTATAAGGCACTGTTTGCACTTGCTGCTTTAAGAATTCATGGATATTGCTAAGCAAAGTTAAATAGGCTTTTTGCTTAATCTCAACTTTTTGCCCATCTTTAAGGTAAACACTGGCTTTATCCAAATAATCAACTGCCATCTGCCCATGTTTATATAGTGAATCCGATAAAGTCATCATTTGCGGGCGCACACTGTTATAGACTTTCTTTAATCCACTTAGCCAATAATGACTATTGACCGTATCAGCATACTGTTCAAGCTCAGGTAACAGCTGATAAGTAATAGCTTCTAATACTTGCGCGATACTTCGCTCATCTTCATAAAGCTTTTTCAAACTGCCTCTAAACGCTTCATTATGAAAAATCATGCTGCCATATTGTTTAATCATACTACTTGCTGAGCGTTTACCGATATCAAGTAAAACCAAACGCTCAAATAATGACATCATGGTTGCGAGTATCAATGCCATGGTTGGCAGTAAGGCATCTTTTGCTGAAGCGGCAATGGCCTTTATGACCTGATTAACAGGATTACCTTCTAATATTTCATCAAGCTCTTTTTGTGAAAAGCATTTTTGATAACGCTTTAAGTACTCTTGAATTAATTTTTCTAAACGTTTTTCAATGTTTGTATCTTTTGCCTTTTCCTCATCCTTTACATAAAGATGCTTTTTAATCGCCTGATTTGCCTTATCCATTGATTCACGCGCGTAGTGTACAACGAAGGAGTGCACAACCATGCTATAGCTATAATCCAGCAATAAATAAAAAGGTGTGACACCACTGATGGCTAGTGATGACTGACTGACTGCACTGCGTTTTCTAAACAGAAATTGTAACATAGGCATTTCAAGTGGAAAGCAACTGGCAATGACTTTTTCTAAATCATCCGCATTTTCAGCAAAATGCTTATACACTTCTTCACACTTCTCTCTCTTTAAAATAGCAGCCACATCATCACCAAAGCCCTTGGCATCGGCGTCTTCAGAAACCTCAATTGCTGCCTGCATTAAAGGTGCACCCTGTTTGGCAGCAATCGCTTTGATCATCAATACCTTATCGACCCACGCCTGAACAATTGGGATTTGTTCTGGATCTTGCAGCTCATCAAATAATTCGTTTAGTTTTAATTTTAAGACAACTTTTCCAGAGCACTCAAGATATGCCATCTCAGGCATTTTTTGCTGTGTGCTGCCAAATAATAATTGAGCAATCTCTTTCTCTGTTGTGATACTTATATCTGAATAACTAATAGCAACAATTTTATGTTTTACAGGATCTGATTCTGCTACTTTTTCCAAAGTAATACTCACTGCAGTATTGACATAGTCTTTACCCATTAAACCATTGAGTTTTTCATCAACAGCGGTTTTGCCCTTAACCTCGGTAAAAAAAGCATCATAATAGGTAAACATCTTAAGGTATAAGCTACCAATAAAGGTATTTAGCATACTGCTATTAAGTGAAATATCATTATAGCTAAACATTAGACGTAAAATGGGGCGCACTAGATCAAAATAATAATTCATCAACGGCATCGATTCGTGTATATGTTTAAGCATGGCCGTTGGTGCTGAAGTTTCCACTTTGTACAAAACACTTTGGAAATATGACTGTGACAAACGTGCCACCTCAAAGGGTGGAATGGCTTTTTTAAACTTGCCACCTAAGTCAGCACCACCTAACATCGTATGACCAAAATTACCGCCAAAGACTTTGAGCGTCTTATCATTAGGCTTCTCTTTTATCATTTGCTTCGATGCTTCAATGGCTGCCTTATTTTGCGCAATCACTTTTTGCATCTGGTCATAATGTCCTTTTTGCTCAGCAACATCAGTCACAAATGCTTTGACATTACCCATACTTGAAGCGATATTGCTGTAGGATTTCTTTGCCAAGAAACTGGCAATTCCTGCGGTAGGGGCGGCATTCATATAAGAAACTTCATTAACCTGTTTATCTCCTATGCGACTTAGCATGGTCGACATCTTCTGCATATGGATATTTTGACTTTCCTTAAGCACACTGACCAAATGTGAAGTGGCATTACGAAAGGACTCAGAACGCTCTTGTAAATTTTGTTCTTGCTTTTGCTCTAAAAGTGGAATAGCGATTGATGTGATATATTCGTTTAAATGGTCGATATGCGCATACAAGGTTGGATAGACTAAATTACCATTTTGATAAAGATAATGCGTCATATTGAGAATACTATAAAGATGATTGGTCATGATAAATAACAAGACAATATCCAAAGATACAAAGGTATAAACCGTGCCGCTTTTATTGACCATAGTCGAGATATCAGCATCGGTTTGTGCATCAGAGAGTTTCTTTGGATCTAGTGAGCTTGCCGTGTGCACTTGCAAAAAAGTAACCAAATCTGCAAACACCATAATAAGATCACGTTTTACATCATCCAGTTCAAAAAAGTTTGAACCGTTATCAATACGGCCACTCTTAGAGGCAATCGCTAGTTTATAGGGCGCAATACCATCGGTTAAAAACACGCGCTTACCTGATAGATAGCCCCATATTTTTTTGGATGTTTCACGTAAACCCCAGCTTTCAGCTAAGAATTTATGCGCCTCTTTTGAGTTTTCACTACCAAACTGCATGCGACATTGCAGATCATGGCTTTCGATCTTATTGACGCTCCCCTTTAATCCTTCTCGAATCTCACCAATTTTATCATCAAAGAAATTAACATATTGCTGCACAATCTGCGGATCAACAACAATAAGTGAAACATCCTCAACCTTGCTATTATCATTAACATCTTCGATTGAAGCATAGCTTTTATACGCTTCCTGCAAAGCTTGATAGCCCAGTTTGGCAACTGGTGAAAAACTTGCAACTGAAAAAGGCATTCCAAACATCATCCATTATCCCTGTAGGTTAGTTACTCCAAAACTCAAGCTAATATATCTATCGCAAAATGATTTACGGTGGGTATATTATTTGCCATTTCCTAATAAATAATCTATCGATAAACAAACAATCAGGTCAAGTCAATTTAAAGCATTTTTTGAAAATAAAGAAAACAAAATTTGTCTAATTTACTAAACTCATCACTCAACCATGCATAGAATTCATATAAATCAGCAGATGAATGTTATTTTTTCAAAAAAACCTATAAAATCGCTCAAAAAATAAATTTGCATTTTTTGCCTCTATCTATTGACTAATCATAAATCAACAGGTTACATTGATCCGGCCAAATAACTAACCAGAAAATTGAATTTCTAGTAAAAATCCGAGTGCTGATAGGAAATATTCTCAGCATATAATCAACCATAAGCGTATTAAAAAGGAACGGATAACATGGCTGTAAATAAAAAACTTCCAAAATCAAGATTGATGATTCAATACGACACGCGTGTTAAAGGCGAGGCAAAGAAAAAAGAACTCCCATATCGCGTTCTCGTGATGGGCGATTTATCCAAAGGCAAATCAAAAGATGCCAAACTCCCATTTGAAGATCGTGATGTTCGCGTAATTAAAAATGGGCTTAACGCCACACTCAAAGATATGGAAATCACTGCAAATATGCGTGTTCCCAATAGCATCAACCCTGCGAAATCACCAATGATTGATATTAATTATAAATTCACATCAATGGCAGATTTTCAGCCTGATCGCATTGCCAAAAAAGTACCTGAATTGAATGCGCTTCTCCAGTTAAAAGAAATGTTATCTTCATTTGAAAAAGACATTGATAACAATCGCACATTGAAAAAAACCATTGACGGTATTTTTTCAGATAAGCAAACGCTTGAATCCTTGAAAAAAGAGATTCCCAATTTAGATCACTATAACCTTGCCAAAATTGATGATGGTGCGATTGAAGGTGAAGTTGTCTCTGGTGAAGAAAATCCACAGCAAAATGGTTAAGGAGAACATAAAATGTCTGAAACAAGCACTGTAGAACAAAATGCCTTGGCAAGTATTTTCTCAATGTTTGGCGGCTCACAAGAAGAGCAAAGCACTAGTATTGAAAAAATAAATGCCAATATTAAAGAGGACATTAATGCCGTTGCCAATATTGCGGATGATTACTACTCGAGAAATATTGCGGCACTTGCACTGGTCTTGGCAAATAATGATGACATAGTCAATTACAATAAAATCTATGTTCAGCGTGCGATCGAGCGCATCAATCAAATCATCGAAGAGCAAGTTAACAGTATCTTATTGCACCCTGAGTTTCGCTATATAGAGAATCAATGGTTACAACTCAAAGAAGTCATGCAGCATGATTATGATAACATCGATGTTGCAATACTTGATGTTACTCAGGAAGAGTTGCAATACGACTTTGAACGCAATCTGTATGATATCTCAAGCAGTGAACTATTCAAAAAAGTTTATGTCTCTGAATATGACCAATATGGTGGTGAACCATATGGTTTATTGATGGGATTATATGATTTCAAAAACAGCATGGATGATATCACTTGGTTAACCGGGATGGGGATGGTTGCTGAGAGCGCACACGCACCATTTATCTCTGCGATTAATCCACAGTTTTTTGGGGTTGATGACATTGCTGAGCTCAAACAGATCAAAAGCTTTGAAACATTGCTTGAGCACCCCCGCTATCGCGACTGGAATGCCTTTCGCAAGACGGATCAAGCTGCCTACATTGGCTTATGCCTAGGTGACTTCATCTTACGTCAACCATATCATCCAGTGAACAGTCCCGTTGCTGATAGCCGTATGAATAACTTTGTTGAGCAGGTTAATAATTACGAATCAAATGATACCTATCTCTGGGGTAGCTCATCATTGTTGTTTACCAAAAATGTCATGCGCTCTTTTGCTGAAAGTGGTTGGTTCCAATACATTCGCGGCCCTGAAAACGGTGGCTACATCAAAGAGCTCATTGCACCAGTTTATAACATTCGCGGATTTGATGAACAACGTTCCGCTTTAAACATTTCATTACCTGATTATATGGAGCTGTCATTAGCAAATATTGGTGTTATCCCTATTATTGAGGAGAAAGGCACAGCAAATGCCTGCTTCTTTAGTGTTAATTCAATCAAACGTGTTGAAGAATTTGTCGATGACTTTGACTCAATGAACTCACAACTCGTGGCTAACCTTTCCTATACTTTATGTATTTCACGCATTGCACATTATATTAAATGTGTTATTCGCGATAAAATCGGTAGTGTCACCAGTACTGAGATCATCCAAGAGCAATTATCAAAATGGCTTGGTCGCTATGTCACCACAGTTTTCCAACCAACTGCACTTGAGATGGCAAAATATCCATTTAGAGCCGCTGACATTCAGGTAACTCAGATTCCAGGCAAAGCGGGCTGGTATAAGTGTAATATCACGGTATTACCACATATTCAATTTGAAGGCATGGATACAACCTTAAAGATTGATACACGTCTTGATCCAGGTCTTTTTGCCACAGCAGAAGCTGAAGGCGAAGGTGAGTAATTACATTATTAAATACTATTTCCCAACCACTCATAAACAAGGAGTTTTAAAATGGCAAGTATCGAACCTAAAGTAGCAAGATCCGTTGTCCTAGATGCCAAACCACTGAGCTTCACACTTGGCGAAGCTGACTTTGCAGGCAGTCACTCTAAACCACGTATCTGGTTTGATTCATTAACGATCTTAGGGCAAGACATAGGAAAATTTTTATTTGCCATTGATGGTGGTCAAAACTTAAATGATGTCACAAGCCCAACGGCTGCTTGCAATCTGATTGAGTTTCATTTATCTGGTCCACAAATGAAAGCAAGTCTTGAAATGACTATTGGCTTACCAATTAGTCCAAAAATGAAAACCACATTAGAAGGGCTTATTTCTTCTGTTAAGAAGTCTGAAGCTAAAGATGCTTCAATCAAGTTTGGTAAAACCAATGCCTCTCAAGAATATAAAAACGATGATAAATGGGACATAATTGTTGATCTTTCCGAACTTCCTTTAGTTCCTGTTGAAAACTCAGCGTTTAATATTGATTTCCAACAATATGGCTTCCTAGGTGGCTCAACTGCAGCCGCTGATTACTACATCTTAAGGATCACTGGTGTTATGATCGATAAGGCTAATTTTTCTAAGGCAGCATTAGATGTTGTGCATGGAGAAAGTACTGAAAAAGGTCAATACGGCTTATTGAGTATTGATGAGGCGGCTTCTACAGCTGGTTAGTAATAAATCTAGAATAAATAAGTTGCATTCACACCGCACCCACACAGCCTAAGCTGCACGAGCAATCCCATAAAGGAAGAGGTACTAGCTGATGCAACTTATTTATACATCATTACTTAGCATACCCTTCATAAACTATAAAAAGGTAAAGTATGGCAACAAAAGTTCATTGGCAAGATGGCGCATTATTAAGTGCTAAATATTTCATCACGCAAGATATGCTGGGGCATCAATATGTCGCGCAAGCGCTACAGTTACCCTATCAAATGCAATATGGCATACTTAGCTTAAAACTTGATACCAAGCTTCTTAGTGTGGGCGAGCTTAAGGTTGATGAGCTTGCAGTATACACACAAACCCGTTTATTCTTTGGACTTTCGCCACAACATAACGCCTTACATCTTTCGCTAACGGATCATGATGATACCAAAGCATCTATTTTTGTGAATGTTACACATCAAACGCATATCGCTGATATCCCGACTTTGCGCCCTTATTTTCACTTGTCATTTGCAAGTGACCCAAGTGCCGCGCATAGTATCAAAATTTGCGAGCTGCACCTTAGCAGTGAGGGTTGGAAACTTTCTGAGTTCACCCCGCCACTTTTAAGTTGCAATAGCACAACTTTCCTGCCGATTTTACATCGGCTAGAGAAAATTCTTATTTCACTTAAACACCTTATCCAACATTATCAGCACAAATCCCATTTATATCCATTATTAAGCTTAATGCTGTTTAAACTTGAGGATAAACTACAATCTATTACGCAACGTGCCATCCATTACCACCCCTTTGAGTTATATACCCCCTTAAAAGAGCTATGTTTTTTACTACCTGATGAGCATCAAGTTTTCCAAAAAAACACTCTGCACATGCCTTTTGAGTTTTATGCTCCACATAAATGCTTTCAAAGTTTATTTAACACACTTGAGGCATTCTTAAACAAACCTATTAAGCAGCAATTTATTGAGCTAAAACTTGAGGGGGAATATTTCACAGCCTCACACTTAGCGAGTGATTTCCTCTCAGCAAAACAATTCTTTTTGGTCGTTAAGAAGCCTAGCGTTGAAAGCATTGATCTTAATCCAAAATTCATTAAAATCTCAGCAATTTCACGCAATAAACATATCAATCAAATGTCGCTATCAGGTGTGCAACTAGAATACATGCCAGATAGCGGAATACATCAATTAAATAATCCATTGCTATATAAAACTTATCGCCTATCACCAGGACAAGAATGGGATTATATCCTAAGCGAAAAAAACCTCATTTTTCAAGCCAATACTAAAAATGAGACCTATCAATTTTTTATCTACTACCGTTAATGCTCGATTATGATTAAGGCATTTATTGATCGCTATCACCGGCTCAAACGCTTAGTTAATATTGCCGAGCTACTCGAGTTAATCCACTACTATAATATTAGCGCACAACATGTCTGTTTTGTGGCAAACTTTTCAATTACACCGAGCAATCATCTAATTGAAGATGTTTATGCCAGTGACCATGACATCTTTGTGATGATTAACCTCTCTAAACTCACTATTTTTGCAGGCCTTCAACATTACTACAGCCTCGCGGATAAAAATGATCAAATGCAAATTATCAACACCCTTAATCAAGGGACATCTTTGCTCCTGCATCATTATTTTTATGGGCTGTATCCTGAGTTTAATCAGATTTATGACAGTAGCTATCAAAACGGTCAAGTGCTTTATTACGAGCATGATACCAATAGCTTGTCAGTCGCTACACTTGTCACTAGTTTACAATATGAGTTATCAGAGTATTGTGTAAGCTTCAGCGTTCAATCTAAGCAATGTCTGCACACGTTAAAACCCTATTACATCAATCAAACCAGTTACTTGAATGCCTGTTATCTACAAGGACTTAAAAGCACAACCAAAGCATTCCTTAAGATGGTCATTAGCGTACCACGATTTAATCAACATATTATCGAAAGCATTCAAAAAATAATTAACAACAATCCGTATTTCCAAAAAATGCAACATCTCGTTACGATTGATTTAACCATTAAACTCAATGAAATTGATCATAAGTCCTTTTTACCGATTGCTTGTGGCCAGGATACG
Source organism: Caedibacter sp. (assembly GCA_020629575.1). Classification (GTDB taxonomy): domain Bacteria; phylum Pseudomonadota; class Gammaproteobacteria; order Francisellales; family Francisellaceae; genus Caedibacter. Next base: position 129 of record JAHDDB010000074.1, on the reverse strand, counting down.
CTTAATTCAATTTTCCGCACACAACTCTAAAATCCACACAAATAAAAAAGGCCGCTTACGCGACCTTTTAAATTATGGCGTCCCCAAGGGGATTCGAACCCCTGTTACCGCCGTGAAAGGGCGGTGTCC
>JAHDDB010000073.1 GCA_020629575.1 Caedibacter sp. | reverse complement strand
AAAAAATAACGCTTCAAGCAGCAATTTGCAAATTTTTCTTCGTGTACAGAGAGAAATGGATAAACTGTATTGACTTTTTTAAAGTTATATCCTTACCTATAGAGACATAAAATAATATAGTTATATAAGGAATATTCATGAGTTATAAACATTTTCTATCAGCTGTGATGTTGTTATCGGGAGCTACTCAGCCGTTGTCTGCCTGGCAAACATTTTACTGTGGGATCAGCAATAGTTCTGAAAAAACAATCCAGGTGAACGTTCGACTTACTGGAAATTACGGAATTGCATGGCCTGTCACAAGCACGAGCGGATTTAGTACGGTTGCAGCTTTTCAGTGGATACACGATATAAATGATGCTGATAAGACATATACATTACAATCTGGTCAGAGAGCGATAGTAGGCTTCTATGCAACATCCAATGCAGATGCTTGGGCCAAGGCTATATCTGCATTGGTAAACTCGGCAATAAATGCTATTGGTGATGCTGCATTAAGTTATGCTGGAGGAGGTTTTTTTGCAGCAGACCCTATGGGTGAAGACGATACAATTCAACCAAAGGTTAGAAAAGTTCCAGGGTTTTCAAGTGCTGATGAAATAGCAAATGAATTTGCTGCTAATGCTAATTATGATCACCCCAATAGTACTAACGCAGGATCTGGTGATGAAGTCAGTGGCGGATGTTTAATTGTTTATGATGATGGGGACAAGCTGGGAGCTGCTTTTTCTAATTTCACATCAGATGCTGTTGTTTACGCATCTGATGAACTCCATAAAGGCTCTAATGTGACTTACTCCACTAATGAATCTAGTGAGTGTGAAAATTTTTTAAAGAACGTGTACCCAGATGTAAACTCGAAAACATCTCCAGATTATACCGACGCAATGAATCTCGCTAAGAAAGGAAAGGACGGAACTTGGTGGGGTTGCATGATTGTTGATGTGCCATCATCCAATTCCAATAACCATAGTGGGTATATTCCCATCCCTTGAGATGAATAATGATGAGTGCATTTAAAATATTTTGATTACTAGAAGTCAACCTGATAGTATCCAAAAATAGACTTTTCTGAGCGCAAGCTGAAGGGGCGTAAGCCTAACGTTAAAACACAATTATAATATAAGTTTTTAGAATGAATTATTTTAATCAAGCAACAATTGATACGTTTTTGCCATGCAACACACCCAAAGCATGGATAGATAAAGCGCTGAAATCCATTGATATCCTATTGTTAGATCATGCGCATTGTGAGAAAAAGGCAGCATCTGCTGCTATTAGCTTTATGTATCGCAAGTCAACTGAATATCCAGAGCTTCTACTTAGAATGTCAAAGATTGCCCGCGAGGAGTTAGTGCACTTTGAACAGGTACTAAGTATTCTCAAAAAGCGTAATATTGAATATCGTCTATTGTCAGAGTCGCGCTATGTCAAAGAGCTAAAAAAGCATGTGCGCACGTCAGAGGAAGGGCGACTTGTTGATACACTTATTATTGGTGCTTTTATCGAAGCACGATCGTGTGAGCGCTTTGGTGCTATTGCGCCTTTTTTAGATGAGGAGCTGCAAAAATTTTATTTGGGATTATTAGCATCAGAGCAGCGTCATTTCACTATTTATCTTAAATTTGCACAACAATTTGCCACCGATGATATCAAGCATCATATTAAGCGCTTTGCTGCAGTAGAAAAGCAGTTGATAGAGTCACCTGATACTGAGTTTCGTTTCCATAGTGGGATTTAAGATCCACGGTTTTTTTCGGTTAAAGTTGCTTTCTTGAATATTGTATTTTCGTCAGTTCCTATCTATCATTATCAAGATTAAGAGAGAAAACAAAAAGTAAGTTTGTATTCAAGCTTATGGGGTATCTTTTCGTTGTATCCCTATCGTAATCATTTTGCGGTGTTTTTTTGCAAAGTAGTTTGTGATGGGTATAAATACGATATTGATATCTTATGTATGGAGGAGACAATCATGCAGATAAATGATAAGACCAAGCGATGGTTGTTTGATATGTATAATAAACAAAGTATTGTGACGGTTAAATCACATAATATTCGTTATGTTGGGGTACTTAAACATATCTCAGCTGAGCATGTGATGATCGATATGCCTTTTGGTGTTAAGAAAATAAGTTTTACCGAAGTGGATAAAATCATTGAACATAAACATTAATTTAGAATATGATCTGGTAGTAATCCTAAGAATAGTTGAGTTGCCAATGTAGTCTTTAATGCGTTAATTTTTTCATAAAGTTTTTACATTTATCAGTAAAACGGGTAGGCTTTGCTCTTTTGCAAGAGCAAAGTATTTTTGAATTTAATTTTTTTGAATTTTTTGAGGAAAAATAATGTCTGAATTTCTACAGGCGCTAAATAAGCGACGCACATTTGCGATTATTTCGCATCCGGATGCCGGAAAAACTACGTTAACCGAAAAAATGTTGTTATTTGGAAATCTAATTCAATTAGCAGGTACAGTGAAAGGTAAAAAATCAGGTCGTCATGCAACGTCTGATTGGATGGAGCTTGAAAAGCAACGTGGTATTTCGGTAACCACATCTGTGATGCAGTTTCCTTATAATGATTGTGTAGTCAATCTATTAGACACTCCAGGGCATGAGGACTTCTCGGAAGATACTTATCGCACCTTAACTGCGGTTGACTCAGCCTTGATGGTTATTGATGGTGTTAAAGGGGTTGAGGCGCGTACTATTAAATTGATGGAAGTATGCCGCTTAAGAACAACACCAATTATAACTTTCATCAATAAATTTGATCGTGATACACGCGATCCAATGGAGTTGATGGATGAAGTTGAAGATGTCCTTAATATTCAATGCGCACCAATGACTTGGCCAATTGCCTCAGGTAAAGAGTTTAAAGGGATCTATCATCTATATAACGACGAAGTCATTTTATTTGAGACGGGACATGGTCATCATATTCATGACTATCAAGTCATCAAAGGACTTAATAATAGCGGACTAGATGACAAAATTGGTTATTTGGCAGATGAGCTAAGAGAAGAAGTGGAACTTGTCAAAGGGGCAAGTCATGCGTTTGATCTTGAGAAATATCGTCGAGGTGAGTTAACCCCTGTATTTTTTGGTACGGCATTGAGTAACTTTGGTATTAAAGAGATGCTAGACACCTTTACCGAATGTGCGCCATCACCAACACCAAGAACGACTGATATACGTGAAGTAAAGGCAAGTGAAGAACCATTAACCGGCTTTGTTTTTAAAATCCAAGCGAATATGGATCCGCAACATCGTGATCGTATGGCATTTTTTAGAATTTGTTCTGGCAAATATACAAAAGGCATGAAGTTGCAGCATGTGCGCATGAATAAACAAGTGCAGATTGCTAATGCATTAACTTTTGTTGCAGGCGAGCGCGAGTCTTTAGAGGAAGCCTATCCTGGGGATATTATCGGCTTACATAATCATGGTACGATTCAAATTGGTGATACTTTTACTCAAGGTGAGATACTTAAATTCACGGGTATTCCTAACTTTGCGCCTGAGCTTTTCCGACGTGTGCGTTTAAATGATCCATTGAAGATGAAGGCGCTTTTGAAAGGCTTAATTCAACTATCTGAGGAAGGTGCGACTCAAGTCTTTAGACCATTGAACAATAATGATCTGATTCTTGGCGCGATTGGTGTGCTACAGTTTGATGTTGTTGCACATCGCTTGGAAAATGAATATGGTGTTAAATGTAGTTATGAGCAGGTCAATGTTGTCGCATCTCGTTGGGTAGAGGCAAGTGATAAGAAAAAACTTGAGCAATTTAAAAATAAATATGCAGATAACTTGGCGCTAGATGGCGGTGATCACTTAACCTATCTAGCAACAACGCGTGTTAATCTACAAATGGCACAAGAGCGCAATCCAGATATTCAATTTTTGGCTACAAGGGAACATTAAAAAGAAAACAATCGACGAGCCACTAGATCTATTCAAGGAGGGAGGAGGGAGGAAGTTGATACTAGCAACTCGTCGAAAGAGAGCGCCACTATACTAAGCTTTTTGCATAATGGAAAGGTATTTTTGTAAATATTTACAAAAAATTTACAAAATCTTCATACCCATCATAAATTATTTTATCGTGGGCTTTCTAGCTTAGAAAAATGGCAATGCATCTAAACTCAAATCAATGCCATTAGCGCGTGCTTGGCGTAACCAATAGTTTGATTTAAAGAGATTGATTGATACTCCAATGCCTTTCTTATACATATATGCCAGATAAATTTGTGCTTCAGCATAGTCATTTTTAGCAGCCTTTTCAATCCAGTAGAAGCCAACAGCAGGGTTTGATTGCACGCCTAACCCTTGGAAGTACATAAGCCCAAGCTTAAATTGTGCTTCAGCATATCCTGTGGCAGCCGAGTACTGAATATAGTCAACTGCTTTATCGATATTGTTACCACCTGATTGGCTGATTTGTTTACTGTATTCAACTCCTTTGTCATAGGCGGCTTTAGGACTCAATAATGTGTAATTAATAGGCTCATCATCTGTTGAGCTTTTAATTGTTTTAGGTTTGTCATTGGTCACCTTAGGTGTATTTTCTAATTTACTACTGATAATGGCATGTGCATTATTATGGTAAAGTGCAGTCATCCCTATAATAATAGCCAATAAAACAACAATGGCACCGACCCAAATTGAAAGATGATTTTTAATAAGCTTCATGTATATTCGCTCCAAACTTCTCGCGAATCATTATGCCTTGCTATGTAAATACTCACAAGCAAATAACGTATTTTCTAGTAAAGTGGCAATGGTCATAGGTCCTACTCCACCTGGAACTGGGGTGATAAAAGCGGCATTTTCCAAGGCATTGTCAAAATCGACATCACCGACAATGCTGCCATCATCTAATCGATTAATACCAACATCAACGACTACAGCGCCTTTTTTAAGCCAGTGGCCTTTGATAAAATGTGGTTTGCCAACGGCTGCAACTACAATATCAGCGCGTGATAAGTGTTCAGCTAGATCGTTGGTGAAACGGTGACATGTGGTGACAGTTGAGCCTGCTAATAAAAGCTCCATTAGCATGGGGCGACCAACGATATTAGAAGCACCAACGATGACTGCGTGTTTGCCTTTAAAATTATCAATTACTGATTCTAATAATGTCATCACTCCTTTGGGGGTGCATGGACGCAACAGTGGATTGCGCTGCATCAATTTGCCAATATTATAAGGGTGAAAACCATCAACATCTTTATCAGGGCGAATGGCTTCAAGTATTTTTTCGGCATCGATGTGCCCAGGCAGTGGCAATTGCACCAATATGCCATCAATCGTTGGATCATTGTTTAGCTGATTAATAAGGTTTAATAACTCGTCATTACTAACATCTTCATTAAGGTCGTAGTTTAAAGATAGAAACCCCACCTCTTCACAGGCTTTACGTTTATTATTGACATATATTTGTGAGGCAGGGTTATTGCCAACAATAATTACCGCAAGCCCTGGAATACGTTTGTTTTGTTCTTTTAATTGATCAACTTGTGATTTGATTTTTAGTCTGATTTCTTGCGCTTTTTTTTTGCCATCAATAATTTGTGCCATAGCATAGGTTCCTGTTTTCTAATTTACAACTGGAGTTACGCATTTTGCGATTTTTCAAAGACTACCCCGTCTGCTTCGCATCCACCCCTTCGCTAACGAAGGGGAATCTGTGGCTTGGACTTTATAATTTCCCTTCACTTGTGAAGGGGTGCCGAGCCTGCGAGGTGGGGTAGTTAAGCAAAAGTGCGTAACTCCAGTTTATTATTTTTTATAGGCTTAAGTTGGTAGTACATGATATACCCATCATAAACCATTTTACAGAATTTCTTGCTTTGCATTTTCTGCTCCTTTACAAAGTTGAATTTTGGTGATAGCGAATGCGTTAAGAAACAATGAATAGTTTCATTGTTTTAGCAAATGAGCGCCCAAAGACTCTGTCAAGGGCAGCTATTACCTGCAATCCAACTTTGCAAAATTCTCATAAACTGCTTTGCAACTAAACACCGCAAAATGATTCATGATGGGTATGGACAATTCACGTGTTATTTTAAACAACATTTATTAATGTTCTTGAATCGCGCCAAAAGATCGTCTAGTTTAAGCGGTAGTGCTTTATATCATTGGTATTAATGGATGAAAAAACATATTATTTTCGGAATTGTGACAGCAATTTTATTGTTGATCACTATTTATTTTTTGTTTCTAGCAACCGCTAAAAAAGAGATGAGTTTTCATGTTGAACCTACAGGCGTTATGGTAGCAGCGGTCAATGAGCGTAATATCCCACTATCAGCTAAAGGGACAGGTTTATTGATCGCGCCAAATACGGTCACACTTAAAGCACAAATTGCAGGAATTGTTAATAGTATTGATTTTGTCAGTGGACAGTATGTTAAAGAAGGGCAGCTTCTGATGACGCTAGATGATACCAAACAAATGGCAGATGTAAGCTCTACTTTGGCAGACTTTACAAAATCTGAGGCGCAATATAAGCGAACAGATACGTTGTATAAGGAAAATAATGCGGTGTCACAAAGTGAGCTAGATAATGCCAAAGCAAGCTATATGCAAACAAAAGCGCAATATGATGCAGCATTGTACCAGTTATCCAATACCAAAATTGTTGCACCTTTTAGTGGTTATTTAACGTTAACAACTTTAGCAAAAGGCAGTTATGTTTCAGCAGGAGACACTTTAGTATCATTGGTGGATAAGGAAAATCTAGAGTTACAATATGCGTTACCGGAATCTTATGCTGGTAGTATTAAACTTGGACAAACAGTTGACTTTAAAGTTGATGCATTTCCAGGGAAAGTTTTTCATGCCAAGGTTGATTATATCTCGCCAGATGTTTCAGATGATAATCTAACCTTTACTGTGCGCGCTGTATTTAAAAACACGGACAATCTGTTAAATCCTGGTATGAGTGTTTATATCTCACAAATTATCAAAGAAAATAATATGGTATTGGCGGTACCAGAAAGTGCATTAAGCGCGCAAAGTGGTGGTTTTATCGTTTATGTTATTGTTGATGGTAAAGCCAAAATTGTACCAGTGCAAATTGGACAAATAGATAAAGGTTATGTCAGTATTTTGGAGGGTTTAAGTAAAGGGCAAGAGGTGATTGTATCTTCTGAAGGGAATATTTCTGATGGTGTTGCCGTTAAGGTGGAGAAATAAATGAAGCTGTCTGAGATTTGTATTAAACGCCCCGTACTGTCATTTGTACTTAATGCCATATTGGTATTATGTGGTTTATTAAGTTTTAGTTATGTTAAGTTACAATTTGAACCAACAGTGTTTAAACCAGTGCTGATGATTCAAACCAGTTATCCAGGGGCTAGTGCCGATGTGGTGCAAAAAGATGTTACCCAACAGCTTGTTGCTGCAATTTCAGGGACGGAAAATCTAAGTTATATCGAAGCGACATCAATGCAAGATCAAAGTCAGATTAAACTGAACTTTGGCAATATTGATCAAGAGAAATTCATTACCGCACAATCTGAAGTAATGCGCGATATTGCTGGTGTTGATCTACCACAAAACGCACAAACACCTCAGATTAAGCAGCGTGGTAATGGCTCGCAAGTAATGCTTATTGGTTTTCAAGATAGCAATCGCTCAACAGAAAGCTTAACATCCTATATCAATGATACGATTACCAAACAATTAGCACAGATTCCAGGCGTTGGTGATGTGCAAGTTTATTCCGAAGGCTCAGCACTACGTATAGAGCTTGATCCCAAAGCAATGGCGATTTTGAAAATTTCAGCCATTGATGTTGTCAATAAACTAGAGCAATTGAATCGTAATGTCTCCGCGGGACAGCTTATTACCAATAATAATACCTATACGATTAATGTCGATAGTGCATTAGATAGTATTAGCAAATTTGAAAACCTGATTATTGCTAAGCACAATGGCAAACTGATTTATTTAAAGCAAATTGCCAAAATATATTTAGGCAATTTATCGCTTGCCAATGGTTCAATCAGTATTATTGATGGTGAGCCAGGTGTTGTGGTTAATGTCTTGCAAACCAGTGACGCGAATCCAATCGATGTTGCCAATGCCGTTGCCAATGCCGTTAAACAAATGCAAGGTTCATTGCCACCTGGCATGAAAGCCAGTGTACTCTTTAATGTGGCAACCTCACTTAAAGCTTCTTTATATGAAGTCATTAAGACGATTATTGAAGCCATTATCTTGGTATCATTGATTTCATTATTGTTTTTAGGACGCTTTAGAGCGGCACTGGTGCCTATTGTTACCTTACCGGTATGTTTAATTGGCGTCTTTGTGATTATCTGGCCGCTAGGCTTTAGTATCAATATGATGACGTTACTTGCTATTGTGCTAGCCGTGGGGCTTGTGGTTGATGATGCGATCGTTGTCCTTGAGAACTGCTATCGCTATATGCAAAAGGGCTATAATGCGTTTGATGCAGCAATTTTAGGCAGTAAAGAAATTGGCTTTGCGATTATTGGCATGACCATTACATTGATTGCCGTTTACATCCCTATTGCATTTATGAATGATAAATCAGCCGTTTTCTTTCGTGAATTTGCCTTTACCTTGGCTGCAAGTGTTTTAATCTCAGGCTTTGTGGCGTTGACCTTATCACCTACTATGTGTGCACATACTTTGGGTAATGCAAGAGAAAATCGCTATGAGAAGTTTGTCACCAGAGTGTTTTCAAGCTGTGAAAAAGCATATAAAAAATCACTCTACTTCGTGTTGCAAGTCCGCTTTTGGGTCATTGCTATTTTTGTGATTTTAATTATTGCAGGGATTGGTTTGTTTCGCTCGATGCCTACAGCACTGCAGCCTAATGATACCATTGGCGTGGTTGGTGTGAATATTGTCGGACAAAGCAATGCAAGCTCAGATTTTATCATGCAAAAGTTGGATGAGATCCAAGGTAAACTACCCAGCAAGGTATTTGATCACTCATTTGGTTTTGTTGATACGCAAAGTGGTCAAACATCAGGTTTCTCAATGAATATTTTAAAAGAGGATCAAGTCACCAATGCCTACAAGGTGGCGCGTGAATTAAATGGGATTATTAAAAACACTCAAGGCATACAAGGGAGTAGTTGGGTATTTCCATTATCAGGACGCAATCAATCAGGTGATGGCGATATTCAAATGTATCTATTGAGTATGGATGACTATCAAACACTTTATAAAAAAGCAGAAAATTTAATCAATATGCTTGAGAAACTGCCAAGTATATCCTATGCAAGTATAGGTAGTGCTGCGGATAGCGGGCAATTTGATATGAATATTAATTATACCAATGCTGCTTTATTAGATGTGGATCCGGCTAATATCCAAACGATCTTAAATATTATGTTTGGTGGATGGCAGTTGTCACGTGATTATGAAACCGGTGGTGAGAGCTTCCCAATTTATGTGCAGCTACCGAAAAAAGATCTTAAGAGTTTTGGTGTTTTAAATCGTTTGTATATCAAAACTGATTCAGGTGGTTGGGTGCAGCTAGGGCGCTTGGTAAGCATCGCACCAGTGGTGAAAATTCCTTATTTAACAACTTATAACCAAATGCATGCGATGTCGATTAGTGTTAACTTGCAGCCAAATGCTTCAATGGGGCAAGTGGTCGAGCAAATCAAGGCAATTACCGAGCAGCTATTGCCTGGTACAAGTTTGGCATTCAAAGGGGATGCTAAAGATATGCTTGAGGGCAATAACAGCATGATTATTATTTTTATTGCTGGGCTTTTGTTTATATATCTGGTGCTTGCTGCACTGTTTGAAAGCTTTGTTGATCCATTTATTATTTTATTGACAGTGCCTCTATGTGTAATTGGTGCTTTACTTGGGCTTAAACTTATCGGAGGGACGTTAAATATCTATACAGATATTGGCTTAATCACTTTGATTGGATTGGTATCTAAACACGGTGTGTTGATTGTGCAGTTCTCTAATGAGTTATTAGCTAAAGGTGTAGCATTAAATGAAGCGGTAATTAAAGGCGCTGCGACACGTTTGCGCCCAATCTTGATGACATCAGCAACAATGATTTTAGGTGCTATTCCATTATTGCTAAGTACAGGAGTTGGCGAGCATGCCCGTCAACAAATCGGTATGGTTATTGTTGCAGGGTTATTATTAGGATCACTGTTTTCATTGTTTATTGTGCCGGTGGCATACCAACTACTAAAATCCATAAGACATAGATAGTTTAAGCGACTGTGTATTTTACGCATTCACTATTAGTAAAATATGGCTATGACAATACTACAGCTCACTTTGATTGTGTAAACGCTGGCTGAGCGTAAGTCGAAGCCTCTATAAAGTGCCTATTAGATAATGAAAGGCAGATTCGTATAAGAAATAAGAGTTTATGGAGTAGGTGGATATATAATCTGAATATTAGTTCGCTTTTTGCGATGAATCTTTTTGTTCTTGTTGTTTTTGTTGATAAATCATATCAAAGTTAACAGGTGCCAAGCATAGTTGTGGGAAACCACCCTTAGCAACTAAGTCAGAGACTGCCTCGCGTGCATATGGGTATAAGATATTAGGGCAAAATGCATATTGCGCATGAT
>JAHDDB010000072.1 GCA_020629575.1 Caedibacter sp. | reverse complement strand
TATTATCCGATGACGCAATAGCACCAACGGCTTCAATATACTTTAATGCAACAAAGTATTGAACTGCTTGAATATCCCCCTTAGCAATCGCATTAGAAACCGTCTCAGTCGCAACTGCCTCGGCTTGGGCTGTCCGCTCACGCGCTTCAGCTTCACGAAATTGCGCTTCTTTATAACCTTCGGCTTCTAACGCTTGTTTCATTTTTTGTGCTTCCGCGGCAAGAATCTCGGATTGTTTCTCACCTTCAGCCTTTAATATGGCAGCTTGACGCACCCCTTCAGCTCGTAAGATTTCAGCGCGCTTTTCACGCTCTGCTTTCATCTGCTGCGCCATTGCGTCTAATAGATCGCGCGGCGGAGTAATATCTTTTATCTCAACACGAACGATTTTAACACCCCACGGATCCGTTGCCTCATCTAGAACTGACAATAGCTTAGCATTCATAAAGTCACGATTCGATAGCATCTCATCCAAATCAATTCCACCTAAAACCGTACGGATGTTCGTCATGATTAGGTTCTCCAATGCCAATGGTAAATCATTAATGACATACGTGACTTTCTTAGCATCAAGCACTTGGAAAAAGGCAACACCATCGACTTGGACACTGGCATTATCGCGACTAATCACTTCCTGCTTTCTGACATTAAGCACTGTCTCTTTTAAACTCACGCGACTACGCACGCGATCGATCAATGGGAAAATGATATTTAACCCCGGATGCAAGGTTTTATAGTAGCGCCCAAAGCGCTCAACCACAAACTCTGATGCTTGTGGTACCACTTTGACTGAGGCAAAAACAAATACAATCGCTAAAACAATAATCACGATAGGAATCAATGAGTGAAGTGCCATTTTTAATACTCCTGTAAATCGATATTTCACTTAGAGAGTGTAGTCATTTTCACTTGATTTTCCAAGCATTTGTAAGTAAATCACCTTGATTTGTTTTACAACCATAAAAAACCATCTACACTAAAGATCACAATCATGTACGATATATGTTTGCTTATGGATACTATTGCAATTATTGATGATGAACGAGACATTCGCGAAGGTCTTGCTAGCTACCTTCAACAACACCACTTTGATACTGAAGTGTTTGAAGATGGTCTAACCTTTTTAGATGACTTTCAAAAACGTGATTTTTCCTTGGTGATACTTGATGTGATGATGCCTAAAATCGATGGCCTTGAAATCTGCCGTGAGCTAAGAAAAAAATCTGGCATACCTGTGATCTTCTTATCGGCAGCTGGAGAAGCATTTGATCGCATTTTAGGACTTGAAGTTGGCGCGGATGATTATATTAGCAAACCCTTTAATCCACGTGAGGTGCTTGTGCGTGTCAAAACAGTCTTGCGCCGTCGCGGCAATACGAGTAATAGTACACATGGTGCGATTGAAACAAATGATTGGGTGATTTCCCCCAATAAACGCACATTGACCTACCCTAATGGTGAAGAGATCAAGTTTACACCGGCTGTTTATGAGCTCTTTGAGTACTTATATCAGCACAGGGGTGAAACCGTTTCGCGCGAGCAAACCTTTGAAGCACTCTTAAAGCGCCCCTTTGAAGAATTTGATCGCACGATTGATATTCGCATTAGTCGCCTACGCAAAATGCTTGATAATAACCCTCAAGATGGTGCAAGCTATATACAGACGATTAAAGGCTCTGGCTACTTATTTGATTTAAAAGACTAAAGATATGAATATTAACCTTCGTAAAGTCATCCGTAGTCAAAAGAAGGCTTTTCATATCGGCATAAGCTGTGCATTTTTTTTGATTTTATTACAATTTATCACTTCAAGTTATTATGTTTATTCTGGGATCAACTTTCAGCGTTCAGCCGAAATTAAAAACTATGACCCAGCAAAACAAAACGACATATCAACCTTAAATTTATTCGACCTTGCCAATATTGATGGTAATGAAGATAACTATATCCATGATCGCTTTGCTTTTTATTCTACTTTTCCTTCATGTACCTCGCTAGGAATCAGTCAACTTTTAACCAAAGTTGAAAAGCCAATTCATAAATGTGAAAGTTTCTTAAATAGCAACGGTACTTGGCTTAATGTGGTTTATTATTCAAAATTCCAACTTAACACGCCTGTAAGTATCGTCTTTGGCGTTGTTGTTGCTGTATTGTTTTTATTTATCTTGTTGTTCCTTATTCAGATCAAATGGAGCATTCCTTTTTTTGAGTTTCAGCGTTTTGCGCAAGACATGGGACTACGGCTTGAAGCCACCCCTATCCAGATGAAACACGGCATTTTCGCCAAAGAAACGGCTGACACTTTTAACTTTATGCAAGACCGCATTAATCACGTATTAACTTATCAAAACAAACTACTTGCAATGACCTGCCATGATATTAGAACGCCATTGGCACGTATTCAAGGGCGTCGCTTACAAGATCAAAGTGAGCTTTCTCTTAAGGATCAGCGTGATATTCATGAAATCAATCATATGCTTGATGATCTTGTGCTTTTCTCTAAAGAAAACTGGCTAAGTGGCATTCAATTTGAACAAACTAATATTTGTGATTTTTTTGATGATTTGATTGCCGAGTACATCGAGAACAATAAAAGCGTACGTCTTATCAATCAAATGGATGATGATTTAGAACTTGATCTTAAGCGACCTGCATTTAAGCGCGCGATTAATAACATTATAAACAATGGACTAAAGCATGGCTCCGAGGTAATCATCCGCTTACAAACTCATTTACAAGAATCTGCCAAACCAAAATTAGCCATTAATATTCTTGATAATGGTCCTGGTATTCCAGAAAACGAAATAAATAATATATTTACCCCTTTTTACACCGGATCTTCTACAAAAAAAGGAAATGGTTTGGGGCTGTCCATTACCAAAGAAATCATCGATATTCATCAAGGAAAATTAGAGGTTAGCAATGCTAAAGATGGAGGACTTAATGTTCAGATTATCATCTAGAGTTTGGCAGCTGAATGTATTGTTGCTGCTTTGTTGCTTTATCTCTTCAGGTGTTGCTTTTACCTTATATTCTGCTTTTATCATTCAAAAAATTGCCTTAAATGATGTGTATTACAACAGTCGACTGTACACATCTACCTATCATTTTTTGCTCGTAAGCTTATTTTCAATCGGCTTTTTTTTGTTGCCCTTTCTCAATATCTTTTCAAGAAGATTTGATCACAAACGCCTATTAGTTATTTGCCTTGTATTACAATTCATCTCAATACTGATACTTTATTATCACTTGAGTTTTATGAGCCTTTTGTTTTCTGCTGTATCCATGTCATTAGCCAATATTATCTTTGTCGTTATTATTTTAAATTTATGGGCAGCAGCCCCTACGCAATATCGTTTTTTTATCATCTCAATCACTTATGCGATTAAAACAGTAATCCTCACTCTCTTCTTCAATGCCACCTACAGCTACAACCACGCCATTGATAGTCCTTATTTTCTATTGTTTTGCGCTATGTTAATTACTCTTAGCGCTGTTAGCTTACTTTTTTGCAACTTAAACATTCGATATAAAGCGGCATATCACAGCTATACCGATCATTTATTTATCAATATCTTTTATCTTATGCGCCATTCTCGCGTCTTTTTCAAAACAGCAGCAATTGCCATTATTATTACCGTGGTATTCATTTACCTAGATAAAATCAAGTTCCAAGCGCTTGCGAACTACAGTGATCACTTAACACCTGACCTGTTTTTACAAACTGCTCCCATCAACCTCTTACTGGCAACGGTTATTTGCTATATCGCCAGCATCAAGAAGCTCAAAACGCAGCTTGCCATTTTGCTTATTGTGATCTTTTGTGTCAGCTCCATCACACTGTTAACGATGCTCCATTTAAGCAGTGATACAAGCATTAATTTATTCTTTAGCTCTCTGTTTATTACTGACCAAACCATAGCCTTTCTTGCTTATGCTTTTATTATTGGCATTTGTATCGATAAATTACTCAATGAGTTCAAACGCAGCCAACTATTTGCCTTTAGCGTCTTTTATGTATTAACAGGGGTTATGGTATGGACTGTACTTCAGATCTTAAATACAGTATTTTAGAAAGGGTATATATCCATATCTAGCTAAGCCATTAATGCAGCAAGCCTTGGACAATACGACCACACAGAGCTCTTAACCACTTGCTCTTAGCTGTATGCCTAATGCGCGTTGGCACATACATATTTAGCCCTTTATCTTTCACTTGAAATGGTAATTCTACATAATTTAACTTATATAACTTTGCAAACTGCTTAGCTCCTGTAATCACATATTGATTTTTTAACAAACTCGTTGCTGTACGGATGCTGTTGATTCTCGCCTTAATATTTCGAGTATCTTCAACACCTAAGTATTTTGCAATATTTGTTTTTTGCTCATCTTTACTAAAAATCAAATGTGGTAAGGATAAATATTCATCTAAGCTGAGTGCTTTAGGTGGCGCTTTGAAGTAACTATCATAAATGAGCACCAGCTCATCTTTAAACAAAGATTCAACATGATAATTATCAGCGGCAACAACCTCATCACTGATAATTAAATCGGCATTATTAAGATCTTTATTTTGGATATCATCATAAAAATTAGAAACACTTTCAATACAAATGATATGATCTTTATTATAAGACAAAAGTGTTGCAACCAACTGCTCAAGCATCAAGTCAGAAGCAAATTCGTGCAAAATCAATGAAAAAGAATGCGCATCATGCGGGTCAAATACATTGGAGTGAGCAACAAGGCTATTTAAATCTCTATTTATTTGTGTCAGTGGCTCTATTAACGCATGCGCTTTTTCTGTTAGAACCATGGTATTGCCTTTGCGTACGAGTAATTCATCTTTGAAGTGATCTCGCAGCTTACCAAGCTTAACTGTTACAGCAGGTTGGGCAATATGCATAAGCTCAGCTGTTTGAGAAACATTTTTTAACTCAAGTAAAGTTTGAAGTAGTTGCAGATCATTAATATTCATCTATTACCACCTTGTTTAATTAACAATCCTTTTTATCTGCATCTGCTGTCACATATACTCTAAATTCATGATCATTATCATCATCTGGTAAATGCTTAATATGATAATGATTGCCATCTTTAGTGCATACTTCTACGCCCTTATCTAGATCATCTCCTCCATAGACTCCTTCGTTGAAACCTAGATGCCACTCATTTTTATCGCTCATCTCTGTTTGCATAAAGTGGATCTCACCTTTAATGGGTGAGTTATTGATTGATAGTTGTCCTGAAAAAATAAAATTAACCTTCGTAAAAGAAATATCATAATTGCCACCGACACGTGCACTCTTAACTCTTTTTAAAAATGCAGCCACCATATAATCGCCACCATCTTTTTCAACACCATCACGATCAACCTGAAAGTCTATTTCCAATCCCTTACGCTCCCCCTCGGTCTTGAACTTTCTAGATACAGTATCATAAGAGACTTTAATATTGTCATTACTATCCACATCAGGCGAGACAAAGTTTCCTGCCGGCAAAGGTTGATAATCTATACTCCGAACCTCTCCCGCATCTGTTGACATATAATACAAAGTTACTTTATTACTATCCACTGCATAACTTTGTAGTGAGTAGCCTAACAAACTCAAAATAATCCATAACCTTTTCATCTCACACTCCTTATTTCTCAGGATAATCTGTTGATGGAACATAGCAAAACCCTTGTTGCACCCTTGACAGTTTCGCATTTTCAGAGCTATCCCTATAATGCTCTGCTTCAACATAACATAGGACATTGGTTGATGGATTTATTAATTTTTGTGCCTGAATATCATAATTATAAAGCGCACCATAGGTTACACCACCTAAGATCTCTTGATAATCATTTGGTTGAATAAACCCTTGTTTTGCTAATGTGAAGCTTAAGGAGTCTTTACCAAGTTCATCTTTACTAAAGGTAACATTTGATACCATATGTTTAAAACCTTTGAACACTTCCTCAGGGCCTGGCGCTAACGTGTTATTATTAAGGTGATGCAACAACATACGATAAGATAATGGCTCACCCTTTGAGTTCGTCTCCAAGTTGACTAGCGCCAGATAATCTTGTGCTTCAGATACTGCAATTTCTTGCACATCTTTGAGCTCTAATGTAGATCCTGTATTTGCTATTTTTATAATCTCATAAGCTGCTGTTTCATTATTAAAGCTAAGTTTTACAACACTCGCATCATCAAATAAAACATACGTAGCATCATTCACAGATGCACTTGAGACTAATAAAGGCAAGTCACTAGAGCTAGCTATTCCAAGGGCCTCACGCAACTTAACACTAAGCTTCTCATTCGCTCTTTGACTTTTATTATCAGACAAATAATGAAATGCATAAATCTCATCTGAGTTACTGTCTGAAGCAATTAATAGATCCTGCGTGGCATTATTATAAGTAATATATGAAATAGGCACCTCACCTTCGGTTTGAAATGCTCCACCATTTCTAAGGATTGGCTCGGCATCCATTCCATAACCTGTCGTTTCAAGTGTTATCTTACTTACTTGCCCATCTGGGTAGCCTAGAAACAAACCTAAGTCATAAAGAGCATATACGCTAGGATAGTCACCCCCATTATCCTTGATCGTAATTTCACCTGGAATAGCCTCGCCAAATGGCTCATAGCCATATATTTCTTGCTCGATCTCATCATTATTTTTAATACCTATTAAACTCTCCAACGTATCTGGTGTTGTCGTTGGAACCGGTGCTGCTTGATCATCACTCACGACAAGCTTCATTCCCAAACCATATTGAGAAAAAGTTGTTAATTTCGTTCTTTGAATAAGTGCCGCTGTATTTACTATAATGTCATTATCTATAACAATGTTAGGGAAAATATTCGTTACTGCAAAAGCGCCATCATTGTGTTTTTGATCTAGCTCGATGATCGTATGAGATGGTAAATCAATAGCACCTTGATCTATCATATTAAGATCAAAACTTAATTTAACAACAGCGCCTCCATAAGAACTCATATTGTTACTAATACTTTTGCTTAGATTAAATAAATCAATATTCAAATCCCAATGTGTAAATGATTCACTGCCAAAACCAACTAAAATTAAGCCTTTGCCACTATATGCTTCAAGCGTTGGGTTAACTGTGCTTGATAAGTCTGGAATATAACTTAATGCTGTTACTGCAACAGGCGGATTTGAAGCCATTGTGTTAGCGTTCATATTGAGTAAAGAAAATAACTTCATTTCAATATAAGTAGAAAGTTGACATTTTGATTTATAGCTCATTAAATCATCACTATTTAAACTCAGTAAATCTTCAACCGTTTTACCATAGCAATATGCATTATTCTCTGGAGACTTTAATTTCGGCAGCAAGAAATAGTCATTCTCTTTACCTGTTTTTAGGTCCGCTTCATCATTATCCACCTCCACTAAATTAAATACACCATCGGTATAGCCTACCGCAACAAACGTTCTTACGGTTTTACCCGCATCATTTGAGACATTAAACGCATGAAAACGATTAGCAACATGTGATGTTTGTATATCTTCATCACTTCCCCATAATGCAACAGAAAATTTACCACTAAAACCAACTGATGATGCTAAGGACTTCACTAATTCTTTATTGTAATCTTTCTTAAACGAATTGCTTGGGTTCTCGATGGTGGGTACTGTGCCGCCCCCTAACATTGGAAGCAGCATGAGGGCGAACAATCCAAATTTATGTACTTTATTTGACATTACAAACTCCTGTGTATCATTTTTGATAGGTTATTCATGAGCAATTACCACATCAATTCCTTTGATGTAAGCCTAGCCCAAAAAACCTAATAAGCAATTACCATGATCATTTAATTACTTAAACTGTAAATAATATTATATACGCGCTTTACTTTTTGCTTTAAATCAATGCTTTGCCCCCAATGAAGCAAATAAACAATGCCTTCATCAGTAATCAAGTGTCCCTTGATATGATAATAATCTGGTTTAAGCTTCACCCCTTCTTCACGAATTAATGTCCGTAGTGAAACCCGAGCAGAGTATTTCTCACCAACAAACTCAATAGAGCCTAATGCTTGGCGAGGAACATCAGGCACATTAAACAAAGCCGTTACTTTAACGTTATGTAATATTGGTTGCGCGTGCGCTTGCTTATTCAGCGCTTTCATAGGTTCCAAGTTCTTACCTGTGATTTGACTAACTAAAGTCTGCTTGCAGCAGCTTGATAATAATATCAATGGCAATAAACTAGATAAGCCAATTAATTGTCTATAACCTAACATATAGTCACACCATTAATTAGCAGCAGGTAGCACTTTGACAGGAACGCTGCTATTTATTTCTGTACCATTGCCAAGTTGACCATAGTAGTTATATCCCCAACAATATTTATTACCATCATCACCTAAAGCACAGCTCTCAGAAGCGCCCACAGATATACTCGTTAGTTTAACATCAGTAGGGATCTCTCCTTGACTTACTGCTACTGGTACTGATCTAATACTGGTCGCCCCATCTCCAAGGCGACCATGGTATCCAGCTCCCCAACAGTAGGCTTTACTATCATTACCTAATACACAAGCATGCTCATATCCCACAGAGATATCAGTTAATTGAACGCCATCAGGTATAGCTCCTTGACTTACTTCAACTGGTGTTAAGCTATCAACCTGCGTATTATTCCCCAATTGCCCGCGATAATTTTTACCCCAACAATACGCTTTGCCATTGGTTGCGATACCACACTTATGATAACCAGTACCATCAATCGCTGATAAATAGGTACCAAGCGGAATTTCACCTTGTTTTACCTCAGCAGGTCTGAAGCTATCAACTTTTGTACCATCACCTAACTGACCTTCATTATTTCTCCCCCAACAATACGCTTTTGCATTATCAGTCAAAATACAATGACTCGACAGTTCAATTACTCCTACACCATCAGGAATATCTCCCTGTGCGATCGCAGCAGGTGTTGTTGAATAACCAGACACCATATCTGTACCTAAGCCTCCATATGTATTATCTCCCCAACAGTAAACCTTAGCATTATCTCCCAAAGCACAGCTATCTGAAATCTTGACTAGATTAACATCTACTGGAATCTCACCTTGAGATACTGCTACTGGTGTAGGACTATTAGTTGTTGTCCCATTACCTAAATTCCCTTTATAGTTACTACCCCAGCAATAAGCTTTACCTTCAGCGCTTAAAACGCAAGCTTTATTGCTATCAGCTGCAATCTCTTTGAGCTCAACACCCTCAGGAATTTCTCCTTGGCTAACTGCTACAGGTATCGAGCTTTTTGTTACTAAATCAGTACCTAGCTGACCAGTGTTATTATTACCCCAACAATAAGGCATTGAACTATCAAGAGAACACGCGTAATAAGCGCCTGTAGATAGATTTTTTGCCTTTGGCTTTATTGCTGTGAAAAATGTGATTTGTTGTGCACTTAAGACGATTTCATTATCAGATGATACATCTATCTGGTAAAAGTTACTCGCCAAATCAACCGGCGTTGAAGCCAAAATACGACATGGTGCATTTGGATCATCAATAGATAAAACACATTGATTGCCATTGGGAAAAGTAATTTGAGCATCATTTATTGAGACGGTAAAAGTTTGATCTTGCGATACTTTATCCTGCCAACCCTCTTCAGGTGCTACAACCACTTCAAAGGACTCACCTGCATATATGCTCGTAATCGTCTTCTGATTTTGTTGCAAACTTAAAACAGCTCTACCTTGCTCAGCAATTGGAATAATGCCAACGTCAAGATTATCTTTTGCTAAATTCCCATCACCTTTATTTAAGCTCAGCTGATAGTCTGGCGCTACTTGCGCATTATCAGCTACTTCCAACCCAATGTAACAATAATCACTACTTGCAATGGGTGACCCAGTTAAGCACGAAGGTGTTAATACTGGCTCAACAATACGCATACCATCAGTGCCATTTTCATGTATTAACACATAATCCTCAACATTTTTTGCAGGAACCCATTGCATAGATGGCTCGTTATTTTTAAGTTTTAAATCATATTTTCTTACACCTTGTAAAGGAATCGTAATTGCAGTATCACTAGGCATCAATACAACATCATTAACATATTTTATTTGAAAATAAGCTGTTAGCTTCGTTGCTGGAATTTCAGCATCCTCAGGCGTTAGCGTAATTTCAAACTTGTTATCTACCAACGCATTTTCATTAGCGCTAACGCTTGCATCAAACACCAAGGCACAGGACATACCAGCAGCTAAGCTCGCACCATCAGTGCAATTAGCATAAGCCTCATAAGCGCCTTCAGTGACGTAAGTCACACCATTTGGTAGGTAAAAGTCATCAAATGAAACACTAAAAGCATGCTGCGTTGGATTAGTCACGATGATTGCTTGTTTGCCGGGTTTGTGAAAGATAATTTCCTCATTAAAGCTTTGCACAGTATCTTCATTTTGCATATAGGGGAAAATATCTACTTGAGTTGTAGGAAGATAACTGTTGAGCGCATGATCCGCTATTATTTCAACGATATTCCCATCAATTTCATTTCTTAACAAATCACTTAGATGCGTCTGAAGCTCTGTATATAACTCAGACTTCTCTTTATCTGCTTTGATTGGTAAGTTAATGATTAAAGCTTCATCAACAGCCAT
>JAHDDB010000071.1 GCA_020629575.1 Caedibacter sp. | reverse complement strand
CAGCTTGATTAAAATCCTGATAAACAACCTCGAATAAGTTGATTACTCTCAGTTTAGATAGTTTATTTGGTGGTAACTTAAGGTTGTCATGGTACAACACCGTGTCAAACACCAACAAGTATGCCTCATCGATTACCGGTACGTGGAATTTTGGTAACATTAGTTGGTATAGCAATATTCTAGGCGTTATTGACAATAATGACTCATTAATGCCTAAGCAGCAGCTTTTTAATCCTTTACCAAGTGGGCAGCAGTTACAATTGCAAAATAACTTAAGCTTTTCATGGTTAGGTATCAGTACATCACTATCACACAGTTGGAATACCATCACACACCAGAATCGCTATGGTATAAGCCTTTCTCGCAATTTATTTAGCACGTCAGGCTTAAGTGCGGATATGACGTTCTCAGCAGTTAAGACTGATCAGGATCATTTGATTCAGGCAGGTATTCGCTTTTACTTTACACAAGGTCGTTGGAATGTCAGTGCCAGCTCTGACTATATGGATGATGGTCAAACACAAGGTAAGTTTAATCAATCAGCGTCAGTTTACTACTCTCATTATAGTAGTCCAAACGCCTATTTAAGTAGTAGTGCCAAACTTAACTATAGTGAAGATAATAGTAGCGGCTTTATTGCAGCTAATGGTGCCAATAAATTAGCACAATACAACGTGCAGAGTAATATCACCAAAGACACCACTCAGGTCTCTGCCATGGTTAATTCAAGTATGGCGTATGCTCAAAATGATTACGCCTTTGGCTATGATGGTGCTTATAACTCAGGCGTAGTGGCATCGGTTTATGCTGAGGGTAAGGCGGTTGAATATGACATTTATGATAATGATCTTAAAATTGGTCAAGGGCAAGGTACAGGTAACTTATTCTTAATGCCAAGTTATAAAAATCATAATTTAACCATTGTGCCTAAATCTTCAGAAAGTTATCAATATAATCAATTGGCGAAAAAGCTTGTTTTATACCCTGGTAATATTCAAAAAGTTCAATGGCATCTAGCGCGTGTTGTACCATTTATGTCGCATATTGTGATTGATCATGATGGCAAACTTAAGCCTTTAGCTCATGCCATATTAAAGCAGAATGATGAAATTGTTGGTGTTACCAATGATGATGGCTTTATTCAAGCAGATATTTTATCAACAAGCACTGAGCTTGCTTTTGAAAAAGGTGATCAAACATGTCATATCCAACTGCCCACTATAAGCAAGGATGATTTATATATTTGGCAATCGCAGATTGAGTGTAGGTGATTATTTTTGTTTCTGCTTTTTACGTTTTCGTTCCATTTTAAATGCAATGTATGCACCCACGACAACACAGGTTGATATAATCGCAATCATCAATGTAGCCAGTGCATTAATCTCAGGTGTTGGTCCATTTTTAACGGTTGAGTAAATATACATTGGTAAAGTAGGGTCACTGCTACCGGCGACAAATTCAGTAATGACCAAATCATCAATCGATAGCGTAAATGCCAATAGAAATGAAGCAATCAATGATGGAATGATCTGTGGTAAGGTAATCTGAAAGAAAATCTTAGCAGGCTTGGCACCTAAGTCCATTGCCGCTTCCTCAATAGAGCGGTCAGCACTGGCAATACGCGCTTGCATGACAATCGTCACATAGGCAGTACAAAAGGTAATGTGTGCTATGATAATCGTCATCATGCCGCGACCATGTGGCCAACCGATGAGATTCTGTAATGAGGTAAACATTAATAACAGTGAGACCCCAAGCACAATATCAGGTAATACAAGTGGTGTAATGACCATACCATAAAGGAAGTTCTTACTTCTGAAGTAATTAAAGCGTGTCATGATATAAGCAACCATGGTGCCAAGTACTGTTGCACAAAGTGAGGCAATAAGGGCGACTTGTAAGCTGATTAAAGCAGCACTGATAATATCACTATCTTGAAAAAGCTCCCTATACCAATCGAGCGTAAACCCACCCCATAAGTTAATGATTTGAGAGCTGCTAAATGAGAAAAGAATAAGAATGACTAAAGGGATGTATAGGAATATCAAGCCTAGAATGAGCATTACTTTACTGTATGAAAAAAAAGAAGAAATACGCATTATAGACTCCCTGATGCTTTTGCCTGACGTTGTTGGATCTTTTGCATCCAAATCACAGGAATAACCAAAATAATCAATAAGATAACTGACATTGCTGCCGACATTCCCCAGTTATTGGCAGTAAAGAACTGCTCCCAAATCACACTACCGATCATGACACTATTTAGTCCGCCCATGATTTGCGGTACGACGACTTCACCAACGGCGGGGATAAATACCAATAAGCTTCCTGCAATAAGCCCTGGCATAGACAGTGGCAAGGTCACTTTAAAAAACGTCTTAATTGGAGTGGCACCTAAATCAGCAGCAGCATCATTTAAAATAGGGTCAAGTTTAATTAATGTGGCATACAGGGGTAATACCAAAAAGGGTAGATAGCAATAGACCATGCCTAAATACATCGAGAAGTTATTATATAGCAATGCCATGCTTGGCAATCCTAACTTCATCAAAAAGACATTGAGTTGATGATTGCCTAATAATGTCACCCACGCGTAAGTTCGCAATAAAAATGACGTCCAGTAGGGGATAATAATCATGATCAGAAAAATCAGCTGAACATTTTTACGTTTGATGCGCGATAGTGCTAAAGCCATCGGATAGCCGATGAGAATACATAGGATCGTTGTGAAAAAGGCAACACTAACTGAGTCAAATAGGGCAATGAATACCAAGTTAGAACTTAGCGTTTGCATATAGTTGCTTAGATGTAAAATGATATGCAAGGTATGATCAGTGTATTGCAAAATGGCGGTAAAAGGTGGGGTGCCATTGGCAGGTAGGGTGAAGCTTATGGTTAAAACAAATAAAAATGGAATAAGTAGAAAGACCATAAACCATAGCATTGGCACCAAAATAACAAAGCGATTTTGCCACTTATGTACAAAATGAGGGTCAAGGTTATTAAGCCATTTCATGAGTACAACACCATGATACTCTCAGGTTCCCACGTCAGATAAACAGTATCTTCCCAAGTGGGGTGATCAGCGTTACGCTCAACGTTAAAGTCTGTTGCTGTGATACGTTTGCCTGTTGCACTTTCAACATGATAAGTTGATAAACCACCCATATAAGCAATGTCTTTCACTTTGCCAACGATTGTGTTGACCGGTTGACTTGGGTTGTAATCTTCAGGTGGTGTTTTCGATATAGATATTTTCTCAGGTCGGAGTCCAACCCAGATTTGTTGAGCCTCAACACCATCAATGCGGCGATCAAGTTTAAATGAGCACTTAGTTTCATCAGAATCAATAACACTTGAGTCATCATTGATTTCACTAATCGCACCTTCAAAAACGGCACTTTTACCTATAAAGTTAGCAACAAAGCGTGTTTTCGGGAATTCATAAACTTCTTGTGGAGGACTTACTTGCTCAAGCCAACCTTCGGACATAATGCCAATGCGTGATGCCATCGTCATTGCTTCTTCTTGATCATGTGTCACCATGATAAAGGTACTACCAGTTTGCTCTTGAATATCCACTAATTCAAACTTCATTTGATCGCGTAAATTCTTATCCAATGCTGATAATGGCTCATCTAGCAAAATAAGCTTGGGACGCTTTGCCAAGCAACGTGCTAATGCCGCACGTTGACGTTGACCACCCGATAGTTGATGGGGTTTACGTTTTGCTAAATGCTCCATCTTAATAATCTTAAGTGCCGATGCTGTGCGCTTAATAATCTCATCTTTGGGCAGTTTATCTTGTTTCAAACCAAACATGATATTCTGCTCAATGGTCATGTGTGGAAACAAGGCATAAGATTGAAACATCATATTAATCGGGCGGTTATACGGTGGAATATTGGTCATATCTACGCCATCAATTAATATTTTGCCGTCAGTGGGTTGCTCAAACCCAGCTAAGAGTCTAAGTAAAGTGCTTTTACCACTACCTGAGCTACCAAGCAATGCGAAAAATTCTTTTGGGTAAATATCTAAAGAAATACCATCAACAGCAGTATGACCATCATCAAAACGTTTCACTAAATTACGAATGCTAATGAGTGGTTTTTTGTTATTAGTTGTTCTCTCCATTGGGCATAAATCCCCCATCTGTTAGTCGTGTTAAAAAATCAGGCTATAGGATAAAGGGGTTTTTATAAAATAGAAAGCAAAAATATATAGTAGTGGCGTATTGCATACGCCCAATGAGAAATTATTCTAAATGATGATCTTTATTGATTTGTGCGATGATCTTATCTTCTTCTTTCCAACGTTCAATCAATGCACGGCGATCCTTCGCAAGATATGTATATACAACTGGAACAACGAAAAGGGTGAAAAGGGTACCAATTGTCATACCAGATGCAATGACAATACCGATAGATTGGCGACTTACAGCTCCGGCACCTGAGGCAATCACAAGTGGAATAACACCCACAACCATGGCAGCCGTTGTCATAAGAATTGGCCGCAGACGAAGGGCAGCTGATTTTAAAATCGCTTCTACTTTGCTATAGCCTTCTTCTTGCAGTTTATTAGCAAACTCCACCAGCAAGATACCGTGCTTACTAATCAGGCCAATCAAGGTGATCAAACCAACTTGTGTGTAGATGTTGATTGAGGCATAACCTGAATTAAATAACTGCCCCAAATAAAGTGGGATTAATGCACCACAAATTGACATTGGTACACTGATTAAGATAATCAATGGGTCTCTAAAGCTTTCAAATTGAGCAGCAAGCATCAAGAAGATCACTATCAGTGCAAATAAGAAAGCAATCGCCATTTGGTTGCTGTTTTCTAAGAACTGACGTGCAGATCCTGCATAGTCATGTGTATACCCTTGTGGTAACTCGGTCTTAGCTAGGTTTTGCATATATTCAATTGCTTGGCCTTGACTAACGCCTGGTGTGGTTACGGCATTAATGGTTGCTGAGTTGAGCTGTTGGAAACGATTTAAACTCAGTGGCACACTTTGTGTTTTAAAGGTCACAATGGCTGATAATGGGATGAGCTTACCATTTGTGGTAGTGATACGGATTTGTCCAAGTTGCTCTTTGGTTAGCTTAAGGTTATCAGCAAGCTCAGGAATAACCTGATAGCTATAACCCAGCATACTAAAGTAGTTCACATAACCTCCAGAGTAGGCATAACCAAGTGCTTGAGCAATTTGTTGCATGCTAATGCCTAAAGAAGCTGCTTTTTCGCGATCAATTTGTACAATCATTTGTGGGTTGTCAAATTGTAGATCACTTTGTGCAAAAACAAACAAACCACTTGACATCATCTTATTGATGACATCATTAGCAATGGCATAGATTCCAGGATAGCTATTAACCGATTGAATCACAAATTGCATCGGTGGACCAAATGAAATACCTGGTAATGATGGCATCTCAAAGGTATATATCTGAGAGCCTGCAACGTTATTGACAAGGTTTTGCAATATCGGTTTGATTTCCATTTGTGTTTCTTTGCGCTCGCTCCATGGTTTTAAGACCACGCCACCAAAGCTGCTATTACTTTGCGGGTAACCGTTGACCACAAAGGTTGATTCAACGCCTGGTAAGCTTTGCATATCTTTATAAAGTGCGGGTGCAAAAGTATTTAAATAGTGAATGTTAGCCGGTGAAGGGGCTGTTCCTTGAATCCCGATAAAGGCCTGATCTTTGGTAGGTGCTAACTCTGATTTTGTGCCCATAAATAATGAGTAACAGCTAATTAAAACAACAGCACCAAATAAAATCACGACAATGCGTACGCTGAAAACAAGACGCAAGGCACGTTCATACGCATTCTTAAGTTTTTCAAATAAGTTATCAATAAACTTAACTGTTTTGGCTTCGGTAATTGATTTAGATAGTACTTTTGAGCAGAGCATCGGTGAGAATGTATAAGCGACAATTCCAGAGATAACAACAGCGCCTGCCAATGAGTAAGCAAATTCAGTAAATAAGATCCCCGTTAAGCCCCCCATCATACCGATCGGTAAGTAAACAGCGACAAGGGTTAATGTCATTAAAATAACGGGATTAGCAATCTCTCTGGCACCTTGGATAGATGCTTCAAAAGGTGTTTTACCTTCTTCAATATGTCGGTAAATATTCTCGAGTACAACAATGGCATCATCAACCACCAAACCAATGGCAAGTACCATTGCCAAGAGCGTTAAGAGGTTTATGGAAAAGCCCATTAAAAACATGAGTAAGAAGGCACCAATCATCGATAGTGGGATGGCGACGACAGGAATAACAACGGATCTAAAAGAACCAATAAATAAGAATAAGACAACAGTTACAATAATGATCGCTTCAATCAGTGTCTTTACAACATCTTCAATAGAGGATTTAATATAAGTGGTATTGTTGTAGACAATATTCATGTTTAAACCAGTTGGTAGACTTGCTTTAATACTTGGCAAGTCTTTCATAATATTATCAACAACAGTCAATACGTTCGCATCAGATGCGGCGACAACACCAGCAAAAACACCATATTTGCCATTAAAACTCACATTGGCAGTATAGGTTTGCGCACCTAATTCAACGGTAGCAACATCACCTAAACGAACGAGATTACCATTTTCATTTTTAACAACCAATTCTTTATAAGTTTGCGCATTATCAAGGTTAGTAGTGGGATTAAGTGTGACATTAAAATAAGGGCCTTTAATTTGACCACCGGCAGCAATTAAGCTATTGGCTTGTAAGGCCTTGGCAATATCATCGGGTGTGACATTAAAGCGTGCCATTTTGTCATAGTTTAGCCAGACACGCATGGCATAGTTCTTTTCACCCCAAATAATAACATTGGAAATGCCACCTAAAGATTGTAGTTTAGGCGTTAGCTGATTTTTGATATAAGCAGTAATCTCTTGCTCATTTAAAGCATCACTGGTAAAGCCCAAAATAAGGGATGGAAATGAATTGCCTGATTGCATATCAATCGATGGAGATTGCGCGCCACTTGGCATAACGTTTTGTACTGCATTGACCTTTTGAACGACTTGACTAAGGACGTTATTAGGGTCAGCACCTAATTTTACGTTAATTGTTAATGTACTTAAACCAAGCACACTTTGTGATGTCATGTAATCAATACCATCAGCAGAACCAACGGATTGTTCTAATGGCGTGGTAATAAATCCTTGAATAACTTCAGGGTTGGCACCTGGATAAGCCGTAGTTACAATAATTGTAGCATTGTTCATATATGGGTACTGACGTACCTGCAGGGTAAATGCGGTTCCTATCCCAGCAACGAGTATCAGCAAGCTGATCACCGTTGATAGCACAGGCCGTTTTATAAAAATATCAATAAAATGCATATGCCGTTTTCCTATGGGTTGTTTTTGAAGTCAACGTCATTATTGATAACAACACTAACACCATTTTGCAGTTTGTTTTGACCAGAGGTTGCAACCATGTCACCAGCTTTAATGCCTTGAACGATAACTTTATTGTCATTGGTCATGGTGGTTTTAACCGGAACCTGCTTGGCTGTGTATTGCTGTTTACCTGTTGATACGAGCTGAACTTGACCATCTTTCATGGCGCTATATTCAGACATCACAGGTTGCCCGTCTTTTGAATCAGGTACAAGCACATAAACTGTTTCACCATATAATGTATAACTTACAGCATTGCGTGGAATAATGATGGTGTTTGGAATGGGGGGTAAAATCAAACTGACATCAAGGAACATACCAGGGTAGATCAAATGTTGCTGATCCTTATTATCAAAGGTTGCTTGAATATTAAGCGCTCTGTTGTCACTGGTGATTTGTGAGTTAATGGCAGTAATTTTTGCTTTGAAAGTAACACCTGGATAGGAATCAGATGTAAACTCAATGTCACCGCCAACTTTAACATTGCTAAAGTTATTCTGTGGAATACTAAAATCAATATAAATCGGTGATATTTCAGTTAACGTTGCCGCACTGTTACCAGCGCTGAAATATTGTCCTAAGCTGATTTGACGCAAACCAATCTTACCATCAAATGGAGCTTTTACCGTGCGATAGTTGATATCCGCTTGAATCGATTCAACATTAGCAAGATTAGCATCATATTTTGCTTTTGATTGATCTGCCGTTTGTTGTGAGACGGCTTGACTTTTCAAAAGATCAGCATCACGTTGATAGGTTATTTTAGCAAGTTCCAAATCAGCTTGTGCTTGCTTTAGTTGTGCTTGTAACTGTTGCGTATCAAGTGTGAATAACACATCACCTTTTTTAACCATTTGTCCGGCTTCAAAAGAGATGGTTGATACCAAGCCTGAAGCTTGAGCGGTAACATTGACATTTTGAATGGCGACAGCTTCACCAATGGTTTTCACACTTGGGTACCACGTTTCAGATTTGGCGGCAGTAGCAGTGACTTCAGGAGCTTGCATTTTCCAAGTTGCCATGGCTGAAGCCTTTTTACCGTTGACAAAACTGGCAAAGCCAAAGATGCCGCCAAAAATAACGACAAGAATGGCAATGACGATGATAAAAGCTTTAATAAGCTTTTTCTTGGGTGCTTTTAGGGAGAGTTCAGCCATGATTTATCCTTCTGTTTTCATATTTTTTGTTTTATTTATTAAATTATGAGGGTTATAAAATAGAAACTGCCAAAAATGTAGCGTACTAAGTACGATAAAGATAACAAAACTATAGCTTGCCATGCTTAAGCCAAACAGTTGCCAGTCAACTTGTGAGCAGTCAGGCCCACTTGTGAAAAGCGACTTTAAGAAGTCAAGAACTGGCAAATTTTGAAATAAACTATCAACACCTGCTTCACAGCTGCCGACATATTCACTTGGATTTATTTGCATCCAAACTTGCTTTAAGGCAACCAAGGCACCAAGTAATGCAATCACACCAAGGGTGAAACTATAAATACGCACACCCCTGATTTTCGGTTTATGGATAAGGGCGATAAATGCAATAATGCTAATCAATAAAATAGCAAATTGTTGTAGTAAGCACATCGGACAAGGCTTTAAACCAGTTAGCTCAAAATAGATAATGCCAGCAATCACCAAAAGACCAATGATAAATGTTTTTAAATAGATTTGCGGGCTTTTAAATCCGTGCATATTGATTTCCTTTAAACTCAAGTTGCTTTGTGCGTTTTGGTCATTATAGAGCAAAAAGCGCTGAAGTCATTATCTAGCATAGTAGATGCTAGCCGAAAATAATGACGAAAAGTTGTAAAAACATTAAAATTATGCCGATTTGACAATATTTGCATAGCTATTTACTGCTTATTTAACCCCAAATTAGAACAGGCGTTCATTTTAACGAGGGTTTGCAGTAAATCCAACAGGGTTTGTGCTTTTTTATATCAAATTAGGTTAATGTTACGGAACATGTGCAAGTGATGTTGATTTTGATATGGATTTCATCTTGAAAGAGAGTGCCAAACAAATACAGAATAAGACGATAATCAGTATAAATATGCGTTGATAGATTTCAGCCGGATAGATGTGTGCGTTTTGCATTTGGTTGCTACTGATGAGGTTAATTAAAATGCCGACAATCTGAATACTTATTGCACCTAATAAAACTGAGAACATATTGGTAATACCAAGTGCGATGCCTGAGTATTGGCGCGGTACCAAAAGAGCAGAGCGATTATAAGAAGGGATGATGCCGGCATTACAAATCCCATAGCAAAAATAAATCACTTGTAATTGCAATAATGATAACCCTGGAACATAAATAATCACAATCATTAAGATAAGACAGAGCAAAGCGGATAAACGCATTAATTGCAGTGCATTACACATACTATTAAAAAAACCAAACAAAGGACAACCAAACACCATGCCAATAAAAATAAGACTGGTGGTAAGGGCGGCATCCGTATGTGTTAGACTTCTGAAGCTTGCAGTAAATGACGTACCCCACATCTCGGCAAAAACGGTTGTTGGGCCATATAAGCAACCAATAAACAAGCAGTTTAACCATAGTGCTTTATTGTTTATCACTTCTTTAATGCCATGGGATATTTTGCTGCTATTGCTAACTGTAAGTGCTTGGTTAGCTGTACTGTGTTTACTCATCCACAGCATAAGGAAACCGATGATGAAAAATAATATCGCAAAACTAAGCATCGCAACCTCAACGCCAACATGATGCACATAAATACTCATTGGCGCCTCACCAACAGCAGCGCCAAGCATGCCCATGGCTTGAGTGATGCCGGTAAGCATGGCAAAGATGCTCGGTGTGAAGAAGTTAATCGCTAAACGCAGTGTGCCAACAAACGCAAATGCACCACAAAAACCCATGAGCATGCGTGCAATAATGGCAAGTGTTAAGCTATTGGCAAGAGCGAAAATAATACAAGCAATACCAGTGATAAAAGCAGCTAACATCATCACCTTTTTAGGACCAAATTTATCGGTAATCATGCCAACAGGTATTTGCATGAGAATGTATGGATAATAGAAAAAGGCAGATAAAGCACCGAGTCCTGCGGCAGTGACTGAGAACTTGTCGGATAATTGCGGCAGCATGACACTTGGGGAGACGCGCAGGAAATACTCGCAAAAGAAGAAAAATGCACCCAAAAACCAGATGAATAAACTTAAATGTACTTTATTGCTTGTTATTGTCGCTTTCAAAATTTAATGAGAGTTTTTTAAA
>JAHDDB010000070.1 GCA_020629575.1 Caedibacter sp. | reverse complement strand
AATATTCACGATAATGCGGTGTTTGAGTCAGATAAAAGCTTTATAAGTACGCGCAGCACTGCTGATTATATTGTTCCTGATTATGAGGTGATGATCGTTGAAATGCATCGCTGGATTAACATGCATGGGGCACATTACCCTATGTATCAGCAGCAAAACTAGTATATACTGCCAAATTGAATTTAAGTGAAGGGTAAGTTAACCATAAATTTGGGTAAGATGAAGATACTAATTCTGACAGATGACTATTTGCCAAAAAGTAAGAAAGCCTCAGCAAAAATGCTGCATGAGTTAGCATGTGATTTTATACAACGTGGGCATGAAGTCAGTTGTGTTACCCCAAACTCATATGGTGAAGCAGATTATCAGCGATTAGATGAAGTGAGCATCTATCGTTTTAAAACAGGCAAGGTCAAGGACACGAACAACCGCTTAAGGCGTGTGATAAATGAATGGCAATTCTCACATAAAGTGTGGAAACTGGTGATAGGTCAAGGTTTTAAGCCCGATGCGATTGTTTACTACTCACCGTCTATTTTCTTTGGTAAGGCAGTTGCTAAAGTAAAACAGCATTTTAATATCCCAAGTTACCTTATTCTAAGAGATTTTTTCCCGCAATGGGTTATTGATCAAGGAATTATCAAAGAGAGCTCATTTCCTGCTAGAGTATTACGCAAGTATGAAGATATCAATTATCAGGCAGCTGATCGCATTGGTGTGATGTCACCGGCAAATTTAGATTGGTTTAATCAGTTCACACGTAAACAATACCAAAATAAGGTTGAAGTGCTTTACAATTGGGTTGATGCGAGTGCATTAGCTGAGATAAAGCCAGATTTGGGTTTTAGGAAAAAGTACCAGCTTGAAGATAAAGTTATTTTTATTTATGGCGGCAATATTGGACATGCGCAGCGTATAGAGAATATTGTTGAGTTAGCCCGCAGATTAAAATCACATCCTAAAGCACAGATTGTTTTAATTGGACAAGGGAGTAAATATCAATTTATTTCAGAGATCATTCAAAAAGAGCATCTAAACAATATTTTACTATTGTCAGCATTGCCGCAGGCTGAGTATTTTGCCATTCAAAAAGTAGCTGATGTAGGTTTATTTTCACTACATAAAGAGCATAAAACACATAACTTTCCTGGAAAAGTATTGGGTTATTTAAGCCAACCAATGCCGATACTTGGTTCAGTGAATCCTGGAAATGATTTAATCGATGTTGTTGGGGGGAGTAAAGCGGGATTTGTTTCAATTGCTGATGACGATGAAGTGCTTTATCACAATGCTGTGAGGTTGTTAGAAGACGAATCGTTACGGCAAGAATGCGCGGTTAATGCACAAAAGCTAGTGTCCTCATTGTTTTCTGTTGAAGTAGCGGCTGACAAAATGATAGAGGTACTGAATAAGTGGTGATTATAAAAATTGCTATGTAAGAGCATGGCAATTGTATTATAATAACCCAAGTTATCACAACCTGGGTTATTATAATCATGAAGTTTTATAACCGAGAAGATGAGTTGGCACTTCTTGAAAAAGCAGATAAATTAAAAGCGCAAAAGTCAGTCATGACGATGCTTATTGGTCGCAGGCGAATAGGTAAAACAACCTTAGCGCTTCAAGGCTATACCGATGATAAAGTACTGTATTTTTTTGTTGCTAAAAAGGCGGAAACACTGTTATGTGAGGATTTCTGCCAGGAAATTACCGGTAAACTTGGCGTGAAATTATTTGGTGAGTTGCTCAAGTTTGAAGATGTGTTTGAATATTTGCTAGAGTTAGGCAAGAAACTATCCTTCACCATCATTATTGATGAATTCCAAGAGTTCCTGAAAATTAACCCCTCCATATATTCAAGTGTACAAAAGTTATGGGATATCAATAAAAACTCCTCAAAGGTACATTTGATAACTTGTGGTTCAGTTTATCATTTAATGAAAAAAATATATGAGGATATGAGTGAGCCCTTATTTGGGCGTTGTGACTTCAAAATAGAGCTTAAGCCTTTTAAACCATATGTTTTAAAGGAAATTTTACAAGATCATAATAGCTATAATGCTGATAACATGCTTGATTTTTATTCTTTGACTGGTGGGGTGGCAAAATATATTGAGTTATTTAGCCTGCATGACAGTTTTAATTTGCAGTCAATGCTAAATACTATTGTTGAGCCGAATTCAATTTTTTTGGATGAAGGTAAAAACAGACTCGTAGAGGAGTTTGGCAAGGACTATGGTGTCTATTTTTCGATTTTAAGTTTGATAGCGGATTCAAAGACTTCCCGAGCCGAGATAGAATCTGTATTACAAAGCAATATCTCGGGGCATTTATACCGTTTGGAATATGATTATTCGATTATTAGGTCAATTAAGCCAATCACTGCCAAACCTAATTCAAAAGTTCAAAAATATGAGATCGTCGACATATTTTTAGCCTTTTGGTTTAGATTTATATTTAAATACCAATCGCTGATAGAGGCGGAGAATTTTCTGAGGTTAAAAGATATTATCTATCGCGATATCGCGATATTTAAAGGAAAGAGTTTAGAAAAGTTATTTATAGAAATTTTTAAAGCCAAGCAAATTTACACCAAAATAGGCTCGTACTGGGAGCGTGGAAATCTCAATGAGATTGATATCGTGGCGTTAGATGATATTGATAAAAAGATTGTCATCTGTGAAGTAAAGCTGAATAAACAAAAATTAAGTCTGGAAAAGTTAATATTAAAGTCACACAAGCTAGTGAGCTATTATGATGGATATGATGTTGAATATAAATTATTATCACTTGGCGATATTGATGAACTGCTTAAGTAGGGAAAAGGCAAAAATATGAAAAAACTCCCGATTGGTATCTCAAGTTTTGAGAAAATTATTACTGAAAATTATGTTTATATCGATAAAACTAAGCATATTGATCAGCTGGTGAACAAAGGTGCGGGACGTTATTTTCTATTGCGTCCTAGACGCTTTGGTAAGTCATTGTTGATTGATACAATCAAACACGCCTTTGAAGGTAATAAAGCATTATTTAAAGGTCTCCATCTTGAGAAAAATTGGGATTGGGAAGTCACTTATCCTGTATTACATTTTAGTTTTGGAGAGGGAAATATATCAAACCCTCAACTTTTGGATGAGAAGATTAGCGCATTTCTAGATACGTATTATGAGCGCTATCAGATTAAACAATTGTATAGTGAAGTTAGTAGCAAATTTTCTTATCTCATTAATACACTTGGCACTAGGTATCAGCAGGTAGTTATTCTAATCGATGAATATGATAAACCAATCTTAGATAATATTGATAATAGTGACCTTGCCATAGCAATGCGCCAGCGTTTGAAAAATTTTTATAGTGTCATTAAAGCGCAAGATGAATATATTAAGTTTGTGATGCTAACCGGCGTTTCAAAGTTTAGCAAAGTCAGTTTGTTTAGTGATTTAAACAATTTAGACGATATAACTTTAGATGCTAAATATGCTGATATTTGTGGTTATAACCAAGCAGAATTAGTAGAAACTTTTAACGAGCATTTGCAGCAAGCTAAAGTTGATTATGACGTATTAAGACGTTGGTATAATGGTTATAATTTTGCAGGAAGTGAAAAGCAAAAAGTCTATAATCCCTTTGATATCTTATTATTTATAAGTAAAGATTTTCATTATCGTAATTATTGGTTTGAAACAGCAACACCAACATTTCTAGTGAAAATGGTGCAAAAGAATCGCTATTTTATTCCTGATTTTGAAAGTGTTGTGGTCAACGAGCATTTGTTGAGAACCTTTGATGTTGATAATATGCCGATTGAAACACTTTTATTTCAGACAGGATATTTAACGATTAAAGAAATGTTTCTCCGTGGACATGTCATTGCTTATCGGTTAGGGTATCCAAATTATGAGGTCAAATATAGCCTTAATAACAGCCTAGCAACAATAGCAACAAATGACAGTAAGAAAAATCAAGTGATAGATCATATGATTGGCGCTTTTGAAAAAAATGATTTCGAGCGCTTAGGTGAAATTATATGTAGTCACTTTGCAAGTATTCCCCATGATTGGTATCGCAATAATGATATTGAGAGGTACGAGGGATTTTATGCCAGTATTGTTTATAGCTTTTTGGCAGCCCTTGGCTATGATTTAATTGCTGAAGATGTAACAAATCACGGGAAAATCGATTTGACACTTGTGATGCCCGATAAGGTGATGATTATTGAGTTTAAACTACAGAAATATGGGTGTGCTAAAGAGGCTGTTGCACAGATTAAGTCACGTCAATATGCGCAAAAGTATAAATCTTATGGTAAACCAATCTATTTAATTGGCATGAGTTTTGATGACAAACAGCGCAATATGGCAGATTTGTGGGTTGAAAAAGTGTGAATGTTAAATAAGGTCTGTGATTAAATGAAAAAAACAACTATTTTTGGTTTAACAGCTAGTCAGTTTGTTGAGCTAATGTGCATTCTAGATAAAAATAAAGCGTCTCTTAATGAGGTGATTTTATTTGGCTCAAGAGCAAAGGGTGACTATAAGCCCGCTTCAGATATTGATCTAGCAGTTGATTATAAAGCTAACACAATCAGCTTAGACCAACAATTTGAAGAAAGCACTTTGCCTTTCATGGTTGATATTGTTGATATCAAATTATGCAGAGATAAAAAAATATATCAGCATGTATTGTCAGATGGTATTATGCTGATCAAGAATCATCTTGAAGAGAAAAATTGGATGTCATTGGCGTTATTAAATGAGAAGCTGGATGATTTTAATTCGGCTTTAATGCGTTTAGAAGAGGCGATTGAAAAAGATATATATAAAGATGATATGTATTTAGATGCTACAATCCAGCGGTTTGAATTTTGTTATGAGCTTTGTTGGAAATTGATGAAAGCTTATTTAAAGTACGTTGGTATTGATGTTAACAGTCCAAGATCAGCTTTTCGTGAAGCGTTTAAAGAAGGGTTGATTTCTGAAGTTAGTATCTGGCTTAAGATGCTTGATAAAAGAAATTTGACGTCACATACTTACCATGAGGATATGGCGAAAGATGTTTATTATGCCGTTAAAGATGATTTCTATGACTTGTTGGAGGGATTTAGAGATAAGATATCAATTTTAGTGAAAGAGTTACTTAAGTAAAGAAACAATATATTGGAAATATAAGCTTATCTGAGTTAGATTTCCTAAACTAAACCTCAGGCAAAATCAGCATTTTTAGTATATACTCCAGTGCCATAGGAATCTATTTAATTGAGCTGCATGAATAAGTCATCGGTTATTAGTTTTATTTTGGAGGCACTTGTTTTTGTGCTACTTGTCTGGGTTTACGAATATATATGGAGTCTCAGTCAGGAAAGTATTGTATTTATGATCGTGATTTTTTGTTTTAGCTGGTTGTATCGTTATCAACGTTCGACAAGATTGCTTGAGTATTATTCACATATTATTATCGTCTCATTGTTCTTTTTTGTTATTGTTGCTTTGGTGACGATTGTATTGCGTAAAGCATCACATGTTTTTTTAGTGGGTGGCTGCGCCATTATCAGTTGGTTGGTGATTGTTTGTGTTGCACGTTTTGTGATTATTCGTGCCTTTGGACATCCTTATCGCATTTTGATGCATCCAGAACTTATGTCAAAAGTTGCAATGAGTCACAAAGTCAAACTGATTCAAAAAGCTGAAGTGACACCTTATGATCTTAAAACGATTGATGCCATCGTAGTTGATAGAAAGTTTCAATATAGTAATAATTGGAATCAGTTAATTTTTCACGCAAGCCAGCACGATATCCCTGTATTTACGTTAACAGCCTATGAGGAGCTTATTGAACAAAGGTTATCCTTAAGTCAGTTGCAGGAAAACTGGATGTATGCTGGATTTAATATCCCATTGTGGTATCGCTTGCTTAAAAATAGTTTGGAATTCTTGTTGTCACTTATTTTGTTACCTTTGCTCATCGTTGTTTTTGCATTGGTGGGTGTGATCATTTTAATTACCATGGGCAGACCAATATTTTATATGCAGTCAAGAATGGGCTTTAATAATAAACCGTTTAAAGTATATAAATTCAGATCGATGGTTAAAAATGCTGACAAATCAGGTGAAACGGTAGCAGGAGATATGCGTGTCACCAAGTTTGGGGCATTTATGCGTAAATTTAGAATTGATGAGTTACCACAGTTTTTAAATATTCTAAAAGGTGATATGAGTCTTATTGGTCCACGCCCTGAATGGATAGAAACCGCGCGACAATTTGAAAAAGAAATCCCGTTATATCGATTAAGACATATTGTAAGACCGGGGATTACAGGGTGGGCGCAAGTAACCCAAGGGCACACGACAGGTGCTGATGGTAATTATGAAAAGCTGCAATATGATTTATATTATGTAAAACATTACTCACTTATTATGGATCTTAAGATTGTTATGAAGACGATTTATACCATTTTGACTGGGTTTGGCGCTAAATGATGGCAGTAACCACTGAAACAAAATCACAATGCTTGACAGCAGCTACTGTAATCCTCGAAAATACTCTACTTATAGACTTTTTGCTTTGCTTAAAGTGAAAGCAAGCCGAATGAAAACAATAACATCTGGAGTGAATAATGCCTGTAATTACCTTGCCGGACGGGTCGCAGCGTGCGTTTGAAAAACCTATTTCTGTGTATAACATTGCCTTGGATATTGGTCAGGGTTTAGCAAAAGCTACCTTGGCTGGTATTGTTAATGGCAAAGAAGTAGATACGAGTTTTATCGTGGAGCATGATGCAACCTTAACCTTAATTACGGCAAAGGATGACAAAGGTTTAGAGATTTTACGCCATTCCTGTGCGCATTTATTAGCGCAAGCGGTGAAACAGCTTTATCCTAATGCGCAGGTAACAATCGGTCCTGTGATTGAAGATGGCTTTTATTATGACTTTGCTTATGAACGTGCGTTTACACCCGAAGATCTGGATAAGATTGAAAAGCGTATGTACGAATTAGCGGCACAAGCTGAAACTGTGACGCGTGCTGTTAAATCACGCGATGATGCAATCACTTACTTTGAAGCTATTGGCGAGAAATATAAAGCAGAGATTATTGCTGATTTGCCACAAGGTGAAGTATTGAGTTTATACTCACAAGGTGATTTTACCGATTTATGTCGTGGACCGCATGTGCCAAATACATCACATCTAAAGGCTTTTAAATTAATGCGTGTGGCAGGTGCTTATTGGCGTGGCGATTCAAAGAATGAGATGTTAACGCGTATTTATGGCACGTGCTGGGCGGATAAAAAACAATTAAAAGCGTATTTAACACGTCTTGAAGAAGCTGAGAAGCGTGATCATCGCAAGATTGGTAAAGCGCTTGATTTGTATCACTTTCAAGAAGAATCCCCAGGGATTGCTTTTTGGCATCCAAAGGGTACTGCCATTTGGCGTGTTGTTGAAGATTATATGCGTGCATCGAATGAAAAGTATGGTTGTACTGAGATTAGAACACCCTTGATTGCTGATATCTCGATGTGGGAGAAATCAGGGCATGCCGCAAAGTATGCTGAGAATATGTTTATGACGAATTCAGAGAATCGTGATTATGCACTTCGTCCGATGAATTGCCCAACTTGCGTTCAGGTTTATAATCATCATTTGCATAGCTATCGCGATTTGCCGATTCGCATGGCCGAGTTTGGTGTGGTCCACAGAAATGAGGCATCGGGTGCTTTGCATGGTTTGTTGCGTGTCAGAAGCTTTACGCAAGATGATGGGCATATCTTCTGTACAGAGGCGCAAATCGAATCTGAAGTGGCGCAAATGGTTGAGCAGTGCTTTGAGGTTTATCGCGATTTTGGCTTTACTGACTTTGATGTCAAACTCGCACTTCGCCCTGAAAATCGCGTGGGTTCAGATGAGATTTGGGATAAATCAGAAAAAGCCTTAGCCGATGCGCTTAATAATCAAAAGGTTGCTTTTGACTATCTGCCTGGAGAGGGTGCATTTTATGGTCCTAAGATTGAATTTCATTTAAAAGATGCGATAGGTCGCAGTTGGCAATGTGGTACGATTCAGTTGGATTTATCCATGCCGATGCGCTTGGGGGCGACATTTATTGATGAAAATAGTGATAAGCAAGTGCCGGTGATGTTGCATCGCGCGATTGTTGGTTCACTGGAGCGTTTTATTGGTGTTTTGATTGAGCATTATGCGGGTAAACTGCCTGTGTGGTTGTCACCGGTGCAGATCGTGCTCACTGGAATTAGCAACAAACAAGATCAATATCTCAAAGAAGTTGAGCAAAAATTAAGAAAACTTGGTATTCGTACACAAATTGACTTGAGAAATGAAAAAATAGGGTTTAAAATCCGCGAGCACACTTTAGCACGAGTGCCGTTTATGGCGATTGCTGGAGAAAAAGAGCAGTCTTTGGGTCAGATCACCGTTAGAAAACAAGATGGTAGCGATCTGGGTGCATTAACGATTGATGCATTTGCTGAGCTTTTGTTGTCAGAAATTGAGAAAAAAGGTCGAGTAAGCCTAGAAAACCTAAATTAGGAGTTTGAGTTATTAACAAAGCAGACCAGAAAACGCCGATTAATGAAAATATTCGAGCGAAAGAGGTTCGTTTAATCGGGCCGGAAGGAGAGCAAATTGGCGTTGTGTCGTTAAGACAAGCGTTAACACAGGCAGAAGAACATGGTATGGATTTGGTGGAAATTGCTTCTCAAGCAGCTCCGCCGGTATGCCGTATTATGGATTATGGCAAATTCTTGTTTGAACAAGGCAAGAAGAAAGCCGCTGCAAAAAAGAAGCAAAAGCAGATGCAGGTCAAGGAAATTAAAATCCGTCCTGGTACTGACATTGGGGACTATCAGGTAAAACTACGCAACCTGATAAAGTTCCTTGAAGGTGGCGATAAAGTCAAGATCACTGTTCGTTTTAGAGGTCGTGAGATGGCGCATCAAGAGTTAGGTGTTGATATGCTTAAACGCTTGGAGGCTGACTTAGACGAGTACGGCGTGGTTGAGCACCGACCGAAAATGGAAGGTCGCCAAATGGTTATGGTTTTAGGACCTAAGAAAAAATAAAACACATGCCAAGCGCAAGCTTGAGTATGTCAGAAAATGGTAAAATGCGGAGTATATTATGCCAAAAATAAAAACAAACCGAGGTGCTGCTAAGCGCTTTAAAAGAACTGGTAAGGGTGGTTTTAAGCATCGTGCAGCGAATCGCGCTCACATTAACACAAAGATGACAACTAAGCGTAAGCGTCATTTACGTGGTATGTCTCAAGTTGCAAAAGCAGATGTACCAAGTTTGAATCAACAAATGCCGTATGCATAAGTGTTAATAACAAATTTTTTAAAGTGGAGTAGATTATGCCTAGAGTAAAAAGAGGCGTGGAAGCACGTCGTCGTCATAAGAAGATTTTAAAACAAGCCAAAGGCTACTATGGTGCGCGCTCGCGTGTGTACCGTGTTGC
Source organism: Caedibacter sp. (assembly GCA_020629575.1). GTDB lineage: Bacteria > Pseudomonadota > Gammaproteobacteria > Francisellales > Francisellaceae > Caedibacter. The sequence continues at coordinate 1,307 of JAHDDB010000070.1, read as the reverse complement.
CAAGCAAGCGGTTATCAAAGCAGGTCAATATGCGTATCGTGACCGTAAGCAGAGAAAAAGACAGTTCAGAGCACTTTGGATTGTGCGTATAAATGCTGCAGCACGTCAGCACGATTTAAGCTATAGCCTATTTATCAATGGTTTGAAAAAAGCGAATATCGAGCTTGATCGTAAAGTATTGGCTGAATTAGCAGTATTCAACAAAGATGCATTTGCACAATTAGTTGAAAAAGCAAAATCAGCATTAGCAGCTTAATAGTAAGCGCGAGTTAAATTAAAGGGTGTGCTGGGGGCAGTGCACCCTTTTTTTATGTTCAATATTTAAGTGCCTAAAATTGTATGATTTTGTGTCTGTTCATTAGAGATGAATTCTGTCATGGTAACTGCTGTTAACAAAAGGATACTTTAATAGTTGCTTATACTATGGTATTTATTTTGACTTATTATTGGGTGAAGAATATAAAACGCTAGGGGAATGCTTTAATGCAGAATGTAAAAAGTGGAAAGAATCAATATATGAGCTTTTGGATGCTAGTGGCGCTAGTCTCTGGCAATATGGTTGGCTCGGGGATATTTTTATTGCCATCTGGTTTGGCAAAGTTTGGTTCAATTAGTATTTTAGCGTGGATTTTCACGGCTATTGGCTCGGTGTTATTGGCGCTTGTTTTTTGTAGCTTTAGCCGTTTGGTGCCCAAAGTTGATGGTGGTCCTTATATTTATGTGCGCGTGGGAATGGGTAACTTTTTAGGGTTTCAAAGTGGTTTTGGCTATTGGGTGTCATTATGGGTAGGAAACTGCGCAATCGCTTTGGCAATGGTGGGGTATTTGAGTTTCTTTTTCCCAATTTTATCGGATAAATTAATGACCGCAATTACTGCGATTGGCATTATTTGGGTACTAACAGCATTTAACATGTTTGGTGCACGTACCGTTGGTTGGTTGCAGTTATTATCAATGATAGGCAAAACAATTCCTTTACTTTTTATCATCTTTGCAGGAATTTGGTATATTCATCCGGAGTATTATTTAGAGTTTAATCGCACCGATAGTTCAAGTTTAAGTGCATTGAGTGCTGCGGCCTCATTGACTCTCTGGGCATTTATTGGTTTAGAGTCTGCGGCAGTAACGGCAAGCAAAGTCAAAAACCCGCAAAAAACGATTCCACTAGCGACATTAACTGGTACTTTGATTGCAGCATTTATTTATATCGCGAGTTCTACAGTGATTATGGGGATGGTGCCTGCCGCGGAGCTTGCAAACTCGAATGCACCATTTGCTCTAGCAGCAACAGAGATTATTGGTCAAGC
>JAHDDB010000001.1:14597-52832 GCA_020629575.1 Caedibacter sp. | reverse complement strand
AAACCTCAGACGGTCAATTGAGGATAAAACAATGACAACACAATGGGATGTTAAGCGTTATACAACACAACATAATTTTGTTACAAACTATGGTTATGAAGTGGTTGAGTTACTGGCTCCTCAACAAAATGAATTTATATTAGACCTAGGTTGTGGCAATGGTGAATTAAGTCATGAAATTTCCAAAAGAAGTCACAAGGTCTATGGTATTGATTTTGCGCAGTCAATGGTTGATCAGGCAAATAAAGATTATCCACATATTGAGTTTACACAGCACAATGCCGAATTAGCTTTTCCTTTTGCTAAGGAAAGCTTTGATGCTGTTTTTTCTAATGCAGCCCTTCACTGGATGCACAATGCCGATGCGGTGATTAAAAATATTAACGAAGTGCTAAAACCCAATGGACGCTTTGTTTTTGAGATGGGTGGTAAAGGCAATGTTAATAACGTGCTTACAGCAATTGAGACAGCAGCTCAAGCTTATGGCGTAACAAAGTTCAGTGCTTTTAATTTTTATCCATCAATTGCTGAATATGCGACATTGCTTGAAAATAACGGTTTTCGTGTGAGTTTTGCTGTTCATTTTGATCGCCCGACCTTGCTACAAACGGATGAGGGATTACGCAATTGGGTGAAAATGTTTCGCAATGATGTCTTAAGCCAGATTCCAAATGACAGTCATGACGACTATTTAAGCGAGGTTGAGTCGTTGGCAAAAGGCACACAATATCAAAATGATCAGTGGTATGCTGATTATGTGCGCTTACGCATGGTTGCAATCAAGGTTAAGTAGTTAAACTCTCAAAAACACCGTAAAAACTACTGCTGCACCGAGTTAAATCCAGTAAACTGTTTTATGAGTAAATGATTTGGATTTTGGTAGTGGCTGTTATGATAAAAGCAGAGATTTTAATGAATATAGCAGCACACGAAAAGCGGGTTGCCGTAATTGAAAATGGTGTGTTGCAGGAAGTGCATTTTGAGCGTGAGAATCAGCGCGGTATTGTTGGCAATATTTATAAAGGGAAAATCACGCGGGTTTTACCCGGAATGCAGGCTGCATTTGTTGATATAGGACTTGAGCGCTCTGGTTTTTTACATGTTTCTGATGTCATGCCTATTGCCTCAGATGAAAGTGCCGGCATTGACTTAAACAGCAAAGAAGCTGATGTGCGTCATTGGTTGAGAGAAGGGCAAAGCATCTTGGTGCAAGTGCTTAAAGACCCATTAGGCAGTAAGGGTGCGCGCTTAAGTGCGCATTTGTCATTAGCATCACGCTATTTAGTGCATATGCCAGACTTAGACCATATTGGCATCTCTTTGCGCATTGAATCCGAGGAGGAGCGTGGTCGATTACAACAAGTGATGAAAGAAGCAATTGGCTCGGACTACCCACGCGGGTTTATCATTCGCACGGTTGCCGAAAGTTTATCCTCTGAGGAGCTTAGAAAAGATATTAATTTCTTGCAAAACTTATGGCAAGACGTCGTTGATTCAGCCAGTACCGTGACAAAGCCGGGTGTTGTTTATCAAGATTTAAGCCTTGTTATGCGTGCGTTAAGAGACTTTGCTAATGATAAGGTTGAGCGCATTCGCATTGATAATATTGATATGTATAGTGAGTTATGCCGTTTTAGTGATAAATTTGTGCCTGGTGTGCGTGAGAAATTGGAGTTATATAGCTCAAACACGCCAATCTTTGACATGTATGGTGTTGAAGAAGAGTTATCACGAGCGCTTGAGCGTAAAGTGCCATTAAAGTCTGGTGGGCACATTGTTATTGATCAAACAGAAGCCATGACAACGATTGATGTCAATACCGGTGGTTATGTTGGGATGGTCAATCTTGAAGAGACCATTTTTAAAACTAATTTAGAGGCTGTACGGGTTTTAACAAGGCAGTTAAGATTAAGAAATCTCGGTGGTATTATTATTGTCGATTTTATTGATATGTCAGACGAAGAGCATAAAACACTAGTGCTAGAGGCGCTTGAAAAGGCGTTAGAGCTTGATTATGCACGCACGACATTTTCACCTTTATCAGAGCTCGGTTTGGTTGAAATGACACGTAAACGTACACAGGAAAGCTTGGCACAGTTTTTGTGTGAGCCTTGCCCAATGTGCAAAGGAAAAGGGCGTATTAAATCAGTGCAAAGTATTTGCTATGAGATTTTTCGCGAGATTAATCGTGAGGCAAATGCTTATCAAAGCAATGGCTTTTTGATCGTTGCTGCAAACGCGGTGATTGATGCTTTGCAAAATGATGAGTCATTTGGTTTAGGCGAATTAGAAATTATTATTGGTAAACCCGTTAAACTTCAGCCAGAATTAAGCTATGCTCAAGAAATGTATGATATTGTGCTAATGTAATTATGTATCTAATGAGCAGCAATTTATGAAAAGAAGAATATTTATATTATGGTTAAGCTCAGTATTTGCTACTTTTCTAATTGTTGTTTGTGTTGTTGGCTATGGTGTTTTGAGACTTCTGCCTGCGTATCAAAGTTCGATTGAAGATGTATTATCAAAGGTAACGGGATCGAGCGTCTCTTTAAAAGTCGAGTATGCCAGTTGGCATGGCATCAATCCTGTGATTGAGGTCAAAGATGTTAAGGTTAAAGATAAAGGGTTTTCTCTTAATATTCCTAGAATGACGGTTCATATTAATGCATGGCAGTCACTGATGAGTTGGCGCTTTGTCACCAAAGATGTCACGGTGGCAGAACCCAAACTTGTCTTTTATTCCAGTGACAAGGCCTTTGATTATCGAATGTTACAATCCTTGTCAGTAGCAGAGATTGATGAAATCGGTGGACGCTGGTCGAGTATCTTGGGGTATCTATTGCAACAAAATAATCTCGAATTGCAGAATATGCGCGTTGATATCCTTAAAAATACTCAATCATTGGCAGAGCTTGTAGTTAATGCAAGTTATCAGCAGAGAACGCAAGCAAAAGGCGTTTTACGCTTAACGTTACAACCACAGAAGAAGGCTAATATGCTGCCCAAGCTTGGGCAAATTGATATCGTCTCGGTTGTTGAGAACAAAGAGCATAAATACTATTTTGATAGTACCTTAAATGATAAGCATAATATCTTAGCAACTTTAATTGATGGCGTGACAAAACAAGTGAAAATATCACATTTGACTGATCATCAATTAGCATTGTCTGTGGTTAGCTCAACCAAGGGACTAGATTCAGTCATGATTATGGGTGAGTTATCAAAAGCTGAGTTTAAAACCAGTCAATTAGATGAGTCAATATTTAGTAATATCGTGTTTAATCTGCAATTGTTTCGTTATCAAAATCGCTTTGTATTAGGTGCTAATCCTTTGTCTTTTGTCATGAATCATAAGCGATACACCTTCAGATCGGCACTTTTTTCATTAGATCAACATCGTTTAGTGATGAATATTCCACGGCTTGATTTAGCAGATTTCTCGTCATTAGTGCAGATGGAAAACAGTGATTGGCGTAAAAACATTGTGCTCTCTGGCGTGCTAAGCAATGTGCGTTTCAGCTTTGATTTGCAAGACTTTAGTTTAAGAGGCATGCAATTAAAAGCGAATTTTAATGATCTAGGTATTGCTAATAGCGATCATCATGTCGACTTTAAAGGTTTAAGTGGCAACGTTTGGTGGCGTGAAAACCACGTGAAACTAATCATAGACTCGCCAAGTTTTGATATGGCGGAGAATCATATATTTAGTCGAGATTGGCCAGAGATCGCAGTTAAAGGAAATATAGATATCATCAAAGAGCCTTCAAAAATTCGCTTTGTGGTTGATGATTTGGCGTTAACGAATGCGAATATTCATTTTATCAGTAAAGGTGCTGTTGATGTGCCATTGACTGATCCTAAAAACTTTAGTCTTTATCTTAAGGGTAAGTTAAATGGCAAAAATCTTACAACTGAATATCAAGCCTTTTTGCCACAAAAAGGAATACCTAAGCCGTTGTATGATTGGTTAATGCAATGTTTATATGGTGCTAAAAAATTAGATGCTAACTTTGCAATAAATGGCATTGCACGCAAAATTCCATACCCCAAGCATGACGGTATATTTAAGATTGATGCGACCATTCAAGAGGGTAGTTTGTCACCGTATTTTGGTTTAGGTGTAGCGCACCAGGTTATGGGGGCTTTGCATTTTGATAATGAGGTATTTACTGCTAAGGTTAATGGCGGATTTTTAGCCGGTATTCCGATCAAAAATGTTGATTTGAAGATTGATAATATTGCGCCTGATGTGCCTGCGACTTTCAGTATTAATGCGGATGTTGCGACTAATAGTCAACATGCCTATGCGTATTTAGCACAAACGAAATATGGAACTTTGGCACAACAAATTAATCAATATGCGCAGTATCAAGGGGACATTAATGCCAGGCTTAATATTGGTATCGCCTTGGGTGATCATACAAAAAAGGATCGCTTTGCAGGTAAAGTTGAGCTTAAATCTGGTGTTATTGATATTAAAAAACCACTTTCTAAATCACTTTATGATGTTAATGCCGAAGTGCTGATTAATAATCAAACGCTCAAAATTCAAAATCTTTCAGGTTTTTTGAATAGGAATATCCCTTTTAATCTCAAGGGTATGGTAGATGTTACCGATCTTGAAAATCCGACGCTGCGAGACATGGAGAGCGGAACGCGAGGTCGAGTAGACAAGGTAGGCGTGGCTTCATTCCCAGCGCGCGACGTGCCGTAGGCGCCAGAGCAAGTCTGTGCTTGAAGCTATATTTTCACGCCGTAGAGGCATACAGGAGCAAGGTGGCGAAGAAGAATACGTAGTTTTCGTCGCAGCCTGCTTGAGAGGGAGCCGTGCCGCCCAAAAGAATAAACCGCCGAGGGAAGCGATTCGATTTTGGCTGACTTGGAAGTCCCAAAATCTATTATGAGCCCCGAGGCACCCTGGTATTAACCTTGAAGGTGGAGCATCTGTCGCATTTTCACCTAGGTTCAGTGCTGAGCAATTAGATCATGGGATATATCATGTGATGCAAGGTGTGTTGCCATTTGAATTTGCCATTAGAGGAAATATCAATGAAGGTATTTTGCAAGTGAATTCTAACTTACTGGGCTGGCAGAATAATTTAGGTGAACCACTAACGAAAAAAAGTTTTGAATATACCCCGTTGTTATTAAAAAGCACATGGCAAAAAAATCGATCAGCAAATAAGACAGTCTCATGGCATCTCAGTAACAAATTGGATATCAAACATCAGGACAAGCTAAGCGCAAGCATGAATGTTAATGATAAGGGTGTTGTCTCTGATTTAGGTTTATATGGACAGCTATCAATGTTAAGTAGCCAGTTGATAGTCAATGCAATGCAAAGTATCAGTAGTACTGATATTCTAAATGTAGCAAATAAAGAGCAATGGCAGCAGATCTTGCACTTAGACGTGCCGATAATTGATGAAAACTTTAGTCAAACAGGATGCTTTGTGGTTGCAAATTATAACGACTGTGTTTATCGACAGCTTAATCAGTTACTGCGCCCAAAAGTGATGCTTAGTATTGATCAGTTAAACCTTTTTGGGAGCAATTACCAAAATGTCACTTTGCAAACCAATAGTGTGCATAATTACACAAACTATATTGCGCGTGGAGAGTCACAAAAATCATTGGTTATCAGCGTTCCTGATACATTAAGTGAACCGATTGAAGTTAGTGCAGATAATTTATTTTTTGCTTTACCACAAACGAGAGGTGAAGCTAGAAAAGAAAATAATACAAGAAATGAAACTGACGTTATGACGATGTTAAACATCTTATTAACATCTGATGTGTTGCGCAAAACGCCCGATATGAATGTCAAGTTGACTAACTTGCAAGTGGGTGGTTACTCGATCCCAAATTTTCTAATGGCAACAACGGTTAGAGGAGGAGTGTTATCGATCCCGGTATTATCTGCCTATGATCCAAATGCCAAGTTATTAGCGACAGCAAAGCTTTCCTCGTATGGTAGTTATGTACATGCCAATGTCTTTTCATTAAATTGGGGTGATATGCTGCATAACTTTGGCTATGATAATTTCTTAAAAGGCGGATCTGGCAATGTCCAAGTACAATTAAGCTGGCCAGACCTTATGCCAAACGTTTCGACTATTTCAGGGAAAGCAACAGCTGATTTACTCAATGGTGTCGTGTTGTCGGTTGATTCAGGGATTGCTAAGTATATTGGTTTATTAAGTCTGGATTCATATTTCAAACGTTTATTTATGCCTTATGATGATTTTGAACATCGTGGTATGGCGTTTAATAGTATTATTGGTGCTTATACGCTTGATAATGGTTTGGCAAAAAGCAATCCTTCAGTGATTATTGATACCCCTAGCTTTGCTTTGGTGGTGACGGGTAATGTCGATATAACCAATAAACAACTCAACCAGCGCATTAAATATCAGCCGCATTTCTCTGGAACAACCGCGGCAGTGGCAGGTGCTATTGGTGGTCCTGTTGTGGCTTTTGCGACTTATTTAGGCACAAAACTTTTAGGTAATACCATCTTTAGAAATATTGGCTTAGTGAGTTTTGATGTGACTGGTAGTTGGGATAAACCAAGTCTTAAACAGGTTCAGTAGTCACCCCACAAAGCCTGTAATATAGCAATAATTGTCAAAGGCGCAGTTTCTGTGCGTAGTATTCTTTTGCCAAGGCGTATGCTGTGACAGCCTTTATTTAAGGCAAGTACCTCTTCATCATCACTAAAACCACCCTCAGGACCGATATAAATAGCAAATCGTTTAGCATCTGATTGTTGTTGATAGAGATGGGTAATTGTCTCATTGCTATAAGGAGATAGGAATAACTTAATATCTGCATCGATAGTTAATGCATCAACTAAAGCTTGAGGCATATTAACTGTAGGCACAAATACACGCGCGGATTGCTCACTCGCACTTATGGCAATTTTCTGCCAATGCTCTAGTTTATGCGCTATGCGGTCTTGGTTGAGCTTATAATCAACGCGTTTGGTTAGTATTGGAGTAACTTCATTAACACCCAGTTCGGTGGCTTTTTGAATGACTGTTTCTAACTTGTCCCCCTTAGACAGTGCCTGAAAAAGATGAATATGAATGGGTGATTCATTGTGCTTTTCAGTTTTAGATAATATCTGAAGTATTGTTTTTTTAGGGTCTGCGTGACTGATTTCAGCAAGATACTCAAGCCCATCAGTATTATTAAATAAAATAACTTGATGACCCTGTTTATGCCTTAATACACGAATAAGATAATGACTTGTTTCAGTAGAAAGGGGGATCATTGCGGATTGCGCAGAAACCGCAGGGTAAAATACACGAGAAATTCTCATATAATAACTCGCTTACGGTTAGGCAGAAAAATGAATCACAATAATGGCAATACCAGCAATAAATGAGATAAGCCACAATAGCGAGAATTGACTGATTTTATAATGGAAAACATGCCCTGACTTATTGAGTTTATAGGCAATAACGGCAGGCATCATTAAGAGTAAAACAGCAATACACACACCAACATAGCCAATAGCACTAATAAACAGATTAGGGTCAAGCAAGTTAACTAGTAATGGAATAATGAAGGTTAAGATAATCGCAATAAACGTCTTAAATTGAGTAGGCAGGCGATTTAAGCGATAACTATCAACATTAAAGTGATAAAGTGCCAAGCTAACACCTAAGTATGATGTCATCACTGAGATATCAGTAAAGACGTTCATGCTGATATTCGCAGTTGTTGTGGTGATTTTCTCTTTTAGTGCATGTAGGATATTACCAACATTCGCCTGATCAACACTCATGTGATCAAAGATAGAGCTCATAAAGCTGATTGGTCCATGCAAAGGTAATACACCAAGTACTGCAATGAGCCACAAGAAATAAAGTATTAGCGGGATGATGCTGCCAATAAAAATCACGCGAAATAATGCTTTAGCATCTTGATTAAGATAATCACTTAAAGTTGGTACAATAATATGTGATGTAAAAGAAGTAATAATCACTGGGATCGCAATTAATAACGTTGGTACCAAATCTACTGGAGAAACGGCTAAATTGCTAAAGTCGACGAAGTTTAAAAAAATCAAACAAACAAGTACTAAAAAAACAAGCTTAGCTGAGAGCAGTATGCGATTGATAACATCCACGGCTGATGTACCAACGACGACGATTGCACCAAAAACAACAACGAAGATTAATGACCATGCGCTGGAGGAAATGCTAGGCAGTAATGAGTTAAAAGCAGAAGCAGCACCTGAGATATACGCCACACTAATACAATACATCAAGAGCAAAAATGAAATCCAAGTGATGATAACGCCAGGCAAGCCTAATGTGCGCTTAGCAATAGAGGCAAAGCTTGCACCCTTTGGCATTGATAGCGAGATATCAGCAATTAAAAGCGCGGTATAGGTCATAATGCTCCACGCAATAAGCATCACAATACTACTGATAATAAAGCCAAGCTTGGCGGTGATAATAGGGAGTGCTAAAATGCCAGCACCGATTTCAGTGCCGGTGACAATCATCATGCAGCCAAGCTGCTTTGCTAATGAGTTATTTGCCATGAAAAAGTTTCCAGAAATTGATCATTTTGATTGCTAAAACGTTACAGTACCTGATTTTCCTGCTGCATAAAAGTGAAAATAGTAGATAATTTATTTTTGAAGTTGATCAAATGAAGTTGAGTCAAAAAGCTATTTAGAATAGCTTACCACCTTTGCCACCAGGAGGCATCATGCCTGGCATGTTTTTCATTTGTTTCATTTGGCGCATAGCCCCCATCATTTTGCCCATGCCGCCTTTACCACTAATTTTCTTCATCATCTTTTGCATTTGTGTGAACTGCTTTAATAGACGATTAATATCTTGCACTTGTGTGCCAGAGCCTTTAGCAATACGCAGTTTACGTGATGACTTGATAAATTCAGGTTTGCGACGTTCAAAAGGCGTCATTGAGTTAATGATTGCTTCCATTTGTACAAACATCTTATCATTAACTTTATCCTGAAGATTAGCAGACATGTTACCCATGCCTGGCAGTTTATCTAGCATTGAGCCGACACCACCCATTTTCTTCATTTGTTGTAATTGACTTTTAAAGTCTTCTAAGGTGAATGATTTCCCTTTTTTAAGTTTTGTTGCGAGCTCTTTTGCTTCTTTTTGATCGACTTTGTGCTCAACTTCTTCGATTAAAGAAAGCACATCGCCCATACCTAAAATGCGTGAAGCGATACGATCTGGATGAAAAGGCTCTAAAGCATCGGTTTTTTCACCCATCCCGATAAACTTAATCGGCTTGCCAGTAATCTCACGAATAGAAAGAGCAGCTCCCCCTCTGGCATCACCATCGGCTTTAGTCAGGACAACACCGGTTAACGGCAAAGCATCATTAAATGCTTTAGCTGTATTTGCCGCATCTTGACCAGTCATACTATCAACGACAAAGAGTGTTTCTGTTGGGTTCATCGCATGATGTAATGCTTTGACCTCATCCATCATTTCATTATCAATATGCAAACGCCCAGCGGTATCAAGGATTAAAACGTCACATACTTGTTGCTTGGCAAGTTGCAATGCACGCTCGGCAATATCAATAGGTTTTTCATCAGCTGATGATGGGCAAAAGCTGATATCTAAAGACTCAGCTAAAGTTTGTAGCTGTTTAATCGCCGCTGGTCGGTAAACATCGGCACTAACCACCATGACTTTTTTGTCGTGACGTTCTTTTAAGAGTTTTGCAAGCTTTGCAGTAGTTGTTGTTTTACCAGAGCCTTGTAAACCTGCCATTAAGATAACAACAGGTGGTTGAGCACCTAAGTTAAGTGTTTCATTTTTCTCACCTAATGTGCGTTCAAGCTCTTTCTTAACCATTGCAATAAAGGTCTGCCCTGGTGTGAGACTTGTACGAATTTTCTCACCCAATGCTTCTTCTTGAATGCGACTGATAAACTCTTTAACAACGGGTAGGGCGACATCAGCCTCAAGTAACGCCATACGCACATCGCGTAAGGCGCTTTTAATATTGTCTTCGGTTAAGCGGCCTTGACCTTTGAGTTTGTCAAGTGAGCCACCTAAGCGTTCGGATAAACTTTTAAACATATGTTTTACCTATTTATTATGCTTTAAGCATCTTTTTGTAATTCATGTTGATAGATGAGTTTCATGGCGGCAATATTGCCATAATTAGCGGCTTTATTAAGCCAGATAAAGGCTTGGTGAAGATCGGTTTTTGTATAATACGGTTGATCTTTGCCGATGTATGATCGACCTAATAAGTACATTGCCTCAGTATTGCCTAGCTTGGCAGAGTCAACAAGATAATTATGAGCTTTTGCTGGTTGATTTTTAGCGTTGTAAATCAATGCCAAAGCACGATAGGCATTGGCGCGATAGTCGCGAGGTTGTGCCAGATTTTTCTTATCAAGGAACTTATCAAAATATTTGATCGCTGTATCATAATTAGGCTTAACGGCAATCCCGTAGGTGTAATAAGTCCCTAGAAAGTAGGGAGAAGTTGGGCAACCGTTATTGTAGAGTTTGGTAAATGCAGGCACAGATTGGCTATATTGACCATGCTTAAACAATGCATATGCATCATTATAGGCTTTGGAAAGACAAGCGTTTGCTGTTTGAATGCTTAAACTTGCTAATAAAATACCGCTAATAAAAAGTGCTTTAGATCTAAACTTAATCATCATTTGTCCTCACTTGTTAAACTTTATCGCAATCCAAAAAGAAAGTAATTATTTTAAGCATTCATGTTGCTTAATTTGCTCATTTCAACACCCCGCCTCGCAAGCTTGGCACCCCTCTTGCAAAGAGAGGAATAATACCAGTCCTTGTCCAATTCCCCTCTTTATAAGAGGGGTGGCAGCCGTAGGCTGACGAGGTGTTTTAATTTCTAAAGTACATAACTCCAATGAATTAGGTTTTAGTGATATAGCCTTGAGAGCTCACATCAACGGCAGGAGAGTATTCGATGTGCGCAGATTTACGTGTTGATTTGCGCGCGCGTGGTTTTTTTTCCTGCTTGCTGCTGTCGTCATTATCACTTGCTGCAACGGTTTCAACTTCGTTCTCATTATTCTCATTAGTAGTGTTATCATCACTTTGTAGTATGGTTTCACCGATAATGATGCCAATTTCTTCAGCTTCAGCTGTTGACCCTTGCGCTTCTTTAGCTTGTTTGGAAAGCTCTTTTTGCTTAAGTTTTTCTTCCTTGGCAATCTCAGCAGTTAATGCTTGCGTGTCAACTACTTCAAAGTTTAAATATTTAACTTTGCGGGTTTGTGAAGCATGCGTTTCAACCTGAACAGCCTGATCACTGGTCAGTGTCGTCACTTCGGCTAAAACTTCTTTAACCATCACTGAAATTTTCTCTTCAGGTGTGGTTGAGATTGTCTTCATAATCGCTTTTTCTTTTGCCGCTTTTTGTGCTTCAGGTGAATCTTTCTTTAGTGCAGCAATATCGACCATCTCTTCACTTTGGTGAACTTGTAGACGTTGGTTGTTGCGATTATTGTTACGGTTGCCTTTATTGCCTCTGTCGCGATCATTTCTATCGTTTCTATCATTGCGATTGTTACGGTCATTGCGGTCATTCTTATTGCCGCGATCACTGCGATTGTCACTATTTTGACGTGTATCAGCAGATTTGTTGTGATGATCATTACGCTCTTCACTTTGTTGCTGATGACGTGGCTTATTCCCATTCTGATTTCTATTGTTGTTGCGATTATCACGACGATTGTTATCACGATCATTATTACGCCCGTCACGAGATTGAGATTTGCCACGATGCTCACTACGCTCATTGTTCTTATTATCAGATCTATTGTGTTGACCTTTCTTTGGTTGCGTAGATTTGTGTGATTGTTTTTGATCGCGTGTATTACGCTCACTACTGTCTTCTTTATCGCTGAAGAAAAAGGCGCTTAGCTTTGCCCAAAAACCTTTTGGTTCAGCTTTGCTATGCTTGGCTTCTTTATGGGGTTCTTTAGTAGCTTGAGGCTTGTTGTCAGATTTTTTATTGTCATTACTGTTAGATGACTGATTATAATCAGCAGATTTTAACGCTGGCTGCTTTGATTTATCCTGTTTTGGTGTTTTATAAAGCTCAACATCTTTCTTATCCTCAATCAAATCATAGCTTGGACGACTTGCCGTATAAGCATCACCCCAAATGCGTTGCACGCTGAAATGTGGAGATTGTAAGTTGGCATTAGGAATTAAGGTAACCTTGGTACTAGTACCTTCTTCAATTTGCATTAATTCATCACGCTTCTCATTTAGCAGGAATGTTGCGACATCAATGGGTAATTGTACGCGTAATTCATTGGTTTTATCACGCACTGCCTCAGCATGAACATTGCGTAAAATAGATAATGCTAAGGATGGGATTGAACGAATAAAACCATGTCCTGCGCAACGTGGGCATGAGTGCATTACTGACTCACCAAGAGATGCTTGTAAACGCTGGCGCGAGATTTCAACCAAGCCAAATTTAGAGATGCGCGTCATTTGGATGCGTGCGCGATCATGGAATAAAGAATCAACCAGCTTTTGCTCAACTGCCTTTTGATTGGGGAAAAATGCCATATCAATAAAGTCAACAACGATTAAACCACCAAGGTCACGCAAGCGTAATTGTCGCGCGATTTCCTCAGCTGCTTCAAGGTTTGTCGCAAAAGCCGTCTCTTCGATATTGTCACCTTTGGTAGAACGTGCTGAGTTAATATCGATTGCAGTTAATGCTTCTGTGGTATCAATCACAATTGAGCCACCCGATGGCAGCTGCACTTCACGTTTAAATGCGCTTTCAATTTGCTTTTCAATTTGGAAAGCGTTAAATAATGGCAGATCTTTTTTATAAAGCTGCAAACGCTCGACAAAGCTCGGACGTAGCATGCTTAATTGGCGCTTAAGGTCTTCGTAAGACTCCTCATCATCGATAATAATTTCTTTGATATCTTCTTTTAAGTGATCACGAATAGCACGAATAGTAATGTCACTTTCTTTGTGAATTAAAAAAGGTGCTTTACGCTGATATGAAACACGTTTGATTGCATCCCAAAGTGTTGTCAAAGTATCAAGATCCGCTTGAATTTCATCAGCTGAGCGATCAACACCTGCTGTGCGGATAATAACGCCCATATTGGCAGGGATGGTTAGAGAATCAAAAAGGGCTTTGAGTTTTTGACGCTCGTCACCTTCAATGCGACGAGAGATACCGCCGGCACTTGGATTATTTGGCATCAATACCATATAGCAGCCAGCAAGTGTGATGAAAGTTGTTAAAGCCGCACCTTTTGAACCACGCTCTTCTTTAGCAATCTGCACAATCAATTCTTGACCGACATCAAGCAACTCATTTAACGGAGTGTCTTGGTCTTTGGCTGTCTTCTTGAAGTATTCAGGGGAGATTTCTTTAAATGGCAAAAAACCGTTCTTATCTTCACCATAATTAACGAAAACAGCATTTAAGCTTGGCTCAATGCGTGAAATTTTTGCTTTGTAGATATTGGCTTTTTTCTGTTCTCTGTCAACACTCTCGATGTCTAAATCCATCAATTGAACGTTGTCGACGATTGCAATACGCGTTTCTTCTGCTTGACGCGCATTGATTAACATTTTTTTCATGTGTTGTTATCCTTTTAAATTCAAGTTGTTTAAAAGGTACAAAGGATGAAGCTAAGTGCGTAGATGATGTGTTTGCATGAAATAAAGTGCGTGCCTGGCTAGTTAAAGCCCAATAAAAGCACGCTGTTATTGTTATTATTGTTATAAAAACAATCATCTTTTTTGTGATTCCTATAGTTTTCTCATCTTGCGTTTGTGCTTATGCGACCAAAAACGCAAATATTCTGCTATGGTCACTTATGCTCTTTGTCATAAGTGGTTACACAAATTAGGGACACTTAAACTTTGCCCTAATACCTTTGTGTGATTTAACGTTTAATGTGTGCAGCCCTTGTGAATAGATTCTCCAAGGTTGCTTGCAGTTGTCTTAGATAACTGCAGTTATTAATCATCTAAATCTGTTTTGCATATTTTATGCTTTCTTTTAAAAACACATAGCATAGACTCAAAGTGTCAATACACTATGTGCGGTTGGATTCAAAGCGTCATGTAGATGAATGAGTCATTGGCTAATTGCGCTAACGCAATTGACTTCTCCCAGTCGATGTACAATCGTCAAAATCCATATCAAATTGTTGTTTGTTATTGCGCTATAAAACTATCGAGCAAAAACAGCGGTATTTTAGCAAAAGGTCACTGTGAATGAAAGTTAAATTGTTGAATGCTTGTAATAATCTTAAAGAGTTTCTATGCTAACGCCTAGGATATAGAAAAAATAAATCATTTTAAGGATGAGGATGAATAAAGTTCATTACCCAAAGGATGTATTGCGATCAACCGTTTATGGTGCCATTGTCGGTGTGTTAGTGGGGAGTATTGGAGCACTTTTTCAGTTATGTATCCATTGGATATTGGCAGGGCAGCAAGCAGCTTTTACTGCGCTACAAGATAATCTATTCTTGCTTTGCCTATTTAGTATGTTCTTCTCAAGCATGTTTTTGATTCTATCGTTAGTTATTGTCAGACGTATGGTGCCTGAGGCTTCAGGTAGTGGCGTCCAGGAGATTGAAGGAGCACTTGAAGGTGTGCGCGAGCTTCGATGGTGGCGTGTATTACCTGCGAAGTTTATCGGTGGGGTAATGTCTTTATCAAGTGGACTTGTCTTAGGAAGAGAGGGCCCCACCATTCAAATGGGTGGGGCGATTGGTCAGTTGGTTAAAAGTGTCTTTCGATTGAATAATGATTATGCGCATGTACTTATTGCCGCAGGTGCAGGCGCTGGTCTTGCAACAGCATTTAATGCGCCTTTGGCGGGGATTTTGTTTGTGATTGAAGAAATGCGTCGTCAATTCAAATACAGCTTTCAATCATTGCAAACGGTGATTGTTGCCTGCGTTGTTGCCGATATTTTGCTCGAAGCATTGTTGCAAACTGGAGGGTATAACATTCGCCAGATGATGGATATCGATATGACAGCATATAACGCGCCACCCTTATCAAGTTTATGGCTTTTTGTCGTTTTTGGTGCGATTTTTGGTGCATTGGGTGTGCTGTTTAATAAATATCTCGTTCATTCATTGAATTTTTTTGCTAAGCGTTCAGGCTTTGATTTTTGGAAGTGGATCATTCTTATTGGTGCAGCAACGGGTTTGCTCATTGTCTTTTTGCCGCATGTGGTTGGCGGTGGCTATAAAGTCATGCCCGATGCATTGCACGGTGAGATTGCTTTGTCAGCCTTAATCGCTTTATTTGTTTTGCGCTTTATCACAACCTTGGTTAGCTATGGCACGGGTGTCCCTGGTGGGATATTTGCTCCAATGTTGGCATTGGGGACGATCTTTGGTATGTTTTTTGGCATTGTCGCGCATGCGCTTTTTCCGGATCTTATAACCAATCCACAAGTTTTTGCTGTTGCAGGCATGAGTGCACTTTTTACTGCGACGGTTAGTGCGCCACTAACGGGGATCGTACTCGTTGTTGAGATGACGATGAATTATGCGCTGATCTTGCCATTGATTGTTACGTGTTTTAGTGC
The DNA here is from genome assembly GCA_020629575.1 of Caedibacter sp. Classification (GTDB taxonomy): domain Bacteria; phylum Pseudomonadota; class Gammaproteobacteria; order Francisellales; family Francisellaceae; genus Caedibacter. The sequence continues at coordinate 37,223 of JAHDDB010000001.1, read as the reverse complement.
AACGATTGCTGCAATTTTTATGGGAGGAAGCCCTATTTATAGCACGCTGTTAAGTCGTACGCTCGTATTGGCAAAGCGTAAAAAGCTTTATTTGTCATTTAGAAAGGATAAAAAACGTAAAAACAGAAGTTTGTAGGGGCGTATTGCATACGCCCATAAAGATATACTATCATGCACGGCATGAATTAATGCATATGCTATAGGAGATATAATGCGTTTATTTGGATACATAATCTTAGTGATTATATTTGTTTTAGTTGCGGCGTTGGCAGTATTGAATGCACAGGAAGTAACCTTTAATTATTTGGTTGGTACGTTTCATTTGCCGTTGATATTGTTACTGTTGGTGGTTTTTGTTTTGGGGCTTGTTATCGGTATGGTTTTGATGCTGTTGTCACGCAAAAGAAAACTGCGTGATAAGGTTGTTAAGGAATGATTGTCCTTGGTATTGAAACATCATGTGATGAAACGGGCATTGCCATTTATGATGGCTCGAAACACAAACTTCTTGCCAATGCATTGTTCAGCCAGATTGATTTGCATGCGCAATACGGTGGAGTGGTGCCTGAACTTGCTTCGCGTGATCATGTAGCCAAACTCATTCCACTGACAAAGGAGGCGTTAGCGCACGCAGGGCTAACACTTGAGGATATTGATGCCATTGCCTATACGGCAATGCCAGGATTGGTTGGCGCGCTAATGGTTGGCGCAACATTTGCCAAAACATTAAGCTATATGCTTGATATTCCTGCAATTGCGATTCATCACTTGGAAGGACATTTATTAGCACCATTATTAAGTGAAGAGGTTAGACCTGAGTATCCTTATGTGGCGTTATTAGTTTCAGGAGGGCACACACAGCTAATAGCGGTTAAGCGCTTTGGGCAATATGAACTATTAGGTGAGTCAATTGATGATGCCGCAGGTGAGGCTTTTGATAAAACGGCTAAATTATTGGGATTGCCTTATCCTGGTGGTCCGCATTTGGCACGTCTTGCTGAACAAGGGCGAGCAGGTATTTTTGTTTTCCCGCGTCCGATGTGTGATCGTCCTGGATTTGATTTTAGTTTTAGTGGTCTGAAAACAGCGGTGCTTAATACTTGGCAGGCGCAAGAGGATCAAAGTGAACAAATTAAAGCTGACATTGCTTATGCATTTCAAGAGGCACTAATTGATACGATTGTGATTAAATGTAAGCGTGTATTAAAGCATACCGATATGAAGAATTTAGTCGTTTCTGGTGGTGTTAGTGCTAACAAAGGATTGCGATCAGCACTTAGTGCGTTGGCACTTAAAAATCATTGGCAAGTTTATTATCCGCCTTTGGCGTATTGCACAGACAATGGGGCGATGATTGCCATAGCAGGTGCTTATCGTTTAGCAAATGGCTTTGTTGATCAGGATATGGTAATCAATGTGAAACCAAGGGCACCTTTAAATCTTTAAAGATGTGGCTATGACCATATTCCTGACCACTTTTATTGTGTAAGCGTTGGCTGAGCGTAAGTCGAAGCCTTTATGAAGTGCGATTTTCCCAAACTTACCCTTCGAGTCACGCTCAGGGTGCGGTGAGCACTTGAGGGTGAATATTTAGTCTTAGCCAAAGATGCTTTAAAGTTTGTTAGAAATTCAAGTTGAGTTTTAATACCCCTCACCCGCGCAGCACAAGCTGCACGAGCTCTCCCGCAAGGAGAGAGGTGAACGACTGTTTAGATGGAAAACTTATTTTTCCATATAATATGGGTAATATAATCCATCAAGAATCCCTTGAAAATCAATATGCTCATCCTTAATGCTTAGTGTTTGACTACACATTTTTTCTCCTGTTTTCCTTAATTAGTAACGCATTGATAGCTATTAAAACATGTTGCATTTATTTGCGTCTATAGAAAAATATAAAACTATCTTAGAAAACCAGTTGTCACTTTGAGTGATGATGATAAGATGAACCTTCGCTAATTTTTTGATTCAAAAACATGTTGGAAAATCATACACCGCATACGGTTTCAGGGATGAAAAAACTTGGGGGTATTTTGTTAATTGCTGGCACATCAATTGGCGCGGGAATGCTGGGTATTCCTTATGCTGTTGCTGCGGTTGGCTTTAAAAGCGCGTTAATCTTGTTGTTTATCAACTGGATTATTATGTTAGCAACAGCACTGTTGATCGTTGAAGTCAATGTGCGTCAGCCCTTAACGGCAGATTTAAATACCATGGCATTTGCTACTTTGGGACGCTTTGGGCAAGTTGTCAATTGGCTGGCTTATCTATTATTGCTATATGCGTTAACCACAGCATATATTGCTATGGGTGGTGGGCTGCTTGATCAATATGTGCTAGGTGTAAGTAACTCGAATGGATACGGGGCGCTGTTATTTACTGTGATATTGGGTGCGGTTATTTATTTTGGTACATCAGCAGTTGACCAACTAAATAAACTGTTTTTCACTCTTAAAGCACTTTGTTTTATTGGGATTATTGTGGTGATTGTTCCGTATGTGCAAACCAGTTTGTTAAGAGCACAAAGCATGGGTATCGGCTATGCATGGTATGCTTTTCCTATTTTAATCACTTCTTTTGGGTTTCATATTGTGATCCCAACGATTCGTAATTATTTTAAAAATGATCATGAGTTAAAACGCATTGTTGTCATTGGCGCGAGTGTGCCATTTGTCGTCTATGTGGTATGGGTTATTGTTACTTTAGGTGTTGTTCCTGTTTTGGGTGAATATGGTTTTAAATATCTCATGACACATGGTGTTGATTTAGGTAAGGCGTATCATCATCTACTGAATGTGCATGCGGCCAGTGGTTTTATTGTTGGATTTTCTAATATTGCAGTCACAACATCATTTCTTGGCGTGACGTTAGCGTTATTTCACTTTAATCAAGATGCTTATCGCTTGAAGAAATCAACCAAAGCAAAGCTTTTAAACTTTGTGATCACCTATGTGCCACCATTGATATTTGCTGTTTTTTTTGTCAATGGCTTTTTAGCTGCATTAGGCTATGCCAGTATCTTTGTTTGTATTTTGCTAATTATACTGCCGGCGTGCATGGCATGGTCATTAAGGAATCGTGAGGGGCGCAATACGCTACCCAGTAAAATATATTTATCATTATTGATCCTATTGGGTGCATTTATTATTGTGTTGCAAATATTAAGTAGTATCGGTCTTTTATCAGTATTAGCATGATTTTTCTTGAGCTTGAGCATATTTTTAGTCATAATTCAGCCGTTTTCATTTACCTTTAAAATGATTTTCTGCTAAAACTAGATTGTACGTATTCGATGGGCGTACATTTTTCATTTGCGATTAGGTGACTCGTTTAGGGATTGTTTCTATTTATTGGAATATTGAAACCTTTGGTGAGATTGAATTAAGCTTAAAAGTAAATGCTAAGTAAGAAGAAATAAAAAAAATTTAAAAAATTAAAAAACAAAAATATGAAATATCTTAATTAAGGGAATTCATGTCGGAAGATAACCAGATAACTTATGATGAACTTGCTGCGGTGGCTGAACGCCTAAGTCGTGAGGGGCGCAAAGTCACACTTGAGTATGTGCGTCGAGAATTAGGTAAGGGTACGCATGCACAGATCGCGATCCTTCTTGGTAAGTGGCAAAAAGAAAATGCACAATTAATGCATGAAAATAAAAATGCAAGACCTAAATTTTCACAATCAAGATCTGATGATACGAGAAATACAGGCACTTCTTCGTTGCGCAGACCAGATATGAATGGCTTTAAATCAAAGAAGCCTACGCGCCAACAGCAATCCACTCATGGACAAAGCGAATATAGAAAATCTTATTCAAGAACGCAGTTTATCGGTAATGGTAATTCCGATGAGTCTTATGAGGCGATCGCACCGCGCGAGTCATTGACTTCGGAGCGTTTGCAGGCGGAACCTGCAATTATTCAGAAGCTTTTTCAGGCATTAGCGATTATTAGAAGTACGCGTTTGTTAGCACAAGAGCACTATCAAACAGCACAGAATGAATTGCTTAATACGCGTATGACCTGTGATCAAGAAGTGCGTGATTTTCAAAAAACGGCGAATGAGCAATTATTGGCATTGCAAACCGAGTTTAGTCGTTTGAAAACAAATTATGATCAAGAGATTATTGCCATTCGTCGTCAGTTAAGTATATACCCATCGTAAATCATTTTGCGGTGTTTACTTGTAAAGTAGTTTGTGAAGATTTTAGTAAGTTGGATTGCAGGTAATAGCTAGGACTATTATCAAAATTCAACTTGCCAAAAGCATGCAAAATACAAAGCAAAAAATTCTGTAAAATGGTTTGTGATGGGTATATAATTCTGCCTACTAAGTTGATCAGACAGTCGCGTCCTACCACTTTTTGTAATTTATTGGAGTTGCGCATTTAAGAGAAAACTATGATTTCATAAACACCCCGTCAGCCTACGGCTGCCACCCCTCTTGTGAAGAGGGGAATTAGGTGACAGTAATTTTAGCCGTTTAGGGTTTTGATAAAGAAAACTTACAAAGTTACAAAAAGTGGTAGGACGAGGAAAGTCCGGGCTTCAAAGAGCAAGATGCCAGGTAACGCCTGGGAAGCGTAAGCTTACGGAAAGTGCAACAGAGAATAGACCGCCTGTATTGTTATATGGGTAAGGGTGAAACGGTGTGGTAAGAGCGCACCGCGCTTTTGGTAACAAAAGTGGCATGGTAAACCCCATCTGAAGCAAGGCCAAATAGGGTTGTAATAGTGTGGCTCGCGCTGCAACCGGGTAGGCTGCTTGAGCATTATGGTGACATAATGCCTAGAGAAATGACTGTCCACGACAGAACCCGGCTTATCGATTGACTTAGTATTTTTCACCTTTTTTGCTTTTTTTACCTGACGCAATATATTTGATATTTATCATACTTTCACTAGGGTTTTTCACTGATTTTCGTTATTCTTAAATACAGTTTTAATTGATCGTGCATGCTTGAATCCCACGTGTGGACTTTAGACTTTTTAAGATGATTTTTGGATAGATAACAATGGTGCAAGTAACGGACAAATATGCCTTAACCGATGAAGGGTTGATTGATTTTCAGAAATGGTTACCTTTATTAGAAGACTTTTATCCAAAACAACGCTTAGCAACGATTGCCGGCGCCATTGATATTTTAGCGCAATATGGGGTTGATGAGCCTTCAGTGCATGGTGGTACTTGTTTTGGTTATGGTGTTGAAATGGCAGCAGTTCTTTTTGATTTGCAGGCTGATGAAGAATCTGTCGCCGCCGCATTGTTATTTGAACTTCATTATAATCAAAAAATTTCGCCTGAGCTTGTACTTGAAGCTTGTGGTGAAACAGTGTTGAAGATTCTTGATGGTGCCACTGCCATGTCGGCAGTTAGAGCATTGCAAAATGACAAACCGAATCAGGCACAAATTGATACCTTTCGTAAGATGCTATTAACCATTGTTGAAGATGTGCGCATCGTGTTGGTTAAATTAGCAGATCGAGTATGCACGATGCGTGCGGTTAAGAACTGGACGGAAAGCTACAGGCAGACAATCGCCAAGGAAATCCTTGAGATATATGCCCCATTGGCAAATCGTTTGGGCTTGTCAAAAACAAAGTGGGAGCTTGAGGATCGTGCTTTTGCCTGTTTATATCCTGTTGAATATAAGAAAATCGCCAGAGGGTTGAAAAAGAAACGCTTGCAGCGTGAGGCTTATATTCATGATGCGATGGATATGCTTGCGACTGAGCTTAAAAAAGAAAATATTCACTTTGAGCTATCTGGTCGGGTGAAGCACATTTATAGCATATGGCGCAAACTACGCAAGAAAGAGCGTAATCTTGATGAGCTATATGATATTCGAGCGATGCGTGTATTGGTTGATTCGGTTGATGAATGTTATCGTGCTTTGAGTATTGTTAATCAATTGTGGGAGCCCATTGCCAGTGAGTTTGCTGATTATATTGCTACACCTAAACCTAATGGTTATCGCTCGGTACATACGGTTGTCTATGGGCCTGAGCGTTTGACGCTCGAGATTCAGATTAGGACACATCAAATGCATAATGAGTCTGAAATGGGGGTGGCGGCACATTGGCGCTATAAAGAAGGAGTTAAACATGATCCAAGTTACGAAGCACGTGTTAATTGGTTGCGATCATTACTTGACTGGGAGACTGAGCTTGCCGATGAGTTAAAAAGCGATGAGCTTAAAAAAGAGCTTGCCGGAAATCGTGTGTATGTGTTTACACCTAATGGTGATGTGATTGATCTGGAGTTAGGATCTACCGTGCTTGATTTTGCTTATATGGTGCATACGATGATTGGGCATCGCACTAAGGGGGCTAAAATCAATGGCAAGATTGTGCCGTTGACAACAAAGCTTAGTACAGGAGATAAGGTTGAAATTCTCACTCACAAGGAGCCAAGTCCCAGTTTGGATTGGGCAAATGCAGGTAGTGGTTTTATTCATTCAGCGAAAATTCGCGCACGTGTGGCGCGTTGGTTTAAACAGCTTAATAAAGAGCAAAATGCAGCATTAGGTCGCGAGCGCCTATTAGATGAATTAAAACAACATCGCTTAAAGTCAATTGATTATGCTGAAGTTGCCTCACATTTTAATATGGCAGATGAGGAAACATTGTATGCAGGAATTGAGACGGGGTCTCTGCGCTTTAATCAGGTGGTTAATTATATCGTTGAGCATTACAAGCTTATTGAAAAACCAACAGTTGAAGAAGTGGCGATTAAGGGTGTTAATGTCACACAAAGTTTAAAAGACAATGCATGCAAAACAGATTTAACGATTTATGGTGTTGATAATTTATTGTCACATATGGCAGGATGCTGCAAGCCGGTGCAAGGTGACGATATTGTTGGCTATTTAACACATGGTCGAGGCGTGACTGTGCATAGAGCGGTGTGCTCTAACTTCTTGCGTTTAAGCTTAAGCTCACCTGAGCGGGTGCTTGATGTGCAATGGGGAAAAAAGGACTTAAGACGTTATCAGGTTGATTTGCTGTTGATTTGTAGTGATGTTGAAAAGGCGGTGTACGAAGTTACCAGTATTTTAACGATTGAAAAGATAACAATTGCCGCATTACAACCTTCGCATTCAGATAAACATAAAACGATCAAACTAAGCTTGATTTTGACGGATATGCAAACTTTAGATACGTTGGCTAAGAAAATGAGCTCAACGGCTTATGTTGAGAATGTCACGCGTGTGATTGCGTAATTTGAATTTTTAGTACTGAATAAAGAATAATTTGCATCAATTAGTACCTCCCCTCTTGCGGGATTGCTCGTGTAGCTTAAGCTGCGCGGGTGAAGGGTGATTGAAGTTCAACTTATTATTTCTGCATTATGACTTACTTAAGTGCATCGAGATATTTCTCAGCATCAAGTGCTGCCATGCAGCCGGTTCCCGCTGAAGTAACCGCTTGTTTATACACATGATCCATCACATCTCCTGCAGCGTAAACGCCCTCGATAGACGTTTGTGTGGCATTGCCAGCAAGACCGGATTTGACGGTGATATAATTATTTTCCATGCAAAGTTGACCATTGAAGATCTGTGTGTTTGGCGTGTGACCAATCGCGATAAATACGCCATCAACCGCGAGCTCTTTGGTAGTATTTGATTTGACATCTTTGATACGTATACCAGTTACACCCGAATCATTACCTAAGACTTCATCAAGGGTGTGAAACCACTCAAAACGGATATTACCGTCTTTAGACTTTTTCATGATTTGATCAATTAATATTTTCTCCGCTCGTAACTCATCACGGCGATGTACTAATGTCACGGTTTTGGCAATATTTGATAAATAAAGCGCTTCTTCAACAGCCGTGTTGCCCCCGCCGATAACCGCAACATCTTTGCCGCGATAGAAAAAGCCATCACACGTAGCACATGCTGAAACGCCTTTACCCATAAACGCTTCTTCAGAGGGAAGGCCTAAGTATTTGGCACTTGCTCCTGTGGCAATAATAAGTGCATCACAGCTGTATTGATCATTTTCCCCTATCAATGTGAAAGGGCGATTGTTAAGATCTACTTGATTGATGTGATCGTAAATCATCTGAGTATTAAAGCGTTCAGCTTGGGCTTGTAGCTTTTGCATCAGTTCAGGCCCTTGAATACCGTTTTCCTCACCTGGCCAGTTATCAACGTCAGTTGTTGTGGTTAACTGCCCACCAGGTTGCATACCAGTAATAATCACGGGGTTTAAATTAGCGCGTGCGGCATAAATAGCTGCCGTATAGCCAGCAGGTCCTGATCCTAAAATAATAAGTTTATGATGATTTTGTGCCATTCTTTTTGCTCCATAATGTCAAATAATCAAACGACAACATGGTAAACGGAAAGCGCGCTGGAAGCTATTGCCGATTTCAAATTAGTTGATGTAGGGAAGGTGATGGCATTTATATCTGGGCTGTATTAGAATGCTTTGGCATAAAATTAGTGGTAAAAGAGTGCTTAAACAATGAGATTATCTGAACGAATGAAAAGCGTTTTGAAAAAGGCCGTTTCTCAAAGCTTTGGCGAAGTGCCTGTATACTTGTTTGGTAGCCGTGCTAATGATAGCTTAAGCGGTGGTGATATTGATTTAGCCATTGATGTTGAAATGGATAAAGAGCAATTTTGGCAGTGTAAAGTGAAATTTAAAACAGCGCTTTTGCAAATGGGTTTTGATCAAATTGCAGTGGATGTAGTGCCCTATCATTCAGAAGATGAACTTTTATCTTCTGAGATTTGTCGAACAGCAGTGAGAGTGTTTTGAATGTTGAATTAAAAATCAGGAGACCGGTGTGAGACTGACAGAATATGAGATTAAGGCAATCAAAAGCTCATTTTTAGAGGTTTTTGGTGCTGGTAGTATTTATCTTTTTGGTAGTAGAGTCGACGATGGTAAAAGAGGTGGTGACATTGATTTATACCTCGTACCTAACGAAGAGTTATCGCGAGATCAATTGCTTGAGAAGAAAATAGATTTTTTGGTTAGCGTGAAAAACTTGATAGGTGAGCAGAAAATAGATGTTATCATCGCTACGGATGAAAGTAGACTAATTGAGCAAGAAGCATCAACTAAAGGGGTTAAGCTATGAGTGGTGACAGTGTGTTGAATACATTTCAAGAAAAAATATATGAATGCAATAAGCATATTAAAAAAATTGAGACATCTAAAAAATACTTGGCAGAGCATATGCCGCTTAGTATTGAAGCCTATCAATCATTAGATGATGTCAGTTTGAGTTTTATTGATGGATTGATATATAGGTTCTTAAAGCTTCAGGATACGATGGGGGGCAAAATTTTTCCCGCTATTTTGTTATTAGCAGGGGAAGATGTAAAGAGAAAAACTTTCATAGATATTCTAAATCGTCTTGAAGAGCTTGAGGTGCTTGATAAAAATCAATGGCTTAATCTAAGAGAAGCTAGGAATGAAATAGCGCATGAATATTCATTTAATATTGCTGAAGTTGTCGATAGCATTAATCTTATTTATCACAAAAGTGATATGCTTGCAGAAATTTATATAAGAGTGTGTGAGTTTTGCAGAACAAAGTTTAATCTTGAGTTATGAGTTATGAGTTATGAGTTATGAGTTATGAGTTATGAGTTATGAGTTAAATGTTTGATATGTAATCAAGAGGCTCTTTGCTCTGTGTTAAAATGGTAAAAAAATCTCTGATATGCTTGTGATGGAATAGCAAAAAGTATATGATCTTGAGCTTAAATTGCGGCTGCCCACTGTTAATTGGTGGTTATTTTATATTCGTAGAAGATAGGACTGAAAATTAGACTTATGAAAGGTATTATTCTAGCCGGTGGTAGTGGTACACGACTTTATCCAGCAACTTTAGGTGTGAGTAAACAGTTGATTCCCGTGTATGATAAACCGATGATTTATTATCCATTATCCGTACTGATGTTGGCAGGGATCAAAGAAATTGCGGTTATTACAACAGAGCATGATCAGCCAGCATTTCAACGACTTTTACAAGATGGTAGTCAATGGGGTGTGCGTTTTGAATATATTGTACAACACTCGCCAGATGGTTTAGCGCAAGCTTTTATTTTGGCCGAGGATTTTCTGGCAGGAGATTCAGCTTGTTTGGTTCTGGGGGACAATATTTACTTTGGACATGGCTTGCCAAAGTTGTTAATTGATGCAAAAAGTGATGTTGAAAACAATGGAGACGCACAGGTGTTTGCCTACTGGGTGTCGGATCCTGAGCGTTATGGTGTTGTGGAGTTTGATGAAAACAAGCAGGTGCTTTCCGTTGAAGAGAAGCCTAAAAAGCCAAAGTCAAATTATGCCGTAACGGGTATTTATTTTTATGATTCAGATGTTTGCAAGCTTGCTAAAGAGGTAAAGCCATCGGATAGAGGTGAACTTGAGATATCCTCTTTAAATCACCTTTATCTCGAGCGGAAAAAGCTTAATGTACAGACCATGGGGCGAGGTTATGCTTGGCTTGATACTGGTACGCATGAAAGCATGATGGAAGCCTCAAGATTCGTCTCTACCATTGAGCGTAGGCAAGGCTTGAAAATAGGCTGCCCTGAAGAAATTGCCTACCATAATGGCTGGATTGATAAAGCTCAGGTATTAAAAATAGCAAAACCATTATCAAAGACGCATTACGGTAAATATTTAAAAGAGTTAGTGAATTAATTTATGAAGATTATTGCAACGGCTATTCCAGAGGTTAAAATTATTGAACCTAAGGTTTATGGTGATCATCGCGGCTTTTTTTATGAAAGCTTTTCTCAGGATCGTTATCAAGAGATGCTAGAAGTGGATTATCAATTTGTACAGGATAATCTGTCACGCTCAACCAAAGGTGTGTTACGCGGACTTCATCATCAACGAGAACACACGCAAGGTAAGCTGGTAAGTGTCTTAAGAGGAGCTGTTTTTGATGTTGCCGTTGATATACGAGTTGGCTCACCAACTTTCGGTCAGTCTGTAGCGGTTGAGTTAAATGAAGAAAACAAACGGCAGTTTTGGGTGCCACCTAGCTTTGCCCATGGCTTTGTTGTGTTAAGTGAAACAGCTGACTTTTTTTATAAATGCACGGATTATTATTACCCACAGTCTGAGCTGGCATTGAAATGGGATGATCCAAAGCTTGAAATTGAATGGCCGGTTTCAGGTATGACTTTGTCGTTATCACAAAAGGATCAAGAGGCGTTGACTCTTGATGAGTTGTTGACGCGAGGATTATTGCCAAACTATCAGGATTGGAGTTGATTTATGCATATCTTAATCATTGGTAAGAATGGTCAGGTTGGCTATGAGTTAGTTCAAGCATGCAAAATGCGCAATATTTCTTTCGATGCAACAGCTCGTGATGAGCTGGACTTAACTGATCTTGAGGGTATAAATCGCTTTTTTGCTAAACATCATAACTATGATTTTGTGATCAATGCGGCTGCTTATACCCAAGTAGATAAAGCTGAAGATGAGCCTGAATTAGCTGATCTTGTTAATCATCAGGCAGTAGGCGTGATCGCGCAAATGTGTCAGTACTATGATATCCCGTTATTGCATATATCAACGGATTATGTGTTTGATGGGCAAAAAACAACACTTTATAACGAGCTAGATGTGACTAATCCAAGTGGCGTTTATGGGTTGTCTAAGTTAAAAGGTGAGCAACAGGTTCAAAAATTAGAAAAGCACCTCATTATTCGTGTAAGCTGGGTCTTTGGGCGTCATGGTCATAACTTTGTTAAAACTATCGCTCGTTTATCAAAAGAAAAGGAAGAGCTAGCAGTTATTGCTGATCAATATGGAGCCCCGACAGCTGCTCGCGATATTGCGCGTGTGATATTAGATGTTGTGCAGAGTCAAAAGCAATGTTGGGGAGTGTATCATTATTGCGGTTTCCCATTAACAACTTGGCAGCAGTTGGCTTGTGGAGTTTTACCTTTTGTTGATGGCAAAAGGGTTTTGGCAGTTGATGCTATTGAGACTAAGGATTATCCTTTGAAAGCCAAAAGACCGCAAAATTCAGGTTTAAATGTGAGTAAAATTATTAAGGATTATGGTATCCAACAGCATTCTTGGCTTGATTATATTCAAGAAACTGTAGAGTCAGAGTAGTTAAATTTTAGAAAGGTGATATAGAAATGTTTCAAGCTAAAGTAGTCCTAGTAACGGGTGCTGCCGGGTTTATTGGCAGCAATTTTGTACGTATGTTATTAACCAGTAACAAGCATCAAAAAATCATATCATACGATAAATTAACTTATGCGGGTAATCTCAAAAATCTTGATGGTTTACCAAATGCTGAAAAGCATCTTTTTATTGAAGGTGATATTTGTGATGAGACTCAGGTTGCGAAAGCGCTAAGAGCACATAACGTTGATACTATTGTACACTTTGCCGCAGAGTCGCATGTTGATAACTCAATAGCGGATCCTAAAGTGTTCTTCGAGACGAATGTGATGGGGACCTTTAATTTACTAGAGCAGGCAAAGAAATTTTGGCTGGATGAAAAGGGGCTTGATGAGACTCAGTGTCGTTTTCATCATGTGTCTACAGATGAGGTATATGGTACTTTAACAAAAGAAGCACCGGCATTTACAGAAGGCAAAGCCTATAAACCTAATTCACCTTACTCGGCATCAAAAGCAGGGTCTGATCATATTGTGCGTTGCTACTATCATACCTATAAATTGCCAGTAACAATCTCAAATTGCTCTAATAACTATGGATCATATCAGCATCCCGAGAAGCTTATCCCTGTTGTTATCAACAGTTGTATTGAGCAGCAAGCAATTCCCGTTTATGGGGATGGCAGTAATATTCGTGACTGGCTATATGTTGCGGATCATTGTGATGCAATCCAGTGTATTCTTGAAAAAGCTCAAGTAGGAGAAGTCTATAATATTGGTGGCAAGAATGAGGTGGATAATTTAACCTTGGTTAAAACTATTTGCCAGTTGATGGATGATTATCGTCCAGATAATGCCCCACACCAAAAGCTAATTAAATTTGTCGAAGATCGCAAAGGGCATGATTGGCGTTATGCGATTGATAATAGCAAAATTCAAAATGAATTAGGTTGGAAGCCATCGCAAGACTTTGAGAAAATGTTTAAGCAGACGATTGAGTTTTATTTGCAACAGAGGACTTATGCGTAGTTTGATTCTATTTCTAAAGGATATTTTCCGTCAACGGAAAATGCTTAAATCTTTAGCTAAAAATGACTTTAAGCAGCAGTATTTGGGGTCTGCTTTAGGGATTTTATGGGCGTTTATTCAGCCAACCATTATGATTTGCCTGTATTGGTTTGTATTTAGCGTGGGTTTTAAGTCGCAACCGGTTGAAAACGTGCCATTTATCTGCTGGCTTGTTGCAGGTCTTATCCCTTACTTCTTTTTTGCAGATGCGTGGGGTAAATGTACTAATGTGGTTATAGAGTATAGTTATCTTGTCAAGAAGATTGTGTTTTCAGTTAGATTATTGCCGATTATTAAAATTATCTCGTCGTGCTATATTCATTTATTTTTTATAGTATTCACCATTGCGTTATTTGCTGTTTATGGCTTTTATCCAGACTTATATTATTTACAGTTGATTTATTATGTTTTTGCATTGTGGATTTTATTATTAGGACTTGGTTGGTTAACAGCGGCAATGCAAGTTTTCTTAAAAGATGTGACACAAATTGTCAGTGTGATTTGTCAGATTCTTTTTTGGGGAACACCGATATTATATGCAACAAATATTGTGCCTGAAAAAGTTTTATTTATTTTGAAAACAAATCCCTTATATTATATTGTTCAGGGCTATAGGGATATATTTATCTCTAAACAATGGTTTTGGCAGCATCCTGTATTGACAGTATATTTTTGGGTTGTGACATTATGCATTTTTATTCTGGGCGCGTTTGTTTTTAGGCAGCTAAGACCGCATTTTGCAGATGTTTTATAATTTTTAATAGAGTTAAGAGTTAAGAGTTAAGAGTTAAGAGTTAAGATTGGCTTATGAAGTGTGAAAAGTTAGAAGTATGGAATTTGGCTAAAGAGCTGAGTGTAAATGTATACAAAATATTTGCAGACTGTAGGGACTATGGATTTAAAGATCAGATTACACGATCAGGTTTATCTATACCGAGTAATATTGCTGAAGGTATGGAAAAGAATTCAGTGAAGGATCAAGTGCGCTTTCTAGATATTGCAAAAGGTTCTGCGGCTGAGTTTGCTACACAAACATACATCGCGCAGGAAATAGGGTATATACAAGAGGAAACCGCACGATTTTGGTTAGCACAAAGCGATCAATTATTAGCGATGCTTACTAAATTGCAGCAATACTTAATGGGGAAATCATGAGTACTGAAATGAAAGGCAAAGACAAAACCGCTCCGAACTCAGGACACATAATACCTGGCTCTAAGTACATAACTCCTAACTCCGAACACATAGTTTTTAATCCTGAGCACATAACACCTAGCTCCGAAGTCCTAACACCCAACTCAGAGGTTGCAATCAAATGTAGCAACCTTACCAAAGTCTATCCTATGTACAGCAATCCAAAGGATCGTTTTAAAGAGGCATTGCATCCACTACGCAAAAAGTATCATAAAGATTTTTATGCATTAAATGATGTGTCTTTTGAGATTAAAAAAGGTGAAACGGTCGGTATTATTGGTAAAAATGGTGCGGGAAAATCGACTTTGCTCAAAATTATTACTGGTGTTTTAACACCGACTAGCGGCACAGTTGAAGTCAAGGGTAAAATTGCCTCATTATTAGAGCTGGGCGCCGGCTTTAATATGGAGATGACGGGTATTGAAAATATTTATCTTAACGGCTCAATTAGGGGTTATAGCAAAGAGGAGATTGATCAAAAACTTGAATCAATTGTCTCTTTTGCTGATATTGGTGAGCATATTCACCAACCGGTTAGAGGCTATTCAAGTGGAATGTTTGCGCGTTTAGCATTTTCAGTTGCGATTAATGTTGACCCTGATATTTTGATTGTGGATGAGGCTCTGTCGGTAGGTGATTTTGCTTTTCAGTATAAGTGCTTTATGAAATTTAAAGAATTTCAAACAATGGGAAGAACAATCTTATTTGTGACACACTCAATGCAAGAGACAGTTAGATATTGTAATAGGGCTATTTTAGTACATTCAGGAGAGGCCTTGCTCGATTCTTACAATACAGAGGAGGTGGTTTTTGAATATGAAACCTTAGTTCGTAATTCTGATAAAGTTTATAATGTATCCCCCTTAAAGGAAGATGGGAGTGAGCACAGGTTTGGAACCCATGATGCTTTGATTGAGAGTGTGTCATTTATGCAAGGCGATTCAAGTCATTTGTTATCTGGGGTAAGCACAGAAATTAAGCTCAAAATTAATTCAAAAAAACAGTTGCAAAATTTGGTTATTGGTTATTCTCTAAAGAATATTAAGGGCGTAGTTGTTTGGGGTGACAGTAGTCTTTCTGGCAAAAATGAATATTTTGAGTTGAGTGAAGGTAAATATGAGTTGATAATTAAGTTTGATGCAAACGTTGTGCCTGGAGAATATTATTTTTATGTTGGTTTGTCATCTTTTCGTAGTAAAAAAATAGATATTGACCAACGTTGGCGTTGTGAAAAAATTGTTTTTCAATCAAAGCGGCATATGTCTGAAGGGCTGGTATATGCCCCTTCAAATATTGAAATTTTTAAGGAAAAAAGGAGTTGAAAATGAAGGTGGTTGCATTTCTGCCAGTCAAAGGCAATAGTGAAAGATTTGAAAACAAAAATATTCGGTTGCTTGATGGTAAGCCGCTATTCTTACATGCGTTGGATAAGCTGTTAGCGTGTGAAGTTATTGATGAAGTTTATTTGGACTCTGATTCTGATGTTATACTTGATATGGCA
Source organism: Caedibacter sp. (assembly GCA_020629575.1). GTDB lineage: Bacteria > Pseudomonadota > Gammaproteobacteria > Francisellales > Francisellaceae > Caedibacter. The sequence goes on along the minus strand of JAHDDB010000001.1, from coordinate 21,337 downwards.
CAAGATCGTAATTGTAAGCTAATGAAGAGAGATAAAAGTTTAGCTTCCAATAAAACAGATGGACATGAACTTTTTTTTAATGAGGTCAAGCAAGTTAATGCTGATATATATATACAGATGTTGTGCACCAGTCCATTTATTAGTGATGAGACTATAACTAATGGTGTAAAGGTTCTTAAGGAGAATGATTGTTATGACTCAGCTGTTTTAGTGCGCTGTGAAAAACAATATATTTGGCAAAATGGGCAGCCTGCTTATTTAACAGAAAAAGGGAGAATACCTAATAGCGTAGATTTACCAGAGAGTGTTATCGAAACTATGGGCCTTTATATGATAAAAAAAGAAGCTGCTCATCTAAAACAACGAGTTGGTGAGAAACCTTATCTTTTAAAGGCATTGCCTATTGAAGCAATAGATGTTAATTATACGCAGGATTTTGATTTGGCCAATTATATTGCGGCAGGGATAAGAGAGAGTGAGCGAAGCCTTTTCAAAAACTTATCAAGTAAATTAACGAGTGCAATGCTATCAGATATTTTGGATGATCTGGGCATTGAGCATTCTACAATAACTGAACTTACCTTAAATTTGCCGTGCAAAAAGTTATTGGGGCGAGCTAAGACACTAAAATTACGTCCTCTAAATCCTGGAGAAGCCTACCAGGGGATATACGATGCCTTGAAGTCATATGAAACAATCATTACAAATGATATTATCGTTGTCGAAAATGCCTGCCCTGAGTATGCTTATTTTGGAGAGATGAATGCAAATTTAGCAATTAGATCGGGTGCTGTTGGTGCAATAATTGGTGGGAAAACTCGAGACTCTAAGGATGTTGCTGATTTGGACTTTCCTGTTTTTTCAATGGGGTATAAGTGTAAAGATGTAAGAAAGCGAGCCACGATGGAGTCTTTTAATAAGCCGATTAGCTTATTTGGAGTCACTGTTTTTGTGGATGATTTAATATTTGCTGATAATGATGGTATTGTTGTAATTCCAAAACAATATGAAAAGCAAGTTTTATCAATGGCATTTGAAACGATATCAACTGAAAGGAAAATTGTTTTTGAGATAGCTAATATGGCAACTACAGATCAAATTATTGAAAAATGTGGTTTTTTCTGATGCATCAAATAGTTTTTATTGGTTATTTGGGGGAAGGATTTGGTGACTTTCTACAAAGTTTGTCGGATGCTTCTCATGAAGTGTCTCTATGTGCTGTTGCATTTGGGGTGCACCATCAGGCCTTTCGGTTATGTAAATGTAGCTTTGATTTAATTGATATAAAGAGACTTCCAACTGTCGATGAAGTGTATGCAATCCCTAAAATATGGGATATTTTATTTCCAAATAGTTTCTTCATACTATGGAATGGTATGCACGGCATATATTCTGTGCTCGCACAATATTTTAAAAACGAACGTATACCGTTTTTAGTTGCTGAATATAGTGCAATAAGGAATTTGTATTCTATTGATGAAAGCTTATATGGAAGCGAGGTGTTGTCTGAGTGCAAATTATCAAACATTGATTTTCCGAGTCGTTTGGACTTAAAGTATTTGGAAAACTACATTATTCCAAGGTATGATAATCAACTAGCGAATAATGATGAAATTCAGATGTTAGCTCATGATGTTAGAAAGAAAATTTTGTACTTAGGTGTATGGGATGAGGCTGCTGGTTTAACAGAGCCGAATAGTTGTGAGCAGCAAAGAGAGGTGTCGCCTATTTTCCGATCCTCATATGAGGCAGTAGTGGCTGTGGCTGATAATGTTGTAGGAGATGAAAATATTCTCCTTATTATTAAACCACACCCAAATTGCACAAGAGAGGAGAAGCATCAACTTAAATTGCTGGCTGCAAAGCATGATTATTTGTACTTAGATGCTAACATTGTTGTTTATGATTTGATAAAAATTGTTGATGTTGTGATTACGATTAGTTCAACACTTGCATTTGTGGCTCTTTATCATAGAAAGCCTTTAATCTTATTAGGAAGAGAACGGTTAGCTAAAAGTGGTTACTTTAGGGTTTTAGAGAGAGAAGATATGCTGGGAGGCCTAATTAGATCGGTATTGTATGGGTATAATAATGAAAAGATACTTTCCGTTGAAGAGATTGTTTTGTGGTATCTGCTTAATGATCGAATGTATACGGTAGATCCATGTTTAATAGAGTATGGGTGCAGAACACCTATTGAGCTATGCAATAAGATATTAAATATACTAAGGTTTCAAAATGAACGAGTTGTTTCTGTTGATCCAAATCTGTATTTCAAGATAATGGGAAAAATGATAGAAACACGTGATGAGTCAATTAAGGTAATGGAGCAGATGATAGACACGCGCGATGAGTCAATCAAAGCAATGGAGCAGATGATAGATGCGCGTGATAAATCAATCAAGGCAATGGAGCAGATGATAGATGCGCGTGATGAATCAATCAAGGCAATGGAGCAGATGATAGATGCGCGTGATGAGTTAATTAGAGAGTTGAAGCAGTCTACTCAAGTTCAAGATGGAAAGTTAAAGAATGATTAAGCTGAATATTATTGATAAGCAAACCGAAACTGATGGCTATGAGAGAGCATGAAATTAAATAATTTAATAGGTAATAATGAAAAAGAAGAACTTTTGTTCTCAGATTTTTTTGATACCATAGTCCACAGAAGTGTTCCTCCGGAGCATGTGAAAAAATTATGGGCTGGAAGGTTGGAATCTGAGTTGGGGATTCAAGAGAGAGGATTGCTATATGATATGCGGTATAACATTGAGGCGCAACTTTGTCAAGAGAGCTTACAAAAGGATAATGAATTAGAGTTTAGATATGATGACATGATTAAAAAGTTGTATGCTTTAATTGATGGAATCTCTATGACATTTCCAGAGTTTCGTGAAGTGTCTATTAAAATAGAGCTTGATTTGGAGAGGGAGGTTCAATTTTTAAACTATAAGAGCCTTGAGTATATAAAAAGCAAGCGTCAAAATGGAGTTAAAGTGTATGTGGTTTCGGACTTTTATTTTAGTAAAGAGATGTTTCAATCGCTATTAGAATATCACCAAATTGAATCTTTGTTTGATGATGTTTTTATATCTGCTGAACTTATGGCGTCAAAACGCTCAGGTAGAATGTATGATAAGTTGAAAACACTGCTTAGACTCTCGGATTTAAGCTTAGTTACAATGTATGGTGATAATAAGCATTCAGATTATGTGAACGCTAAAGAGAAGGGTTTGAATGCTATATTATTAAGCTCTCAAGATGCTCATGCATATTATAAAAATTTTTTCAATTATAGAACATTTACATCTATGGCTAAATCTTTTGATAATATGTATCTGCATAGAGCTGATGTGGATTATCGAGCATTAGGGCTTTCTTTGTACTTATTTATTCAGAAACTCCATGCTCGATTGGTTAAAAATGGAGTAAATACTGTTTTTTTCATGGCTCGAGAAGGGTGGTTTTTAAAGCGTCTATTTGACGATTATTGTTTAATGATTGGTAATAAAATTACTAGTCACTATTTTTATGTGTCACGTAGAGCAACTTTTCTACCATCTCTTAAAAGTCTTCCAAAAGAGGACTTTTCACGTCTTTTTAGACAATACATAGATATATCACCTAAAGAATTTATGTTAAATTTAAATTTTTCAGAAAAGCAAATGAGTTGTATAGCGACTGAACTTGAGTGTGACGTTGAAGAGAAAATACAAGGCTTTAATTCGTCTGAGGTCTATTTCAAACTTCGAGATTTAGATCAATTTAAAGAATTTTATGAAGTAAATAGATTGACGCAAAGGGATGCAATTCAGCAGTATTGGAAGAGTTTCAACTATGATGGCAGTAACGTTTATATAGTTGATGTTGGCTGGAAGGGGTCAATTCAAGATAATCTAGTTGAAATATTTGATGAACATGTTTTTACAGGGTTTTATCTTGGGCTAAATTTTTTGTCATGTGTATCAGAAAGTAATCATAAATACGGGATTTTATTTGATCAGCTAAATAATAATGTAGCCTGTAGAGGTTTCTATGATGAGTGTACTTCTATTTATGAGGTAATATTAGCAGCTCCACACGGTAGCACCCAATATTACACTAAGCTAGGTGAGCCTGAAATATCAGAGAATAGTTATGAGAATGCGTTATATGAAAAGCAGCTTAAAAGGTACCAGCAGCAAATCTATAGTTATGTTAAATGTTTTGCTACTATAGCTGTAAACTCAGGATTTGCTAGGGGTGAAATAGAAAATTACATAGATCGTGAGTATAGAGCCTTTATTCTGTCTCCAGATAAACACCATCTTTATATTTATGATGAATTAAGCCATGTTGAAAGTTTTGGCGTTCATCAGGTTACACAATTTAAAACGGAGAGTAATAGTAAATGGAAAAATGTAAAGATTTTTATCTGCTCTCCTCGTAATTACTTGTCAGTATTTTGGCCTGCACATAAGTTAATTACCAGTGGACTTAGTTGGTTGGTACCAATTTATAAAGCTTATAGAATCGTTAAGGGGAGGAGATGAGTTATGGAGATAGCATTTTTGGTTGGTTCCGAAAAAATTAGTGGTGGAACCTATGTGATTTTCGAGCATGCAATACGTATGAATCGTAAGAAAGATATCAACGTTACATTGATAACAGAGCATAAAGTTAACCCTCAGTTAGATCTACAATGGCACCCTGAAGCAAAAGAATTGACGTGGAGAACATATTCAGAATGTTTAAGTAGTGAGTTTGACGTCTTAATAGCTACATGGTGGCGTACAGTTTATGAAATGCATAGGATTAATGCTAAGCAATATTGTTATTTTGTTCAGTCTATTGAGTCAAAGTTTTACCCGGAGGACGATGTTGAACTTAGGCAGCTTGTCGATTCTACTTATATGTTTGGGCTATCCATTATAACAGAGGCCACTTGGATAAAAAATTTCTTACAAGAGAATTATTTGTTAGATGTGAAATTAGTAAGAAATGGTATTAGAAAAGATATTTATTATAGTAAATCTTCGAAAAAAGATGAAAAATTTAGAGTTTTAGTTGAAGGGCCTCTAGGAGTGCCATTTAAAAACACCGAGAAGGCATTAGCTCTGGCAAGAAACTCACAGGCTGATGAAGTGTGGTTGCTTACCTCAAGCAGATGTAATTCCCATGAGATGGCTGACAAAGTGTTCTCCAAAGTTCCAATGCATGAAACACCACGTATTTATGAGCAATGTGATGTTCTTGTTAAATTAAGCTATGTTGAGGGGATGTTTGGGCCGCCCTTAGAAATCTTTCATTGTGGTGGAACAGCAATTGTCTATAAAGTTACAGGGTGTGATGAATATATGATCAATGGTTATAATTCTTATATTGTAGAAAAAGACGATGAGGAGCAAGTAGTTAGTTTATTAAATAATTTAGTAGTAAATAAAGAAGAGTTAGCTAGGTTAAAAGCTAACGCATCTATCACATCGAGTAAATGGCATGATTGGCAAAGCGCATCAGAGGAATTTTTATTAGCTTTGCAACAAATTTGCAAAGCGCCAAGCTTTTGTCAAAAAAAACTTGGAAGAAATATAACATTTTTCTTTAAATGGTATGAGATTGCTGTAAATTTAAGACCTCATAGTGCTAGAGAAAAGATAATTACAAGGATTAAAGAAAGGATTAAGAAAAATGCTTTTATGATGAGAGTGATAAATAAATTTAGATAAAGGTGAGGTTTTATCGATTGAATGGCGATGGTTCTTAATTCTATTCAATTCGTGAGTTTTACTAATTATATTTCTTGTGTTTATTGAGATAAAACCAGTGTAAGATATACAGCGAATTAGATTGGAAAAAGTTTTTTTGGAAATTATTAAGTGTCACAGGCAATAAAATTAGTAACTTCAGTAGTATTATATGAGGAAAAGGAGGAGGATTTGGTCAATCTCCTTAACTCATATAAAAAAGCGGTTGAATTTGCTAATAAGAAATACCCATTGACTACTTCGCTGGTATTTATTGAAAACTCTACAAACCCTGAATCTAAAGAGCTGTTGTCAAGTTTGACAGGGGAGTTAGGTTTGGCGCATTGCTATATCAAAACAACTAACAATATTGGTTATGGTGCGGCGCATAATTTGAGTTTACCGCATTCAGATGGTCAATATCATTTGATTTGCAATGCCGATATTGTCATTAAGGAGGATGCACTTTTGCATGCCTTGGAATATATGATCTCATATGATGATGTGGGCTTAATTACACCCGCTGTATATGGCAAAGATGGGCAGCGCCATCATTTATGTAAGCGTAACCCCAAGCTTTTTCACTTGTACTTAAGACGTTTCGCGCCAAATATTTTACGCAGATATTTTCAGGACTACTTGGATGCTTACGAATATCGAGATCGTTCATATAATGACATTATTGAGCAAGTTCCTTTTTGTACTGGATGCTTTATGTTTTTTAAAACAGATGTCTTAAAAAATTTGCAAGGGTTTGATGAGCAGTTTTTCTTATATATGGAAGATGCAGATTTATCGCGTCGCGCGCTTAGTTATGGTAATAATGTCTATTTGCCTCAGTGCCAGGTAACGCATGCATGGGGGCGGGGGTCGTATAATTCCAAAAAGCTAAGAAATGTAGCCATTCAATCAGCGTTAAAGTATTGGCGCAAATGGGGTGGGGTGTTTTAATGTTATCCGAGTTCCGAGTTCCGAGTTCCGAGTTCCGAGTTCCGAGTTCCGAGTTCCGAGTTCCGA
>JAHDDB010000001.1:1912-14497 GCA_020629575.1 Caedibacter sp. | reverse complement strand
TTCCGAGTTCCGAGTTCCGAGTTCCGAGTTCCGAGTTCCGAGTTCCGAGTTCCGAGTTCCGATAAGGTTGAGAAGATGAATCCAATAATTTCAGTGTGTATGACGAGTTTTAATGGCGAGCGTTATATTGCTGAGCAGATTGCTTCAATATTGAAGCAATTACCTCAAAATGCTGAGCTTATTATTTCTGATGATGGATCCACTGACCAAGCACTTAGTATTATTAAAAACTTTAACGATGCGAGAATCCAATTATTGCAAGGACCAAAGCAGGGAGTGGCACGGAACTTTGAATTTGTTTTGCGCCATGCAAAGGGTCAATACATATTTTTAGCAGATCAAGATGATATTTGGTTAGATAACAAAGTAGAGTTGATGCTTGAAGCATTGCAAACACATCAGGTGGCTATCTCAGACGCGAAGGTTATTGATGGTGCGCAAAATGTAATAGCTCCGTCGCTTTTTGAGTATGTTTATTTTAAAAGAGGCTTTTGGGTTAACTGGATTCATAACCGCTATTTAGGATGCACAATGGCTTTTCAACGTGCGTTTGTTGAACAGGCTTTACCCTTTCCACAAGCTATCCCCTCAGTACATGATTGGTGGCTAGGTTTGATTGCCGAGAAACAAAACCAAGTTAAGGTCATTAATAAACCGCTGATGTTATATCGCCGCCATGGTGCGAACTTATCAACCGTGGGTAATAAATCTAAATATAATCACTATTCTAAACTGTCCTTTCGCGTTAAACTCTTACTACAGTTGTGTCAACGGTTTAAATCATCGCGCTAGTTTAAAGGCTAGTGATGAAGTAAAGAGTTTATGAAAATGCAAAACAAAATATATCCTGTGATTTTATCTGGCGGCGTGGGCTCACGTTTATGGCCATTATCAAGGCAAAAATCACCTAAGCAATTTATTCCATTGGTCGATGATAAAAACCTTTTGCAAAACACCTGCTTGCGTTATCAGGATCAATCCATATTTTCGCCACCAGTTATCGTTTGCAATGAAGATCATCGTTTTCAAGTAGCAGAATCGTTACGCAATGTCCATATAGACCAAGCGAGTATTATTTTGGAGCCATGTGCTAGAAACACAGCCCCGGCGATTGCTCTAGCCGCTTTGCAGGTATATCAAGAGAATCCAGAGGCGATGATGCTGATCTCGCCATCGGATCATTATATTGAGAACTTTGAGGAGCTTTTAACAGATATTCAAAACTTGGATTGTCAGAGTGAATGTCTATATACCTTTGGGATCAAACCTACTCATGCTGAAACAGGGTATGGTTATATTGAAGTAGGTAATAAAGTAGCAGATTCGGTATATGAAGTTGCACAATTTATAGAAAAACCAAATAAAGAAAAAGCACAAGTGTATATTGAAAAAGGCAACGTTTATTGGAATAGTGGTTTGTTTCTATTTAGTGCTAAGACCTATCTTGAGCAATTGCAGCAGCATCAGCCAGATGTTTATGAGTGCTGTATTAAAAGCTTTGAACAGCGGGTGAAAGATCTGGATTTTATTCGTGTGGCTAAAACACACTTTGAAGCATGTCCTAACATTTCGATTGACTATGCTGTTATGGAAAAAGCAGATAAAATAGCGGTCATTCCATTATCTGAAGTGAAATGGTCAGATATCGGTTCATGGGGTGCCTTGTTTGAATTAGGACAAAAAGATCAAAAAGGCAATATCATTAAAGGTGATGTTTGCCAAATCGATACACAAAACTGCTATTTACGTTCACATGATCGATTATTGGCGACAGTTGGTGTTAGTGGGTTAGTTGTTGTCGAAACAGCAGATGCTATTTTAGTCGCTGATCGCAATAATACTCAGGCAATTAAACAGATTGTTGAAGTGCTTAAGGTAAGCAAAAGGACTGAGGCAATTAAGCATAAACGACATTTTGGTCCTTGGGGTTATAGTGATCGTATTGCCAAAGGTGAAAACTTTCTCGTCAATAAGTTGTATTTTAAAGCAGGCGCTAAAAGCTCATTACAAATGCACTACCACCGCACGGAGTATTTTACTGTTCTAAGTGGTGCGATTAAAGTCAAAGTTGAAGACAAAGAATATTTGTTATCACAAGGAATGTCGATTACTATAGAGCCGTTACAAAAACATCAAGTCATTGCGATCGGGCAGCTTCCTGTTGAAGTACTGGAGGTTCAGCTTGGGTCTTACTTGGCGGAAGATGATATTGAAAGATTTGAGGAAGCTTATTGATGAAAAAAGCATTTATTACAGGTGTCACAGGACAGGATGGCTCTTATTTGGCTGAACTGTTGTTAAATAAAGGCTATGAAGTACATGGTTTGGTTAGAAGAAGTAGTTTGATTAATACGGATCGAATAGACCATTTATATAAAGGACACCAAGAAGACAGTCACTTTTTCTTACATTATGGTGATATGACAGATTCATTGAACTTAACGCGTTTGATTGCTGATATTCAACCAGATGAAATTTATAATTTGGCAGCCATGAGTCATGTGCATGTGAGCTTTGAAACACCTGAGTATGTCGCCAATGCCGATGGGATTGGCACATTGCGTATTTTAGAAGCGATTAGGATTTTAGGTCTTCAAAAGAAAACACGTGTTTATCAAGCATCTACCTCTGAGCTTTATGGTAAAGTGCAAGAAATCCCACAAACGGAAAAAACGCCCTTTTATCCAAGATCCCCTTATGCAGTTGCTAAGATGTATGCTTATTGGATTACGGTAAATTATCGTGAGGCATATGATATTTTTGCTTGTAACGGTATTTTGTTTAATCATGAATCTCCGGTTCGCGGAGAAACTTTCGTGACGCGTAAAATCACACGTGCGACAGCTAAGATTGCTTTAGGGCTTCAAGATAAACTATATCTAGGTAACCTAAATGCTAAACGTGATTGGGGACATGCCAAAGATTATGTTGAAATGATGTGGTTAATCTTGCAGGCGGAAAAAGCCGAAGATTGGGTGATGGCAACGGGTGTTACTACTGAAGTGCGTGAGTTCGTCAGAATGGCATTTAAAGAAGTGGGTATCATTTTAGAGTTTAAAGGTGATGGGGTTGATGAAAAAGCGTATGTTGCAGCGTGTGAGCATTCTGAATATCAATTACCTATTGGGCAAGAAGTTGTTGCTGTCGATCCACGTTATTTTAGACCAACAGAGGTTGACCTATTGATTGGAGATCCAACCAAGGCGCATCAAAAACTCAACTGGAAGCCAAAGCATAGTTTAGCGATGTTAGTCAGTGATATGATGCACTCTGATATTGCGTTGATGAAAAAGGAGCTTTACCTTGAGAAAGGTGGCTATGACATTAAAAAACAGTTTGAGTAATAGCATGAATGTATTAATTACCGGTGGCAATGGGATGCTCGGAAAAAATCTGCTTGAGCATGCTAGGGCGCAAATAGTTAATATTTTTGCTCCAACGAGTAAGGAGCTTAATCTATTAAATGCTGAGCAGGTTGGAGACTATCTAAAAACACATAAGATTGACTTTGTGATTCATTGCGCGGGCGTTGTCGGTGGGATACAGGCAAACATTGCAAATCCCGTCAGATTTTTAAATGACAATTTGAATATGGGAATGAATCTTGTGAATGCTGCATTTAAGGCAAATGTTCGTCAGTTTCTTAATGTTGGCAGTAGTTGTATGTATCCAAAAGACTATGTTAATCCCTTAAAAGAAGACTATTTACTTCAGGCGCCACTTGAGCCAACCAATGAAGGCTATGCATTAGCTAAAATTACAGTCGCTAAATTATGTGAATACTATGCTAAGCAATATGGCTTATCCTATAAGACGGTTATCCCATGTAATTTATATGGTCGTTGGGATAAATTCTCAGACCAGCATTCACATATGCTGCCTGCGGTGATTAAAAAAATATACTTTGCTAAGGAAAATAACTTAAATATTATTGATGTTTGGGGAAGCGGTGAAGCACGGCGTGAGTTTATGTACGCTGGTGATTGTGCTGATGCGCTTTGGTTTTGTGTCGATCAGTTTGCAGCACTACCACAATATGTAAATATTGGATTGGGTGTTGACTATAGTATTAATGAATACTATCAGGCAGTAGCAACAGCATTGGACTATAAGGGCGCTTTTGAACATGATTTAAGCAAACCTGAAGGCATGAAACAGAAATTAGTAGATAATAGTATTTTGAAGAAACTTGGCTGGCAAGCCAAACATTCATTGGCTGAAGGCATATTAAAAACAATTGATTTTTATAAAAAGGAAGTGTTATGCACAACACAAAGGTAAAGTATCCATTAGCAAGCTCAACATGGGATCAAAAAGAGCTTGATGCAATACAGTCTGTGATTGATAGAGATATGTATACAATGGGTGAAAGTGTCGCGCAGTTTGAGCGAGATTTTTGTGAGTTTGTAGGCAGTAAATATGCGGTAATGGTCAGCTCAGGATCTACAGCTAACTTGCTTGCAACAGCAGCACTTTTTTATACAAAAGCCCCCAAGCTTAAAAAGGGCGATGAGGTTATTGTCCCAGCAGTATCATGGTCGACTACCTATTTTCCATTGCAGCAATATGGCTTGAAACTTAAGTTTGTCGATATTGATCTTAAGACATTAAATTATGACTTGGAAGCATTAGCAAATGCAGTCAGTGATCAAACGAAAATGATTATGGCGGTTAACTTGCTGGGCAATCCAAATGACTTTGCTGCCATTGAGGCAATTATTGGTCAAAGAGATATTGTTCTTCTTGAAGATAATTGCGAATCAATGGGCGCGACTTTTAATGGTAAACAAGCTGGAACGTTTGGTTTAATGGGAACTTTTTCGACCTTCTTTTCCCACCATATGGCAACGATGGAAGGTGGTTTTGTCGTCACTGATGATGAGGAGTTGTATCACGTATTATTATGTCTTAGAGCACATGGTTGGACGAGGAACTTACCAAAAGAAAACCATGTGTCCAATAAGTCAGATGATCCATTTAGTGAGTCATTTCGTTTTGTATTACCTGGTTACAATGTGCGTCCGGTTGAAATGAGTGGTGCAGTAGGGATTGAGCAGCTTAAAAAACTGCCTCAATTTCTTGCGCAAAGACGTGAAAATGCACAATATTTTCAATCTTTATTTAAAGATCATCCGGAGTTAATGATCCAACAAGAAATGGGCTCAAGCTCATGGTTTGGTTTTTCATTTATTATTAAACCTGATTCAATGTGGCAGCGTGCAAAAATAGTGCAAAAGCTTAGAGAAAACGATATTGATTGTCGCCCAATTGTTGCGGGAAATTTTGCACGTAATGAAGTGATGAAGTATTTTGACTATGAGATTCATGATAGCTTAAAAAATGCTGATTATTTGCATGAACATGGTTTTTTTGTTGGGAACTCTCAGATTAACCTGTATGCAGAACTAAGTTTCTTGGAAAATATATTGAAGTAAGTATGATTAGAAATTTGACCTTAGCGAAAATGAGTAAATTAAAATGGGCAGGCAATGGTGCAGGTATTCTTGAATAAAATAATCAGAATTTACTTATTTGTAGTAAAGAGTATAAGAGTTAAATCTAAGCATGTTAATGTGAAAGCGAGAATTGGTTCTCATTCAATAATTATGGAAGGATCAGTTATTGATGCAATGTCAGAGCTGGGCAAATATGTTTACGTTGGGAAGTATACCTATATTACTAAGGCTAAAATTGGAAATTATTGTTCTATTGCAAATAATGTATCAATTGGACAAGGAGAGCATGAGCTTGATAAATTATCTACTAGTTCATTATTCTATGATGATGCTTATAAAACACTGACTCAGAAAGAGTGCATAATTGAAAATGACGTTTGGATTGGCGTTGACTCGATTATAAAACGTGGGGTTCGCATCGGAAATGGTGCAGTGATAGGCGCTAATTCAGTGGTAACCAAGGATGTTCCTAATTTTGCTATAGTAGCTGGGGTCCCAGCAAAAATTATACGTTATCGATTTGAAGATAATATGGCTAAAATGATATGCGAATCTAAATGGTGGACATATGATCTAGAGCAAGCAAAAGAAATTCATAAGGAGCTTAGAGATAATGGATAAAATTGCTTATGTGATAGATTGCCATCTTCAGAATCAACTGTTTAATTTAGATAATCCGATCATTAATCGGGATAATTTTGCGTATGCTCACTGGCAATTACAACAACATTTCCTTGGGGAAAAAATTGATTTATCGACGCATGATATCAACCCAATATTAAATGCAAAAGCCGTTATTTATAATGATATGCCATCAAAGTTACCTGCCTTAAGTGATGCTTACAAGTCATATTTATTGCTATTTGAAAGTGAAGTTATTAAGCCGGAGAATTGGGATTTAAATAAACATCGTTATTTTCGCAAAATCTTTACTTGGGATGATCGTTTAGTCGATAATAAAAAATATTTTAAAATTAATTTTTCTCACCTGATTCCTGACGCCATTAATAAAGATTTTGCCAGTAAAGAAAAGCTATGCACATTGATTGCTGGAAATAAGAAGGTGACACACCCATTGGAGTTATATTCAAAAAGAATAGAAGCAATTCAGTGGTTTGAGCAATATCACCCAGATCAATTTGATTTGTATGGCATTGGTTGGGATGAATTATGTTTAGAGAATAGATATATAAGATATATTGCTAAAAAAGCTGGGTTGTCTAAGTGTTTTGCGCATAAATTCCCTTCATATCAAGGTAAAGTAGCTTCTAAAAAAGAGGTTTTGGAAAAATATAAATTTGCAATATGCTATGAAAATGCAAGGGATATTTCAGGCTACATTACGGAAAAAATATTTGACTGCTTTTTTGCCGGTTGTGTTCCCGTTTATTGGGGGGCGGATAATGTTTCCGAGCATATTCCAGCGACTTGTTTTATCGATAAAAGAAACTTTAAAAGCTACCAAGATTTATATGCGTTTATAATTAATATGTCAGATGATGATTACTTGGGGTATTTGCAAAGTATTGAGAATTATTTGAATAGTGAAAAGGTCTATCCATTTAGTGCCGATTATTTTTCTCAAACAATTGTTGATAACATTATAAATGACTTTTAGTTATGTTTAGATTAAAAGTTAATATATTTACAAGCTATTTATCTGTGGTTATCCAAGCAGTTTCGATGCTGATTATTACTCGAGTGGCAGTCAATTATTTTGGCACTGAGAAATATGGTTTATTTGCCTTAGTTACATCATTGTTTGCTTATCTTACGCTTGCTAATTTTGGCATTCCGTGGGCAGCCGCTACTATGCATGCTCAGCTAAAGTCTAAGCTTGAAAAGTTGCGCTTAGCAAAAATAGCATTTGGATTGACAGTGATACTTAGTATTCTATTTCTGTTAATAGTCTTAGTTGTTAGCCTATTTAGCCCTAAGTGGATTGATATTTTAGGAGAAATTCCAACGGAAATCTTTCCACTTGCCTTTTGGTTTGTGCTTATTAATTTGATTGGATTTATTATCTATATTCCGTTTACTGTATTTAGTCAAATATTGATCTTCTCAAATTTGTCTTATCAAGTGAAAATAGTTGATGCTATTCGCTACATTGGGAATGTGGCGGCACTATTACTGGTGAGCTTTATGGGGTTGAGTATGGTGGATTATGCTGTTGTTACCGTTACTTTAATGCTTTTGGCAGGAATTGCTTACTTCTACTATCTAAGAAGAAATTACCGTAATTTACCAGTTGAGCATGCGATGGGATCGGCAGAAAATAATGCACATGTATCCGCACGTAACGTACTGACAAAAGGGGGGGGGTTCTGGCTAAATGGTCTTGCTGGTGTGATTATCATGAATACGGATGCGATTGTTATTTCACATATTTTGGGATTAAATATGGTTTCAAAATATTCTATCATGGCAACTTTTTTGACTTTATCGCTAGTTGTTGTAGCTCAATTAATGAATGTGATTAATCCGTTATACCCACAGTTTTTAACACAAGACCCGATAAATAAAGAGGTAAAGCAAAAACTGGAGTTAATTAGTAATGCTATCGTTATGAGCTTAGGGTTTATTGCGTTGCTTTTTGCAGTTATTATTCCAATTTTTTCGGAGAAAATTTTGACGATTTGGCTGGCAAATGACGGGTTATATGCAGGCAATTTAACAAGTCTGGCATTATCACTTTATTTTGGCATGCTCATGATTTCACTTGCACCCTATTCGATAATGGCAGCTATGGGAGAGGCACGTTCGTTGTTTAAATTAACACTACTAGAAGCGGCTTTAAATTTAGTGTTGTCTATCATATTGGTTTGGCATGTGGGGATTGCTGGTGTGTTTATAGGAAGTGCCATTGCTAATGGTGCAACAACGCTAGTATGGTGTAGTTATTATGTGAATCGTAAGTATAAAAGCCATCTTAAAATAAATATAAGGCAAACCTTGAGTTTGATTCTACTGTTATTAAGCGTGTTGCTGTTGAGTTTTATCGGGCAATATTGGATTAATGAGATGTCTTATAAAGTTATCTTTGCTGGTGCTGTTATTGTATGCATAACGATCGTTATGTATGTCTGTTATGCTAAAAAATATATAAAGTTATATCAAATGAGAAATGTGAATTATGAAGGTTGTTGAGATTAGAGGTGGCTTGGGAAATCAAATGTTTCAATATGCTTTTTATTTAGCATTAAAGCATAAATATGAAGATGTTTTTTGTGATATAAACCAATTTAAGCATTATAACTACGCTTTACACAACGGTTATGAGTTGGCACAACTATTTGCGGTAAAGCCTGAACTGATTAGCATAGAGCAACAAAAAGCGATGTTTGGTAAGAATAAATTATTTCGTCGTTTGGCTTTTAAGTGGTTTCATAAATATAAACAAGTCGTTATTGAAAAAGGATTAGGCTTTTCACCAAGATACTTGCAAGACTATGGTAATGTCTTTTTAAGAGGATACTGGCAGTCTGAGAAATACTTTATAGATGTAAAAGAGATTTTAAGACAGACGTTTTGCTTCCCTCAATTGGCAGAAAAAAATGCTGAAAAATTATCCGAATTAGCAAACTACAATCTCATTGCAGTGCATGTGCGCCGAGGAGATTATGTTAATCATCCGCTGTATGAGGGAATCTGTACATTGGATTACTATCAAAAAGCAATTGCACACATGAGTCATCACGTTGATAATCCATATTTTATATTTTTCTCAGATGACCCTAATTGGTGTCAACAGCAATTTCACATGGATAATATGTGTATAGTGGATTGGAATACAGAAGATATGAGCTATCAAGATATGCAGATGATGAGCCTGTGTCAGCATAATATTATTGCCAATAGTTCATTTAGCTGGTGGGGTGCTTGGTTAAATGATCATGTATCCAAAATAGTTATTGCACCGAAAAAATGGCTTAACGATGATAAGGCGTGTGTTGATGATATTATTCCGCAAACTTGGATAAAAATGTGATGAGCTCAAATGATATGCATAAACTAATTTCTGTTGTTATGCCAGTTTATAATGGCGGAGAGTATTTAAACGAGGCTATTGAAAGTGTTCTTCATCAGACTTATGTAAATTTTGAGTTTATTATTATTGATGATGGTTCAAAAGATAGAAGTCTTGAGATAATTCAACGATATGCGGCAATTGATCAACGCATTAAAGTGATATCACGTGAGAATAAAGGACTTGTTGCAACGTTAAATGAAGGCATTGCATTAGCAAAAGGAGATTATATTGCCAGAATGGATGCAGATGATATCTCATTACCAGAGCGTTTTTCTCGGCAAATAATGGCACTTGAGCAAACACAAGCTGATATTTGTGGCTGTCATGCATTGATGATAGATGCCTCAGGCAAAAGTATACGTAGCTTGATGTATCCCGTGTTGCCAGATATGTTTGCCTTTTATATGCTTTTTACCACACCGTTTTGTCATGGTAGTGTGATGTTCCGAAGACAAAAATATGTTAATGACGCATTAAGTTATGGCTTAAATCCAAACTATCAATCAGTAGAGGATCTTGTGTTGTGGATAGAGATGTATCAACGTGGCTATCAATTTATCAATGTCGATGAGGTATTATTTAAATATCGTTATTTGGCAACCTCATTTTCTCGAACAAAGCTTCAAAAAATGCATTTAGATACTAAAGTAATTACGAAAGCATTTTTTCAGGCTTATCGTGTGGATTTGAAAAAACAGTTTATGAAATTAAAAACGCTTGATAATTTAAATGCAGGTGAGAAAAAGATATTGATGAAATATGCTTTTAAAAAAAATAAACTAGGATATATTTTGAATATTAAACATTGGCGTGACATCCTTGCTTATTAGTATTTGCAATATGCCGTTTTTATAATTGTGTGAACTAATTTGCTTAAGGAATTTAAATGAAAATCTTAATTTTCTTAAAATATTTCTCTCCTGCGTATAAAGCTGGCGGTCCAATAGTGACCATCTCAAATATGATGGCTTACCTAAAAGGGAAATATGAGTTCTATATCGTGACTTCAAATTTTGACATTGGCGATTCAAATAAATGTGAATTTGATCTGCCGACAAACCAATGGATTACATCTGACAATGCTAATATTCGGTATCTTCGTACAGAGCAGGCAAGTATTAGTAATTTCAGGCAGATCATTAAAGAAGTATCTCCAGATCTTATCTATCTTAATAGCTTTTTTGACTTTCACTTTTCAATAAAAATTGTTATGGCCATGAAGATTGGTTTTATTAGGCAAAAGTTGGCATTGCTATTAGCTCCAAGGGGTGAGTTTTCATCGGGTGCTTTGACTTTAAAGTCTTTTAAAAAACGTGCTTACATTACTTTGGCAAAATGCTTGAGGTTGTATGGAGGGATTGACTGGCATGCTTCAAGTGTATTGGAGCAAAACAATATTGAAAAAATTTTTACGGTGAACCAGCAAAGAATCCATGTGGCAATGGATTTACCAAGTTTGCAGCAACCATTTAATCAAGCGTATGAGGTGTTGGAAATAAAGGAGAGTGACGCGCGACTTGTGTTTATCTCACGTATTTCGCCGATGAAAAACTTGGAATTTGTTTTAGAAATTCTTCAAAAAAGTCAAAAAAAACTAACACTCGATATTTATGGACCCATCGAAGATAAGAAATATTGGTTAGAATGTTGTAGGTTGATAGCTGCAATGCCTAAGAATATAAGCATTAAATATCAAGGGGAACTATTACCTCAAGATGTTCAGTCTACGTTTAATAAATATGATGCATTTATATTTCCAACCAAAGGCGAAAATTATGGGCATGTTATTGCTGAATCATTAATGGCAGGAACCTTTGTTATTACATCAGATCAGACTCCTTGGAGCGAGCTTGAGGGTCATGATGTTGGCGTTATCTGTGGTTTGCAGGATAGGGAAAAATGGTTGGCATCTATTGATGGCATAGCATTATTATCTCGTGATCAAAAGATACAGTTAAGAACCGAAGTATATAGTTACGCAACGCACAATATCCCCAATACGCAAGATGTATGTGATAATAAGAAATTATTTTCAGAAGTAATCCAACAATTTAGAGAAGATAAGCATGTTTAAAAACAAAACACTACTCATCACAGGGGGCACAGGATCTTTTGGTAATGCCGTGCTCAGACGTTTTTTGGCAACTGAAGTTGCTGAAATTCGTATTTTCTCACGTGATGAAAAAAAGCAAGATGATATGCGTAAAGCATATAATTCACCGAAGTTAAAATTTTATTTGGGCGATGTGCGAGATATTAACTCCATTCGTGATGCGATGCATGGCGTGGATTATGTATTTCATGCTGCGGCATTAAAGCAAGTGCCTTCCTGTGAGTTTTACCCGATTCAAGCAGTGCAGACAAATGTATTGGGTACTGAGAATGTATTAAATATCGCGATTGAAAACAAGGTCAAAAAGGTCATTGTATTGAGCACAGATAAAGCGGTTTATCCAATTAATGCAATGGGAATGTCCAAGGCATTGATGGAGAAAGTCGCTGTGGCTAAATCACGCAATCTTGATGATACGGTTACGACGATTTGTTGTACGCGCTATGGTAATGTAATGGCATCGCGTGGTTCAGTAATACCATTGTTTATTGATCAAATTAAAAATAATAAACCAATTTCAATCACCGATCCGCAAATGACACGTTTTATGATGAGTCTTGATCAGGCGGTGGAGCTGGTTTTATTTGCGTTTAATAATGGTCATAATGGTGATATTTTTGTGCAGAAAGCACCAGCTGCAACCATAGAGTTGTTAGCAAAAACACTAAGAAAACTACTTAATGCGCCAGAGCATCAGATCAAGATTATAGGCACGCGCCACGGTGAGAAGCTCTATGAAACTTTGTTAACACGAGAGGAAATGGTCAAAGCAAGAGATTTGGGCGAGTATTATCAAATCCCTGCGGATGGGCGAGATCTCAACTACGATGTCTATTTTGAGGAAGGTGCTGAGGTGGTGACACAAGCTGATGAGTATCATTCGCACAATACACATCGCTTGAATGAAAAAGAGCTTATCGATTTGCTATTTAGTTTGCGCGAGATTCAAGAAGATTTACAAAGTCTAGGAGTTGTAAAGTGAT
>JAHDDB010000001.1:0-1812 GCA_020629575.1 Caedibacter sp. | reverse complement strand
CAGATGGATCATGTTTTGGTGCACACGGGGCAAAATTTTGATTATGAGTTGAATGAAATATTTTTTAATGAAATGGGGATTAAAAAACCCGATTTCTTTTTAGATGCGGTAGGCGAGAGTACCGCACAAACCATAGGTAATATTATCTTTAAAGCTGATGAAGTGATTGCTAAAGTGAAACCGGAAGCCATTTTGCTCTATGGTGACACCAATAGTTGTTTATCGGTTATTGCTGCAAAGCGCCGCAAGATTCCGGTATTTCATATGGAAGCGGGAAATCGCTGCTTTGATGAGCGTGTGCCTGAAGAGTTAAATCGTAAGATCGTTGATCACCTAAGTGATATTAATTTGCCTTTAACCGAGCATGCGCGAAGATATTTAATGAATGAAGGTATTAAACCTGAAACCATTATTAAATCGGGTTCTTGTATGCAGGAAGTATTGCAATTTCATCAGGCGGATATTGCTAAGAGCAAAGTATTAGATCGTTTATCATTAACTGACAAGGACTACTTTGTATTAAGTGCGCACCGCGAGGAAAATATCGACTCAGACGTAAACTTTCAGCATTTAATCGAGACGTTAAATGCTTTAGGTGACTTCTATGGTAAACGGATTGTTTTTTCAACACACCCTAGGACAATGAAAAAAATACAAGCGCTTGAGGCTCAAGTATTAAACCCATTGGTTGAAATTATGAAGCCGCTAGGATTTTTTGATTACATTAAACTACAACAACATGCATTTTGTACCATTTCGGACAGTGGCACAATAGCTGAGGAAGCGTCCTTATTAGGATTCCCTGCTATTACAATTCGCAATGCGCATGAGCGTCCTGAAGGAATGGATGAAGGTGTTTTGATTATGTCTGGTCTAAGAAAAGAAAGAGTGCTGCAGTCTGTTGAAATTATTACATCGCAATATGCGCAATACGGTGCAACAAGAGTTGTAGCAGACTATGATGCACCAAATGTTTCCACCAAAATGGTGCGTATTATCCAAAGCTATACCGATTATATTAATCGTACTACATGGAGGAAAAGCGTATGATAAAGGTTTTGGTGATCGGTGCTGATGGTATGCTTGGGCATTTGCTTGTGCAATACCTAAGAGAGACTGCTAGTTATGAATTATTTACTGCCTCAAGAACATCTAAAAATGAATCACATCATTTTCAGCTTGATGTCTATGCGCGCGAAAAGTTAGAAAAACTGATTGAAAACATTGCACCAAACTATGTGATTAACTGTGTTGGTGTGCTTGTGCAAGACGCACAAAATCACCCAGATAACGCAATATATGTTAACGCTTACTTTCCGCATTTCTTAGATAGACTTTCTAATGCACTTAATTATAAGCTTGTCCACATATCCACAGATTGTGTGTTTGATGGTAGAAAAGGAGGATATACAGAGGTTGATATCCCTAATGAAACAAACTTTTATGGTCGCTCGAAGGCTTTAGGTGAGGTTGTTAATGGTCGCAACTTAACCATTCGCACGTCGATCATTGGCCCTGAGATAAAAGTGCACGGTGTTGGGTTATTACATTGGTTTATGCAGCAAAAAGGAGATATCCAAGGTTTTACCAAGGCAATCTGGTCGGGTGTTACTACTTTGGAGCTTGCCAAGTTCATTCATTTCTTAATGCTGAATCAGCTATCACTTAATGGTTTAATTCATCTAGGCAATAATCGGCGCATATCAAAGAAAGATTTATTGTGTATTTTTCAAAAAATATTCAATAAGCGTGATGTTAATATTCACGATAATGCGGTGTTTGAGTCAGATAAAAGCTTTATAAGTACGCGCA
>JAHDDB010000069.1 GCA_020629575.1 Caedibacter sp. | reverse complement strand
CGACTAAATAGGGTAATAAAAACACTGATGATGGTAAGAATCATCATCACAATAATCGGTATTGACCAAGCGGTTGTTGACATTGTGATACTCCAATTATTAAGTTTACTTAGCTAATGCTTGCCATTTTTCAGGTGTATATGTTTTCATAGCGATAGCATGTAGCTCACCTGAAGCAATGTGCTCATTGATTGCGGCATAAACCATCTGTTGTTGTTTGACTTTACTTAAAACCCCATTAAAAACATCACTGATAATCGTTGCATTAAAGTGTACATTATCATCGCTTTTGATTAATGCGGTGGTGTTAGCTCCTAGTTTGGTTTCGATTAAGGTTTTTAATTCGATTGTATTCATGATTTATAATCTCTTATTTGTTACTGTTTAATAAAAGGTGAAAATAGGTTATCCAAACCGTGGATGTTAATCAATGATTTAGCATTTTCTGAAACGAGACCCATAAGTCGCAGATCAATGTTATTATTTTGACAGTGATGGATGATATGCATAAGAAGGGAGATGCCAGCGCTGTCAATCTCTTGAGTATCATTAAGATCAATTTCTAGTGTTGATGTTACGGATTCAAGCGCATGACCTAGCTCTTTCTCAATGCTTGAAGCATTGCTAAAATTAAGGTTACCTTGTAGGGCAAAACTATTTGGATTTTTTATTGATAAGCTCATTGTTCTTTTTCTCAATGGCAAGGTTAATATCTTTAAGGGTTTTATAGTTTTTAAACTGTGCTCTGAAGTTGTCTAATATGCTGACCCCAGCAACCGCTAGATCATAGATTTTCCACTTAGCTACAGCATCTTTTCCTGCTTCATTTAACATTTTAATACTCAAGTCAGAAGAGGATTGGTTTTGCAAATTAATGATTTTGCCAGTTACTACAATAAGACGTTGCCCTTGCCATGAGTTATTACTGAAAGGAAATATTTGAATATCATAATTACCCGCTTGAGCAATATTCTCAGCATATGAGTAAGCTAACATTTGTGTAATTTCAGCGATAAATTGTCGGTGTTCTTTTTTATCAGCAGTTTGCCAACGCTCCTTACCAACCAATAGTTGAGCGATAATATTTGTCGCTAAAAGTGGCATCACATGCGTGTCAATTAATTGGATAAGTTCTTTGGGGTTTTTACTTAATTCATTTTTTGATTTAATTAGCGTTTTTTGTGTTTCAACAATGGATTGTTGCAACAATGTGACCGGATCAGTTTTTGTTGAAGCATTGCTAATCTTGGCTGCCGGTTTTGTGCTTGCAGTTGCAAAGTTTAGTGGCATGCTGCCAAGCATTAAAGTGGCGCTTGCAAAGGTTATTATTTTCTTGGTTTTGTGGATCATTTTTTGTCTCCAGAACCTGATACAAAGGTATTGATAAGTGAGTTTAGGTTAATGGCTGAAGAGGTGTTTGACAACTCTATCGTGCTACCATTTGCTAAGTATTTACTGTTATATAACCCAGGTATGTCCATATTGGATGGGTGCAAGGCAATAAAACTATCACCTAAAATGCCGCTTGTATCAATAGCTGCACCATAGCTGCTTGGTATATTGTTATAGCGTTTATTGATGTTTAAAGTCACATCAGCAATAAAACCATTATAATTTGGTGTTAACGTGATACTGTTTACTTTGCCGATTTCAACACCAGCAATGCGTACTGCAGCACCTGGGCGTAAGCTGCCAATGTTTTGAAACTGCGCTTTGACTTGATAAGAGCTATTATCAAAGCCAGAAAGTGATAGTCCACTGACTTTTAACGCCATAAAAATAAGTGCAGCAATGCCAAGAAGGACAAAAACACCTACTAATAGCTCGTAAGATTTCTTATACATTTTAAACTCCTTTGAACATTAAGGCGGTCATTAGAAAGTCTAGACCTAAAATTGCTAAAGAGGAATAGACAACGGTCTTTGTTGTTGCTTGGGCAATACCTGCCGAATTGGCGCGACAATTATAGCCTTGATAAAGCGAGACAATCGCCACGGCAATACCAAATACCAAGCTTTTTAAAATACCATTCATCACATCATCATAAAATAATACTGAAGCTTGCATGTTTCCCCAGAATGTACCACTAAAAAGACCCAATAGTTTGACACCAATAAGATATCCACCCCAAATGGATATGGTTGAGAAAAACAAATTTAAAATAGGCACACTTAAAACACATGCCCAGAATCTGGGTGCTAAGATAAAACGCACGGGGTCAACGCCCATCATATTAAGGCTGGCAAGTTGTTCAGTGGCTTTCATTAATCCCACTTCAGAGGTTAGTGCGCTGCCTGCGCGTCCAGCAAATAATAAAGCAGTAACGACAGGTCCAAGCTCACGAATAATACTTAAGGCAACCATTGGGCCTAATGCTGATTCAGCACTAAATTTAGCAAGTGTATAAAAGCCTTGTAGTGCTAAGACAAAACCAATGAATAAACCTGAAACCAGAATGATCAAAACCGAGTTGATGCCAACGTGATAGGTTTGCGTAATAATGCTACGTGGATTGCAGCGACCAAACGTCATCTCAAATGCCAGTAATATAGACTCACCGAGATTAGTTATTGTATTTAAGGTGTTGCGACCAAGCACTTGGATTATTTTTAGCATGAATCACTTCCTCATTTATTGCAATGTGCTTAAGAAGTTAGGCGCAGGATAATCAAATGCTACAGGACCGTCTGCGCTACCGGATAGAAACTGTGAAACAAATGGATCTTTACTGTTTTTAATAAATTCAGGTGATCCTTCAAGCATCACTTGTTGATTGGCAATGATAATGACATGATCTGCAATGCTCATTACCTCATCGATATCGTGAGAGACAATTACGGATGTCATATGTAGTGCGTCATTAAGTGCTTTGATTAAGGTTAAAATTACCTTTAAAGAAATAGGATCTTGACCGGTAAATGGTTCATCATAAAGCATAAGATCAGGGTCTAATGCAATGGCGCGGGCAAGGGCTACGCGTCGAGCCATGCCGCCTGATAGCTCACTAGGCAACATGTCGGCTGTGCCGCGCAGGCCAACAGATTGCAGCTTCATTAATACTAAGTTATGAATGAGGCGTTCACTTAGGTTACTGTTTTGACGCAAAGGGAAGGCAACGTTATCAAATACTGATAATTGTGTGAAAAGGGCGCCTGATTGGAATAAAGCCCCCATTTTCTTACGTAAATCGAGTAATGCTTTCTTATCTAATGAATTAAGCTTGTGATCAAGTACACGAATATCACCGCTTTTAGCTTTTATTAGTCTACCAATTAGGTGCAAAAGGGTGGTTTTGCCAGTGCCTGATGGACCTAATATTGCGGTGATTTTTCCCTTGGGGATGCTGCATGTTAGGTTTTTATAAATGCACTTTTCACCGCGGAAAAAGGCGACTTTATCAAAACTTACAGCAAGGTGATCGTGAGACATTAGGCGTTTAATGCTTTCTTGGCTTGGTTTGACTCTTCAGGAATGGTGACATTAAGCTCAAGAACGGATCTGTCACCTTGGCTATCGATGTCAATTTTAATGTCATTATGCCCAATGTGGACGTATTTTTTGACAACTTCAAGAATGTCATCTTGCAACTTATTGATAAAGTCTGGTTTTTTAATGCCAGAGTGAGCTTCATTTCTCTGATGTGATACGATGATCTGTAGGCGTTCTTTAGCAATGTGCGCGCTATTTTTCGCGACAGGCTTTTTAAAAAAATTAAACAATCCCATGTTACTTTCCTCCAAATAGTCGCTTTAAAAGACTAGGTTTTTCTGCGGTGATAAAGCGTAGAGGTTTATCATGACCTAAAAAGCGCTCAACAGCATCAATATAAGCTTGACCGGCTTCACTGTCTTGATAAGCGGTTACGGGCACGCCTGAGTTTGATGCTTGTAATACCATTTTGGATTCTGGAATAACACCTAATAATGGGATAGATAATACATCTTTGACATCATCAAGAGACAACATTTCACCTTGTAAAACACGTGTTGGGTCATAGCGTGTGATCAAAAGCTTAGTATCAACGGCTTGACCATTTTCTTTGGCTTTACGTGTTTTACTGGATAGCACACCAATAATGCGGTCTGAGTCGCGAACAGAGGAAACCTCTGGATTGGTAACAACAATCGCTTTATCAGCATGAAGCATTGCCATTAATGCGCCTTTTTCAATACCTGCAGGAGAGTCACAAATGATATAGTCAAAACTCTCTTTGAGTTCTTGCATAATGCCTTCTAAGCCAGCTTCGGTTAACGCATCTTTATCGCGCGTTTGTGACGCAGGTAGAATATAAAGGTTCTCAGAGCGCTTATCTTTAATCAATGTTTGATTGATATTCGCTTCTTTATTGATAAGGCTGATTAGATCATAGACAACGCGGCGTTCGCAGCCCATGACAAGATCAAGATTTCTAAGACCGACATCAAAATCAATAACAACGGTTTTAAAGCCCTTCATGGCCAATGCTAATGATATCGCGGCACTTGTTGTAGTTTTGCCAACACCACCTTTACCTGAGGTGATGACCACGGTTGTGGCGCGCGGCTTGGCATTTTGTTTGGTTTGTTTGGAATCTGTGCTCACAGTATTTAATCCTTGATTCAATTGTTATTTTCTTAAAAAATGGGGGAGCCTAAATTTGGCTGATCATGATTGTACCGTCTTTTAGCTGTATTTGATAGCCATTATTGTCATTTCCAAGCGGCTCAACAGGCTCTTCAAAAATTTTATACTGGCCAGCAATTGATACAAGATCTGCTTCTAATTTGTGACAAAAAATGCGCGCATTGGTATCACCATCTAATCCAGCAATGGCACGTCCACGTAATGTGCCATATACATGAATATTGCCACTGGCTAACAGTTCAGCGCCTGAGCTTACGGACGATAAAATAATCAAATCACCATTTTGTGAGATCACTTGCTGACCTGAGCGCACGCGTGAGCTGATAATTTTGTGTTGTGACGTTGAAACCTTATTAACGGAAACTGTCGGCGCGGGAATGTTTTTACCTTCTTTGAAGATTGGAAACCCTTTCGCTTGTAAGGCGTCGGTTAGCGTCTGATCGGGTAATCTAAAGCCTACGGTAAGTAGTGTGTGTTTTCTTAACATTTCAGTTAAGCTTTCGATAAATTCGATTGTGAGCCCGCTTGTTAAAGCAGTTAACTCAATGACCATCGGGGTGTTATTAAAGAATTGCGGCGCTTGCTTTATCTTGGTCGTGATTTGTTTTTCAATATCTTCAAGATCTGTGCTCAATATCTGTAATACGCTCAACGTAAAGAGACTTCCCTTGATTTGAAAAGCTGCCGGCATTTTGTTTCCCTTGTTATTTTGTCGCACTTTACCAATAATGGTAGCGCAAATGCATTATTGCATCGTTAAAATATATCGATTTTATAACGAATATCATGATAATTGGCAAGGCTAATTATGCCTTTAGGTGGTAAATTATGATGAAAGGGCGAAAAAGATGCAAACACAGATAAATAAAATGAGAAAAACAAAAAAATGAAACAGGCAAGTAGAGTTGTTGGCTTTAATATCATGTTGGGCTTATTGTTGCTCGTACTGTTTGTTATCGTAAGCTCACTATCTTATCGTCATAATGTGCGTTTAAATAGTTCGTTGGCGAGTCAGTTGTTTTGGCAATATCAGTTAATTATTTGGGTTGCAGCAACGCTTGTGGGTGGTGGCTTGGGTGTCAGTGGCGCTATTTTGCAATTGGTATTGCGTAATCCCTTAGCTGATGCCAGTATTTTAGGCGTCTCCTCGGGAAGTCAATTTGTTGGGTTGATGCTGTTATTTATCTTGCCTGCTTATTTTGTGACATTGACACATTATTCGTATTTGCTTTTTTTCCTTGCGTGTGTGTTTGGTGCATTTATTGTGCTTATTGTGTTTTTGTTGGTGATTAGCTTCCAAGATCGCCTTGCTAATATCGCCATAGTGATTTTGCTTGGTGTTGGTGTTTCAGCGATTTTTAGCGCGTTAACGGCATTAATTATGAGTTTTAGCCAAGCGCAAACTTTGCAGCAAATCACCTTGTGGCAGTTTGGCGGCTTTGTCAACATAACGTGGCAACAGGTGATATTATTAACTGTTATTACCTTGGTATTTTGCAGTTTTGCCTATTATAGACATCAGGCATTTGATTTATTGAGTTTGGGTGAATCTGAAGCAATGATGATGGGGCTTGATGTCAAAAGATTACTGATTCAATTGGTTGTATTATTGGCATTCTTAATTGCTGCCATTGTCTCAGTTGCCGGTCCTATTGCCTTTTTAGGGCTTGTTGCACCCCATATTGCCAGAATGTGTATTGGCACGAATAAAATGAAGTATTTGCTGACAAGCAGCTTTTTGTGTGGTGCGATTTTAATGCTAATAAGCCAGTTTTTATCACAAACTTTGCTTTATCCAATGATTATTCCTGTTGGTGTAATTACTGCTTTAATTGGTGCACCATTTTTAATCTTTTTAGTGATTCGCGCATTGGCAGGCAAATAGCGCAGTAAGTGGTATAGCTTATCATAAGCTGACTGTGCTATGATACCCGCTAACTAAAACCTAGAGTATTGATTTATTGATTGCTATGAGTCGTTTTCAACAAAATATTATTTATGCAGGGATTTTAATTGCCGTGATTGGCTTTTTTTGGGCGATTGTCCCTAAAACAAAATACGAAGCGCATGCAGTGTATTTGCCGCAAACCAAAGAAATCTACTCGCCGGTGAAGCTTCAGAATGTGCAGTTTTATGCCTCAGAAGATATGAATTTAAGAAAGGCGGTACCTGTGGTTAACGGGCTTAATGAATCTCCAATTGGTATTATCCGCGTTGATACGCATTATACCAGCAAAAAAGAAATCCAAGCAGCGTGTGAGCAAAATGTGCAAAAAGCCAAAGAAGTAGCAGCGCAGTATGGTGCGACCAAAGTGATTGGCAATTGTGTGGCTTCGGGTAATACTGGACCGTTGGATGGTGCTAACCTTTACGCTTACGCTTATCATTAATCTTATTGAGCCTTTTCAAAATATATGTCAAATAATCCTAAATCGTTGCGTATCGTCTTTGCTGGCACGCCAGATATCTCCGCACATGTACTAAGTGCCTTACTTGAAGAAAATTACAATATTGTTGGCGTTTTCACGCAACCAGATCGTGCCAAAGGGCGCGGTAAGAAATTGGAATACTCACCAGTTAAAACTTGCGCTTTGGCGCATGAAATCCCTGTATTTCAACCGCTGTCATTCAAAAAAGAGCCAGAGGCAATTAAGCAACTAGCGGATTTAAATGCCGATGTGATGATGGTAATTGCTTATGGCTTATTATTGCCAAAGGTGGTGCTGGAAACCCCTAAGCAGGGATGCATTAATATTCATGTATCGCTTTTACCAAAATGGCGAGGTGCCGCGCCCATTCAGCGCGCGATTGAAGCAGGGGACAAGAAGAGTGGTATTACCATTATGAAGATGGATGAAGGTTTAGATACTGGTGATATCTTACATGTGCTAGAAACGCCTATTTTGGCTGATGACACTAGTTTGAGCTTACATAATCGCTTGGCAGAGTTATCAGTCCCTGCTGTTTGCACTGTGCTTAAAGAAATGGCAGAGCATACATTAAACCCACAAGTGCAGCCTGAGGGTGCGACCTATGCTCATAAGCTGACTAAAGAAGAAGGGTTGATTAACTTTAATAATCCTTGTCACGTAATTGATTGCAAAGTTCGTGCCTTTAGTCCTTGGCCAAGTGCTTATATGATGATTGACAACGAAGCAGTCAAGTTTGCTGATATTGATATTATGCATCAGATGTCAAATTCGGCGGTGGGCACTATTATTGGCGTAGATAAAGAGGGACTTAAAATTCAGGCACAAGATGGTATTGTCAATATTGGTTCGTTACAATTCCCAGGCAAAAAAATGCTGTCTGTAGCAAGTATTCTTAATGGTAAAGATTTAAGTTATCTTATAGGGAAAATAGTTTAACAGGATGCTTAGACTGAGGTGATTAACTTGGAGAAATTCAAAAATGATTTTGTCAAATAAGGCAAATAAATTGAATATCACCAATCAATTAGAATTGGCTAAAGCAGAAGAGAAAATAAGTAAGCAGAAGGCCAAACAGTTATTTATCAGTGGTGATATTGATCAAGTTGAAGTTGGCAAGTTCGCGGGATTATCATACATCCATGCTTATCTTTTTGCAGAGATCTATGATTTTGCTGGAAAAGTTCGTGAGGTGAATATTGCCAAAGGTAACTTTCGTTTTGCACCTTTGATGTATCTTGAGCAATCATTAGAATATATCGATGACATGCCACAAACCAATTTTGATGAGATTATCGAAAAATATGTTGAAATGAATATTGCACACCCATTTAGAGAGGGCAATGGTCGTGCAACACGCATTTGGCTAGATATGATCCTAAAAAACGAAATTCAGCATGTGATTGATTGGAATCAAGTAGAAAAAGACGAGTATCTATCGGCAATGGAACGCAGTGTGGTTAAGGATATTGAAATCAAAGTTTTGCTCAAACAAGCATTAACCACGCAAATAAATGATAGGGTGCTCTTTATGAAAGGTATCGATATTAGCTACTATTATGAGGGGTATAGCGAGTTTAAGACTGAGGATTTGTAAAGGGGCATAACTATCCGTTTGGCAGAATTTAAGCATTCAGCAAAATGGGTATTAGTTTTGAAAAGTTGGCACTTTTGTAAAAACTGTATTCCATTTTGCATCTTCTTTAGCATATCTTAGTTCAATACCAAAATTCTTGAGTTCTAGTTTATTTTTCGATCTGGTTTCATAGGTTAATTTATTCGTTGGATCAATTTCCTTTAGAATTCTAAAAAAAGCTAAAGGGTATTTATCGATGATAGGGTCTGAAATAATTTTGGATATTGTTGATTCAGGTAATGAATCAGGAATTGGGTTAAAGCTCGAGTCAATATTTAAACTGCATCCTATATTTTGGCGAGCGTTTGAAATATTTAATACTGCATCAGCACCTAGCTCTCTCTTTGCTTGCTTAAAAGCATGTTGTGGATCACTGGTTGACTCAAAGTAACTCTCGTTCTGCTCTTTAAAAAAAGCCATTAAATCTTGAGTTATTTCTTCAAGCTCTTTTGTATTAGCGTGGTAATATTGGACTATTTTATGAATTAAGTCACTTATGTCTATTTGTTCTAATTTTTTGTATTTGATTGACTTTCTTAAGTGATAAAATCCCCAGTTAATAGTGTCGGGATTTTTAAGTATTGCTTTAATTATCTGGCAGGCAAAGCATAGATCTTCATCATTATAAAATCTATTGGCAAAAACAATGCCGTTTATGGAGTCTTTATTGAGTTTTACCAGAAACTTTTGTGTATTACTAACTGGTTTAAAATTTGGATTTCGCTGAATAATAAACCTGGTTTCTTGCTCATATGACCAAATGCTATTCTTGGCAAATATAGCTGACCAATTGACAGGTTGCCTTTTGTTAATGGTGTTTTCAGCATTTATGCTAAACTCTACTGGGTTAGCAACGAGTTCACCGAATCTACCATTATTTGTGAACCGACTACTTTCTTTAAAGTTGTCGCTGGGATTATGATCTATTTGATCGCTATTGACATATTGGATTTCTATTCCGCTATAACAATATGAGTATTTTGCAGCAGCATAGCGCATTGGGTTATTGGTTGTTTCGCTAGCGTTGACGGCATCTTTTTCTAAGTAAGAGAATGCACTTTCTCCTTTGAAAATAACACCAATACCGCAGTGACTAGATGCGTAGTGTGCCCACATAAGCTCAAAATGATCACCTACAAGTTCATTTATATCGTTTAGCCTAGAGCAACAAAAGCATAAAGCAGACTCTTTGGATTGGGCTAGTATTTGCAGGTCAGAGCTTATGATTCGATTTTCTTTGCTTGGTAGAATGTAGGACTCAAAGCAGTCATTGAAAACAAAAGGAGCGGAAAAGGCTACTTCATAATTTTCAAAAAAATTAACAACATAGTCTTGATTAGGAAAAAATTTTATTACTAAGTCACTCATTTTATATTTGATAGTTTGTCATAGTGATAAAACTCACTATACCATAAACTAAAAGCTGGTTATAAGAATATTTTATGGGAGTAGCAGTTGATTAGTGCTTGTTAAACACTGCAACACATTCTGCACAATCTTAATTCCGCTATTATCCTTTAAAGTCAATATTGATTCAGGATGAAACTGCACAGCAATAGCAGGATGGGTTTTATGCTGTATTGCCATGATATGTTGATGCTCATTGCTGGCAATGACGTTCAAGCAATCTGGTGTGGTAGCTGGATCAGCGATGATTGAGTGATAAGCAGCGACCTCAGCATGTTGTGGTACGCCTTTAAAAACATCACTGTGATGTGTGAGTTTCCAAGTTTTGCCATGATGTGGATTATCAAGATAGCTAAGTTTGCCGCCAAAGGCTTGAAACATGCCTTGTAAGCCTAGGCACACGCCAAATTGTGGGATGCCTGCTTTGGTGATGGCTCTAATCATTTGCGGCAGCTTAAAATCATCTGGTGTGCCAGGGCCTGGTGAGTAAATCACTAAATCAGGTTTTTGTTTGATGATCTCATCAGCAGTAATGGCACCCGCGCGATAGGTGGTAAGCTTAACACCCAGTTTACGAAAATAGCTTGCCAATGTGTGCACAAAAGAATCCTCATGATCGATCATAATCGCTTTGATGTGATCAAAGCGTTGCGCTTGCCATGTGTCTTGACTTGCTTTGGGATTAAACTGCCCTAGAGCCTTATAAAAAGTCGTGGCTTTGGTGATTGTCTCTTGTGCTTCTTCCTGCGGATTTGAATCCCATACTAAAGTAGCGCCTGATTGATAATATGCCATATTATCTTTTAAGTGTACGGTGCGAATAGTGATAGTTGAGTGAGAGTAATCAACTTATCTGAGGTTTATGTAATCAAGCTATATGAGGTTT
>JAHDDB010000068.1 GCA_020629575.1 Caedibacter sp. | reverse complement strand
AGCACGTTAAACCAAGATCTGCTCTAACTCCAGCTGCACTTGATAATGCATTAACACTTCCTGTTTAATATGCTCGACTAATTGAAGTATCTGTTGCCCTGTAGCATTACCGGTATTGATAATCACGCCACCGTGCTTAGGTGATATCTGCGCGCCACCAATTTGAAAACCTTTTAAGCCAATCTTTTCAACCATCTCACCAACAGTAATATGATAGTTAGGGCGTTTAAACACACTTCCTGCACTTGGCTCAGGGGGTAGCTTTGCTTGGCGCTGCGACAGGATATTATCCATTTTATCTTTAATTTCTATCTGCGGTTTTGCCGATAAATCAAAACATGCCCCAAGAACAATCACAGCGCCTGTTTTAAACATCGAATAGCGATAACCATAATCGATATCCGCTTTATCAATCCGCTGTTGTGTAAAGCTCTCACGATCCAAAATATCAACATAGCGCACATGATCATAAATTTCATCGCCATAAGCGCCAGTATTCATAATCATCGCTCCACCAATGCTTGCTGGCACATCAAAAAATGTCTCAACACCACTTAAACCATGCTCATAAGCGTATAAGGAGAGCTCTTTTAACAACACGCCAGCTTCAGCATAAATACCCTCTTTCACATGAAAGATCTTTTTAAACTGATCCTTAATCACGATAAATGCGACATCCTCATACACACTTTGCGTCAAAATGATATTACTGCCATTACCCAAGATAATCACCCTTGTATGGCGCTTGTATATTTCAATGATTTCATCTATCGATTGCGGAAAATATACATGCTTGGCAAAGCTCTCGATATGGTAAGTATTATAAGGCTTTAATGAAAACATAGTCACTCTTCTTTATCAATGCTGATGTGCATAAAGTGGGTAAGGTTCTCCAGTAGATTCTCATAGCCGCGAAAAATCTGCTCAGCTGACGTAATCGTACACACCTGGTCGGATAACGATGCACCCATCACGACTGCCATTCCCGCTCTTAAATCATAGCTTTTCATACTTGTCGCATGCAAAGGCTCAATAATACCGCCTAATACTTTGATCATATTGTCTTGGTAATCTATCGGAAAATTCAGCTTTTTAAGCTCATCAACATACTTGATGCGCTCAGGATAAACGGTATCAGTAATCTCAGATACACCATCAGCTTTAGCGCACATCACCGCGAAAATCGGTTGCAGATCCGTTGGAAATTCCGGATAAGGCATTGCCGTGATGTTCACCGGTGTTAATACGCTCTTTTTACCATAAAAACAAATACGACTACGCTCAGCATCAAACTGCCATTTCGCCCCCATTTGTTTTAAAACATCCAGCGGTTTTGCAATATACTCTTTGGTGTCAACCCCTTCAACACAGACATTTAAACCATGCAAATAAGCTAAAGCCGCATAGGTCATCGTCTGAATACGATCGTACATTACACGGAAAGTCACACCAGAGAGCTTCTCCACACCGTCAATCTGCATAATGCGCGCACTGTGATCAATTTTAATCTTAGCACCGGCATAATTGAGAAAACTTGCAACTTCAATCACTTCCGGCTCTAAAGCAATGTTATTAAGCTTCACCTGAGCAGTTCCTGTTGCAGCGTATAGCATCAAGTTGATACTTGCGCCCACCGATGGATAACGCAGTGTGTGCTCAACTGATTTATCCGCTTGATGCTCAATCACAATATGATATTCATCATGTGTAACCTTTGCCCCCAATGCTTCAAAACCTAATAGATGAATATCAAAGGGTCTTTGCTCGCTAAAAGAGCATCCACCAGGATAGCCAATTTTCAATACACTAACTTTCTTAGCCAAAGCACCAAGCAGCATCAATGATGTTCGTGTGCGACGCGTGTAATTACTAGAGAGCTCTATTTTATTGACTTTTTGTGGAGCAATAATAATTGCCACACCCTCCTTTCTATCAACCTTACCACCAATTGCCTGCAAGATATCACAAACAGCATGGTAGTCACGCAAACTGGATGGCACATTATCAAACGTCGTTGCTTCTTCAGTTAGCAAACTCGCAAACAGCAAGTGTAACAAAGCATTCTTAGCACCTGATAGTTTAATATTAACATCTTGAAGATGGTGACGTTTACTGACTTTTAACTGCATAAAATAACTAATCTTTGTGTTGCTTTAACGCACGTTTTTTCTGCATTTTCTCCTTCTGCGTCTGCTTATCCCTATAACGTTGCAATGGTGTTGATTTTTTTTGTTTTGTTGGTTCATATGGATTAACCGACTGCTTAAACTCAAAACTAATCGGCGTACCCACAAGATTAAAAGCCTCACGGAAAAATTTCTCTAAATAGCGTTTATATGACGCAGGCAAATTATTTACCTGATTGCCATGAATCACGATAATTGGCGGATTATGCCCACCCATATGCGCATACTTTAGTTTGATTCTTGATTTACCCGACATCGGTGGCACATGATCTTGCGTCGCCATTTTTAAGACTTGGGTCAACTCTGGTGTTGATATTTTTTTCGTGGCACTTCTATAGGCATTTTTCAATGATGCAAACAAATGCCCAACATTGGTACCATGCAAAGCCGATATAAAATGAATATCAACATAATCTTTTAAAAATACTAAGCGACGATTAATCTCTTCTTTGAGATTTTCTCTATCTGACACACTCATGCCATCCCATTTATTAACCGCAATAACCATCGCCCGCCCTGCATTTAAGGCAAAACCCATCAAATGCATATCTTGATCAGTTAACCCTTCTTTAGCATCGATTAACACAATTACGACATTGGCATCTTTGATCGCTTGAAGCGTTTTAACCACCGAGAACTTCTCTAATGTTTCTCTGACCTTACCCTTACGGCGAATTCCGGCAGTATCAATAATGGTGTAATCTTCCTCATTACGTGAAAAAGAAATATAAACACTGTCAATCGTGGTACCCGGCATATCATAGACAACCACTCGATCTTCACCTAACATACGATTGGTTAGTGTTGATTTACCAACATTCGGACGACCTATTAAAGCAAAGCGAATACCACGCTTATTGGCTTCACCTTCAGCATGTTCAGAGTCTTTAATTGCTTTATCACACAAAGGTAATAAAGTGTCTGATAATAAGTTACTGACACCACGGCGGTGGCTCGCGGCAATGGGAAATAATGCGTCAAAACCCAGTGAGTAAAAATCAGCTGAGGCAACCTCTTCCTGCATACCATCGGTTTTATTAATCACTAATACAGAAGGCTTACCACGTGTACGCAGAAGCTCAGCAATATACAGATCTCCCGCTGTTAACCCAGCTTGTGCATCAACAACGAAATAAACAAGATCTGCCTCTTCAATGGCAAGCACAGATTGATCCGCCATTGATCCATCAACACCGACATCATTATCGGATAAGCCACCGGTATCAATGACAATAAAAGGTTGCTCTTCAAATTCCGCTTGACCATACTGGCGATCACGCGTCACCCCCGGCATATCATAAACCAACGCATCACGCGTGCGTGTTAAAGCATTAAAGAGTGTCGATTTACCGACATTCGGACGACCGACTATAGCAATGACAGGAACCATAATTCTAGAACTTAAGTACTCTTGATATTTCTGCTTGGCACTATAGCTTATTTAGGTCTAAAGAACAAATGCTGATACGCGATCAACGCAACCTTTCACGCGGCTCATCATGACCATCATCCTTGTGATCATTATTCTCATTTTGATTTTCTTCCTGTTGAATAAACTTCTCGTCTTCCTGACGAGCTTTCTCAATTAATGAATTCATTTTATTACCATAAGCTAGCGACTCATCATAGAAAAAGCGCAAAGCCGGAGCGATACGTAAACGCAGCTCTTTGGCAAGCGCTGTACGGAAAAACCCTTTGGCTGAATCCAAAGCTTTCACTACCTGTGATGGATGCGTTTCCGTGCTTAATGATGAGAAAAACACCTTGGCATAAGATAAATCTTTGGAGACCTCAACGCCGGTAATGGAAACCCATTGCAAGCGCGGGTCACGCACTTTGGTTGCTAGCAATGCAACAATGATCTTTTGAATCTCATCACCAACACGCTCAACGCGTGAATTACTTGCCATAATTATATTTCTCTCTTGATTTCAACCGTTTCAAAGACTTCGATCTGGTCACCAACTTTAACGTCATTATAGTTCTTAACACCAATACCGCATTCTATGCCTTTTTTGACTTCAACGGCATCATCTTTAAAGCGCTTTAATGACTCTAAAGAGCCTTCATAAATCACCACTTGATCACGCAATACGCGAATCGGGTTGTGACGTTTAATCACACCATCAATGACCATACAACCAGCAATCGAACCAAACTTCGATGATCTAAAGACATCACGCACTTCAGCAACACCAATGATTTGCTCTCTCAACTCAGGCGACAACATCCCCGACATCGCTTGTTTCACATCATCTATTAAATCATAAATAATGCTGTAATAACGCAACTCAATACCATCAGCTTCAGCTTGTTTTCTGGCCGTCGCATCCGCACGAACGTTAAAGCCAAAAAGCACTGCTTGAGAAGCAACCGCCAATGACACATCAGAAATAGTGATTCCACCAATACCTGAAGCAATCACATCAACCTTAATCTCATCATTACTAAGCTTAACCAGTGATTCGCGAATCGCTTCAACTGAGCCTTGAACATCCGCTTTAACAATGACATTTAAAGTTTGACGCTCACCTGTGGACTCACCCATGCGATCAAATAAGCTTGATAGCTTACTGGCTTGTTGCTGCTTCAAACGCTCATCTTTTTTCTTTTGCGATCTATATTCAGCGACTTCGCGCGCTGTTTTTTCATCTTTAACCGCAACCATCTCATCACCGGCATTTGGCACACCCGAAAGACCTAAAATCTCAACAGGTGTTGATGGACCTGCCGTGTTAATTTTTTGCCCAAGATCACTCATCATCACACGAACACGTCCATATTCCGTACCGCATAATACGATATCACCTTGGCTTAATTCACCACTTTGCACCAACACGGATGCAACAGCGCCACGCCCTTTATCTAAGCGTGATTCAATGACAACACCTTTTGCTAAGCCTTTATTAACCGCTTGAAGCTCTAATACTTCAGCCTGCAATAACACAGCATCTAATAATGCATCAATACCTAATCCTGATTTCGCTGAAACGTGAGCAAACATTATATCTCCACCCCATTCCTCAGAAATCACATCAAGCTGTGAAAGCTCAGTTTTAACACGATCTGGATCGGCTTCAGGTTTATCCATCTTATTCACTGCAACGACAATCGGCACGCCAGCAGCACGTGCGTGTTGAATTGCCTCTTTCGTCTGCGGCATCACACCATCATCAGCAGCTACCACCAAAATCACAATATCAGTACTTCCAGCACCTCGAGCTCGCATTGCAGTAAATGCTTCATGTCCAGGCGTATCCAAGAATGTAATCTGACCTTTTTGTGTTGTTACCGAATAAGCACCAATATGCTGTGTAATACCACCAGCTTCACCTACAGCGATACGTGTTTTACGAATATAATCCAAGAGGGAGGTTTTACCATGATCAACGTGCCCCATAATTGTCACGACTGGCGCACGCGGCATCACTTCTTGACTTGAAGAATCAACAACCACAGTCTCCTCTAATGTTTCATCACGATGCAATGTGTATTCATGGCCTAACTCTTCAACAATCAAAATCGCTGTTTCTTGATCTAATGGCTGATTAATCGTTGCCATCACACCCATTTTAAATAGCACCTTGATAAGTTCAGCTGCTTTTACTGCCATTTTTTGCGCTAACTCATTGACCGTAATGCCTTCAAAGATCACTACTTGCTTCATGACCTTTTCAACTGGCTTAGTAAATTGCTGTGTTTTGACTTTGTTTAACTGCAATTTCTTAGGCTTAGAAGGTTTACGCGAAAAACCATAACCATCTTCATCATCATACAGTCCACGTGAACCTTTCTTTGCTGACGCTGATTTTGATTTTTTTGCACCTTTGCGTGAGTCATTATTATCATCTTCACTTGTTCTACGCTTTATTTTGTCAAGCGTTTTCTTATGTGTGGTTTTTGCTTCATTAACCGAGTTATCGTCTATTACTTTATCTTCAACAATCTCAGGTCTTGACGTGATTTTAAAGCCATTATTTTTTGGTTTTTCAGCAGATTTTTCAGTAATCATAAAACCACTATCAGCTGTTTGATCTACTACGTCATCAGTTGTTGACTTCTTTTCAGCTTTTGCTGGCTTCGCTAATTTTTTAGGTTTAGGAATAGACTTGCCAGTTTGCGTTTTAGCTTCTTTCACTTCTTTTATTTCTGAAGACACATTATCAACAGTAACTGCTTCTACCTCTTGATCTGCTTGAGGTTGCCCAGATGTTATTACTTCTTCTATCACATCATCGTTTGCTATAACCGCGTTTTGTGTCGTCTCTGATTCAATTGCTGATTCACTATGAACCTCATCATTAACCTGTTCAACACCAACCGGCTCATGCTCTTTGGCAACCTGTGTGTCATCCTTAACCTGCTCTTCAGCAACATCAAGCGCCGGTGCAACAAGCGTCTTCTTTTTGCGCACCTCAATATTAACCTTGCGATTTCCAGCGACTTTCAACTGTTTTGTTGTCTTTCTTTGCAAAGTAACTGATGATTTCTTCTCCGTTGAGCCGCTTTGGATAAAACTAAGAAGCTGGTTTTTTTCGGCATCAGTCACTAAGTCATTGATGCTTTTCTTATGCACACCTGATTGTGCAAACTTCTCAAGTAGTACACTTTCATTAATTTTAATTAGTTTGGCTAGTTGCGCCACTGTCATCTCTGCCATCACATTTCTCCTACTTCTCGTTATCCTCTTCAAACCAAGGCGCGCGCGCAGTCATAATCAAAGCTGCCGCCTCATCTTCAGAGATCGAAATAATTTCGCGTAAATCATCAACGGCCAATTCAGCCAAATCTTCCATTGTAATCACATCTTTTTGCGCTAATGTCTCAGCCCACTCAGCCGTCATTCCTTCCATATTCAGCAAGTCTTCCGCCGGCTTGTTTCCAGCTAGAGCTTGTGAAATAAGCGCTGTTTTAGCCCGCTCTTGTAGCTCTTCACAGATCTCATTGTCAAAACCTTCAATCTCAAGCATTTCTTCACGCGCCACGTAAGCGACTTCTTCAAGACTGGTAAAACCTTCTTCGATCAATACTTCAGCAATATCTTGATCAATATCCAAGGCCTCCATAAACAGCTGTATATTTTTCTCTTCCTCTTCTTGCTGCGCTTTCTCAGCAACGGTACTTGAGATAACATTAATATGCCAACCAGTTAAAGCAGTTGCCAAACGCACATTTTGCCCACTTTTACCAATTGCTTGTGATAATTGATCTTCTTTAACAGCCACCTGCATTGCTTGCCTGTCTTCATCTTGCACGATAGACGTCACCTCAGCTGGCGCCAATGAATTCATTACAAATTGCGCTGGATTATCATCCCATAATACGATATCAACACGCTCACCTTGTAATTCATTAGTGATCGCTTGAATACGTGAGCCACGCATCCCAACGCATGCGCCAACAGGGTCAATACGCTTATCATTTGACTTCACAGCCACTTTAGCGCGAGAACCTGGATCACGCGCAATGCTAACGATATCCATCAACTCTTCAGCAACTTCAGGCACCTCAAGAATCAACAAGGCATGCAACATTTTCTTGTTAGCACGTGACAAAATAATTTGCGGTCCCTTACCATCATCATCGATACGTAAGATACAAGCGCGTAATTTATCATTTAAACGATAATTCTCTTTAGGTAATAGCTCTTTTCTAGGCAACACACCCTCAGCATCTTCACCTAAATCAATAATAAGGAAATCACGCGTAGTGCGCTTAACTTCGCCATAAACAATCTTGCCAACTTTATCGCGGAACTTTGCCACCATTAAACGACGCTCTTCATCACGCACTTTTTGCATGATGATTTGCTTGGCGGTCATCGCGGCAATTCGTCCAAACTCAACTGACTCAACGGGTTCCATCAGCACATCACCAACGACGACGTTATGCCCTTTCTCTTGAGCGACATCAACATATAACTCAGCCGCGTAATTCTCAATCTCATGATCTTCATCAACGATTTGCCATTGACGATATGTTTCATAATCACCCGTTTTGCGATCAATCTTAACGACAATTTCAGCCTCTTCTTCAAAGCGCTTTTTAGTTGCCATCGCCAAGGCTTCTTCCATGGCTGAAAAAAGTAAATCTCTTGAGACTTCCTTCTCATTGGCAACGGTTTCAATAACCAGTAGTAACTCTTTACTCATAACTTTCACCTATATCCACATTATTAAAGATTAAAACTTTGGCACAACGCGCATTTTGTCAACATTGTGAAAATCAAAGCGAATTTCTTCGTCTTCTTCTGTTTTAACAACTACTTCATCATTGTCTACTGAGATAATCACACCTTTAAAACGACGACGATTATCCTCTGTTGCTTGATGCAATTGCACTTTAACCTCAAAACCCTCCAAGGCTTTTGCCTGTAGCGCATTAAACACACGACGATTCACCCCTGGGGAAGATACTTCCAATGCATAAGCGCCACTGATTGGGTCTTCAACATCTAAAATTGCACCCACAGCACGACTGACTTCTTGACAGTCATCAATTGAAATGCCTTCTTCATGATCGATAAAAATGCGTAAGGTCATGCTGCCGGTATCTGCAGAATATGCATCCATTTCAATCCCCCATAAAATAAATCCAAGGCTCTCTACTTCTGGCGCAATAAGCGCTTCTAACTGATCAACCAACATTCCAACACACTCCTTGGGGTATAAAAAAAGGACTACTATGAGTCCTTTTTATCTACAAAACAAAAAGGCCCATAAGGGCCCGAAATTTCTCAAAATCTTTTTAGGTTGGTAGCGGGGGCTGGATTCGAACCAACGACCTTCGGGTTATGAGCCCGACGAGCTACCAGGCTGCTCCACCCCGCGTCAACTGTGGGACATATTAGCAAATCTTTTTTAAATTGCAAGACTTAAGTTTAAAATTTTCTGGCTAAGGCTAAATATTCACTCACAAGTGCTCACCGCACCCTGAGCTTAAGTCAAAGCGATCCACTGAGCATTAGTCGAGGTGGGTAAGCTTGGAAAAACAACACTTCATAGAGGCTTTGACTTATGCTCAACCAACGCTTACACAATAAAAGTGGATAGGAACATGGTCATAGTCAATTTTTTAATCACTTGAAAAATATTTTGACTAGAATAATAAACACACAAAACAAAAAACATGCTTTTACAGTAAATTTTCCTTACACTCTGAATTGGTTCTAAAAGAGGAGAGATATACTTGAAAACACTAACAGCAAATCAACCACACGGCTTATGGTACCTATTTGGCGTTGAGGTATGGGAGCGCTTTAGCTATTACGGAATGCGCGCACTACTTATTTTATATCTAACCAGTGAATATTGGGGCATGAGTGATACCGACGCATATTTAACTTATGGTGCGTACGTCGCCTTTGTCTATATGGCACCTGTAATTGGTGGCTATATCTCAGATGCTTACCTTGGTCATACAACGAGCGTTAAATATGGTTGTGTACTAATTGTAATCGGACACTTACTATTGACTGTTGAAGCAAGCTTCTTTGTTGGTCTTGCCTTTGTTGTAGCTGGAACTGGATTCTTTAAGTCATCAATGGCAGCAAGCATCGGCCGATTATATGATAAAGGTGATAAGCGTCGCGATGCAGGCTACACTTTGTTTTATATGGCAGTAAACTTTGGCTCATTCTTTGCTGTTCTTTTAGTACCGATGCTCGCAAAATATTTTGGTTGGCATGTTGGCTTTGGTGCTGCTGCTGTTGGGATGGCATTGGGATTAGTTGTTTTTTTATTAGGTCAAAAGAAAGGTGTATTACCTAAAGATCAATTTAGCGCTTCTAAACTAACGCGTATTTTAGCCATTGTTGGCGCATTGCTGTCCGTAATTATCTTTACTTACTTTATTGCTCACCCAACAGACACTTCAACACTACTGTATATCGTAGCAGGCTTCGTTGGCTTATATTTACTCTACAAGGCAATCAAAGGTGGTAAAGAATATATTCTGGCGATTTTAGCGGTTGTCAAAATGTCGTTTATCATTATGATCTTCTTTGCTCTTTTTGAACAAAAAGCCACGAGCGTCTTACTCTTTACTGAGCGCTTAGTTGATCTTAATTTATTTGGCTTTGAAATCTCATCAGCGAGCACGATGTCTTTAAATCCATTTTTCATTATTGTACTTGCTCCTTTCTTTGCTGCACTTTGGTCAAAGTGGAACCCAACCGTATTTGCCAAAATGGGTAGCGGAATTTTACTAACAAGTGCGGCAATGGGTGTTTTAACACTCGGCGCTTATGAAGCAATGCAAGGCTCACCTATTTCATTGCTATGGATTGTTGGTAGCTATCTACTGATTACCATGGGCGAGTTGGCTTGCAGCCCAACCGGACTTGCCGCAATCAGCAAAGTCTCACCGGTTGATGTCGTTGCGGTATTATTCGGTGTATGGGGTATTAAGTCATCTTTTAGTAACTACTTTGCTAGCTATATTGCAACATTTACCGATGTTGGCGGCAATGGCACCGAACAAGCTGCTGCTTATTTCAATGTATTTTATCATTTAGCACTTGTTGCTTTAGCTGTCGGCATTATCGTCCTGATCTTATCACCATTATTAAAACGTATTTATAAGATATAGGAGCTTCATCTTTGTTTTTTTATTAACGCTTCTCTAGAAAGGTTCTGCAGTTATAAGAAAACAATCAATAGCTGCAAACATTAATCAATACAATTCGCACCGCTTATAATAAGCACCAATCAGATGGTTCAATCTGCAGGGAAATAGTAATGGAATAATATACTATATAAAAACTGGGGAATTTTTGAGATGCCTGACGATGTCTTACTTTCACATGGCGAATGCCACACTATCATCAGCG
>JAHDDB010000067.1 GCA_020629575.1 Caedibacter sp. | reverse complement strand
AACTCAACCATTTTAAAACCCACTTACAAAAAGATCCCTATAAACCTATGCTTTGTAAGAGGGGTGCCGAGCTTGCGAGGCGGGGTGTTGAAATAGAAAAAGTCCATAACTCCAACTATTCATATACATTCATGCCCAATAATTAAGGTACATGCCATTTACCTTAGCTTTGCTTTAATTCGGTTTTTAATACTTCTAGTAAATGTCTGCATGCCGTATCAATCATCAAATACACCTGATCAAACCCATCATTATAATACGGATCTGGCACATTATTTATTGCCAAAGTGGGCGCATATTGTAGTAATTTCATTACCTTTTGCATGTCGATATTTTGTGCAATCATCTGCATATCTTTAAGGTTTTTATCATCCATGGCAATCAGATAATCATAATGCTCAAAATCTTCTGCCACTAACTGCCTTGAGCGCAAGTCACGAATATCACAATCATATTTCAATGCCGTTGCTATCGTTCTTGGGTCAGAGGCATCACCTTTGTGCCACTGACTAGAGTGTGTGCCCGATGACTCAATTTCAAAATAAGGTTCTAAATGCGCCTCAGCAACAAGTTTACGCAAGATACCATGCGCCGTTGGTGAGCGACAAA
The DNA here is from genome assembly GCA_020629575.1 of Caedibacter sp. Lineage (GTDB taxonomy): Bacteria > Pseudomonadota > Gammaproteobacteria > Francisellales > Francisellaceae > Caedibacter. The sequence goes on along the minus strand of JAHDDB010000067.1, from coordinate 10,720 downwards.
TATTGCCCATACAGACAAACATAACTTTAATCTTCTTCATATGCTTGATGACAACCATAAGGAGTAATCATTATTCCTGAGGCTAGTGTATTACATTTGACTAGAGGATTAACAGCACTATTTATCCTCATTATGTCGCATTGGGTATTATTCCAACTACATTTCCGTAGCATTTATATCGCCCACAGAATGATTCACGAGCAATATATGGCAAAAAAATAAATCTTGATCTACTTTAAACAATGACCCAATCAACTTTTAGAGGTGACACCATGATGAAAATAAAGAAACTTGAAAAAGAAATCGCTGAAAGCATCGACAGCCCAAAAGATAAAACCATCAATGCCAAGTCAGCTAACTTATTTATCAGCAAATTCAAACCAATCGCTTACGGGTTTGTGCTACCGATGAAAACGCTTAAACAGTAGTAAAAAATAAAGTCATTAGCCAATAACACCCTAAAAAAATCAAACTCAATATTGAACCAATACAAAGAAAGGACGCAAAGCGAAAAGCAAATATTTTCACACGCTCAGCCGATTGAAAAAGAATGACATTACTAGCTGCTCCTAACATGCTAAGATTCCCTGACAATGTGCTACCTACCGCAAGTGCGATGAATAACTCACTTGTCTGTCCATATTGGTTTAATAATGGCAGCAACAACATTACCGCGGGCACATTGGATAACATTTGACTTAACACAAAACCAATCATAATAAGGCTTAATGGATTAAGCAGCCATGCTTGATGCGTACTTAAAAAGCTCTGCGTTATCCCTGTTAACCAAACCGCATGCATAAAAACAAACATAGCAACAAAAAAGATGATACTCGTCCAGTCTAGATGTTTAAATACAGCCATTCGTCGTTGGTAAGCAATGATAATCGGCAAACAAGCAATAAGGGCAATATAGGTTAGCGAAATAAAAGGCATCGCGATGAGCGTTAATAGCACTTTGAGTATAATAAGTACGATAAAGCTCATCAGGGCAATGATTATAGGGGCAAATGCTTTAACATTTATTGACACACTTTCAGTCATTGAGATATTAGTGCTCATCGGTAGGCGTAGCTCTTTGCGATATACAAATGCAATCAGTCTATAACAAGAATAAAGCGTGATCATACTAGGAATAAATAAGTAGCCAAAGAAACCAATAAATGGAGTGCTCAAATGTCTAGCTATCAGCAAATTTTGCGGATTACCAATTGGGCTAAAAATACTGCCAATTGTCATACTAAACGCCAGCGCATATAAATATGGCGTACTGACAAGCGAATGGCGTTTAATCAGGGTTATTACGATACCCGCGCCAATAATCGCAATCGTATCATTAAGAAAAAGTGCTGATAACAAACCACTGCCAAAACACAAAATACATAGTAACTTCTCTTGTGACGCATGACGCACAACATACTTTACCAACATCACATCCAACAACCTACTATCATGTAATGCGCTACCGATAAAGAAAACTGCAAAAAGGTAGAAAATCGTCGGAAAATCAATCGCCTGCCAAGCCTGCTGCAGCGAGATATTACCACTAGCGACAACAATAATGGCGCATATCAACATCACCAACCAAATAGGTGCTGAAAATCGCCCTACTTTACGCAAAGACGCAGCAATAAAAAGAATAACCAACAAAAAAAGTGGTAAATAATTCACTTTCTAGTCGCCACCAAGGTTAAAGTCCAATAATTATAATCTCTCTATTTGCAGATGGGTAGCTCCATAGGAAATCAATAACCAACTCACCCAGCTACGCCATACTAAAACTACAAATTTTTATAATTTGCCAAAGACTCCTCTCTTGAGACTTTAAGGTCAACAACTGGATAAGGGTAATCTTTACCAAGCCTAATGCCAGCACTTTGCAAAACATCCTCAGATGCTAACCACGGTGAGAACAAATACTTATTCGGCAGTTGACTTAATTCAGATAAATAGCGACGAATATACTCACCATCACCATCAAACTTTTGCCCTTGAGTGACTGGATTGAAGATGCGAAAAAAAGGAGCAGCATCAGCACCACTTCCTGCAACCCATTGCCAATTGGCACTGTTATTGGCCAAATCAGCATCAAATAAACAATCCCAGAACCATCTGGCACCATGATGCCAATGAATATGACAATTCTTTGTCAAAAATGAAGCGACAATCATTCTGACACGATTATGCATAAATCCCGTTTGCCAAAGCTCTCGCATTCCCGCATCAACAATCGGAACACCTGTTTTCCCTTGTTGCCATGATATTAATAATTGCTTATTGTCTTGCCATGGATAATGATCAAACTTTTGCTGCCAATTGTGATCAATTAATTGTGGATAATGATAGAGCAATGCATAATTAAACTCGCGCCATATAATCTCTGATAAATAGGTCTGCTTATTATCGTTATCACATTTTGCATAACGCACTCTATCCCAGATAAAGTGTGGCGATATTTGCCCAAAATGTAAAAACGGTGCAAGCTTAGATGTTGCGTTTAAGCTAGGAATATTACGATTGTATTGATACTCATTTAAATGATGTTCAACAAAGGTATTTAAATAATCATGTGCCGCCTTCTCACTAATTTGCCAATGTGATAATACCCTCTCTGACCAATCATGCTGAGGTAATAAGTTTAGATCCGCCAAACTGTTATTACTTACTTTAACTTCAGTCAAGCAGTTTTGTATCTCTTTAATCTCATCTAATGGTGCTCTTGGTGGCATGACTTGCAGTGCTTGGCGCTTAAATGCGCTAAATACTTTGTAAGGTTCACCATTATGCTTTAATACCTCCCACGGCTCCCACAATAAACTGCTATTGAAACTATGCACATCTATCGCGTCCGCTTTCAATTGCGCTTTAATATGTTTATCTCGCGAGACTTGCCATGGTGCATATAAGCGATTCCAAAATACCTGCTTAATATCATAGCGCTTGGTAAGCTCAGTAATGATCTCATAAGGGTCACCTATAAAAAACTGTAGTCGATGATGAAGTGTCTGATTTAAGGATTGTAATGCATAATGAAGCCATGCTTTACTTGCCGCCCCCATTTGCCAGTCTTGTGAATCATTATCATCAAGAATATAAATCGGCAAAACCACACCACTTTTGAGTGCTGCATTAAGCGCTGGATTGTCAATAATTCTTAAATCTTGGCGAAACCAAAGAAGAACTTCTGGTTTTTGCAGCATCATCGATATTACTCACCAATAATGCTTTTCAACATCTTAATATGCTCATCACGATCATTCAAGCACGGGATAACAGCATAATGCTGACCACCAGCATTTAAGAATGTCTCACGTTCCGTCTCTTTTAACTCCTCCAACGTTTCCAAGCAATCCGCAGCAAAGCCAGGTGCTATCACCAACACATTTTTTTTGCCCGCTTTGGCGAGATTTGCCAACACATCTGTTGTATATGGTTTAAGCCATTCTTTGGGTCCAAAGCGAGATTGGAAAGATAGTTGAATATCTAGCGTTGTTTCACTCAGTGCACTTTTAAGGAGCTCAAAGGTTCTTAAGCAATGCGCTTGATACGGATCACCCTTTTGTACACACTCCAGTGGAATACCATGAAATGACAATAACAACACATCTGGCGTGAAATCGATTGTCTCCAGATAACTTAAAACACTCTCTTTTAATGCCTCAATATAAGCAGGATGCTGATAATAAGGAGCAATACCGACAATATTAGGTTGATAACGCATTGTTTGCAACACACGAAAAACCTCATCATAAACCGACGCCGTTGTTGTGGCTGAGTACTGCGGATAAAGTGGCACAATAGTAATTTCAGTAACACCTTGAATACTCAAAGCCTCAATCTTTGCTTTAATCGATGGCTCACCATAGCGCATTGCAAAATCAACGATCACCTCATTATCTAGCTTATCGGCAAGTTTACGTGCTTGAGTTTGTGTGTAATACATCAACGGTGATAATTGTTTATCTTCAAACCAGATACTTTGATAAAGCTTAGCGGTTTTAGGGGAGCGAAATGGCAAAATAAACAAACGCAAAATGGGTTGCCAAATGAATGAAGATGCTTCAATAACACGCCGATCAGACAAAAATTCTTTAAGATATTTACGCACATCTTTGACTTGATATGAGTCAGGCGTTCCTAAATTAACCAACAGTATTGCTTTCTTAGCGCTACTTATTGCCTTTCCTTTATTGCTCATTTTCTTTATCTCATCCATTTTATCTGCATTATGAATTGCTCAACCAACACAAGGCTAATTAGTCATTTACAATGTATTTATTTACTGAGGTTATACACTTCTATTCACAACCACCAACTGTTATTTCATCGATTTTAAGGCTTGCCTGCCCAACACCGACAGGCACAGACTGTCCATCCTTGCCGCAAACGCCAATGCCTTTATCCAAAGCAAAGTCACTACCCACCATCGAGATTTTTTGCATCACTTCCGGACCATGACCAATCAAAGACGCACCCTTGACCGGATGTATAATTTTACCATTTTTGATCAAATATGCCTGATCCATCACAAATACAAATTGCCCTGAAGTAATATCCACTTGTCCACCATTAAAGTGAGTCGCATAGATACCATAGTCAATACTTTGGATCATATCCTCAAGTGTATCCTCACCTGGCAACATATAGGTATTCGTCATTCTAGGCAATGGTATATGCGCATAAGATTGCCTTCTGCCATTACCTGTTACTGATACGCCAAAGGCTTTCGCTGAAATTCGATCATGCATATAGCCTTTTAAAATACCATTTTCAATCAACACCGTTTTCTGAGTTGGTGTGCCTTCATCATCAAAATTAAGTGAGCCTCGACGATTGGCAATACAGCCTTCATCAATTACCGTGCATTTCTCTGAGGCAACTTTTTGCCCGATTTTTCCTGAGAAATGTGAGCTCTTTTTGCGATTGAAATCGCCTTCCAAACCATGCCCTACTGCTTCATGTAAAAGTACCGCAGGCCAACCTGAGCCAAGTACCACTGGCATTTTGCCACTAGGTGCAGGCTTTGCCTGAAGATTAGTTTTAGCACCCTTATACGCTTCATCAACATAAGACTTCCATAAGTTATGCTCAGTGAAGTAATGATAGTCATAGCGTCCACCGCCACCAGCTGAAAAGCTTTCGCGCTTTTGATCTGCCTTACCATCAGTAACCATAATTAAGCTGACATTCATACGCACCAACGGTCTTACATCCATCACACACAAACCATCGGTATTTAAGATCAATACCATTTCCATATTTGAGGCAATGGAAACGGTAACTTGCTCAATATTGCTATCTAATGATTTAGCATAAGCATCAATTTGATGAAGCAGTGCAATTTTATCTTCCGCAGGCATGCTATCCAATGGGGACAATGCTGGATAATGGCGAATAATGTGTGGCGTGTTAAGTTTTTCAACCTTATGAGGATTAGCACTGTCTTTTAATAAGTAAAGTGCGGTTTTAATCAGTTTCTCAATGGTGTTCAGATGCAAATCATCGGCATAAGCAAAGCCTGTCTCACCATCAAAAACGGCCCTGACACCAATGCCTTGCTCGATACCAAAACTGCCATGTTTGACAACGCCATCATCGAGCATCCAGCTTTCAGAGATAATCTTTTGCAAATACAAATCACCGAAATCAATTCGCTTTTGGCTTAATAAATTCAGTAAGCCTTTTAATTTTTCCAAACTTAAATCAAATGGCTGTAATAACTGTTCATTAATAATACTGTAGTATTGATCCTGCATTTTCTTCCTAAATTATTCAAATATACTGATATCACCACTGCCAACGCGCAATATTTCGACAGGGGCTTCGGTCATATCAACAACCGTTGTTGGTTCATAACCACAATAATCCGACTCAAGAATATAATCAATCATCTGTGCACAGGGTTCATTGGCAAAGTCCTCGCTATATACAAGTGCATTATCCTGATCTGGCAAGATAAAAGTGGTACTTAATAGTGGTTCGCCTAATGCCTCACTTAGCATCAAAGGCACTGGATGATCTGGCACACGAATGCCAACGGTTTTTTTGCTTTTGTTTAACATTAACCCCGGTACTTTACTCGTTGCCTGCAAGATAAAGGTGTAGCCACCTGGTGTTGCTCTTTTGAGTAAACGATAAGCACTATTATCAACCTTGGCATATTGCGAAATCTCAGATAAATCACGACAAATAATTGTGAAATTATGTTTATCATTCAAATCACGAATCTTTTTTATTTGCTGTAATGGTTTTTTCAAGCCCATCTTGCATCCTAATGCATAGCCTGAGTCTGTCGGATAAGCAATCACCTTGCCATCATTTAAAGCATTAACAATTTCTGCTAAGACAGCCTTATTCGATGAGTAAGGATTTATTTCAATGTATTGGCTCATAGCAGCTTCTTACTTTATACTGGTCGCGAAAATTTGTGCTAAGTGTACCACTAACCCTCTCTGGAGAGAATATGAAGAAACTGCTTTTTGACTTTTTCCCTATTATCATCTTTTTTGTCGTTTATAAAATGTATGATATCTATACTGCCACGGTGGCACTCATCATCGCCACGGCAATTCAGCTTACCTATGAAGTTATCCGCTATCGCAAAGTATCGATGATGCATGTTGTGACATTTGTCTTGGTGTTAATCCTAGGTGGTGCTACCGTCTACTTCCATGATGAAGCATTGATCAAATGGAAAGTCACCATTGTCAATTGGCTATTTGGTGTGATTTTTATCTTCTCAACCTATTTAATGAAAAAGCCAATTATTCAACGCCTGATGGAAGAAAGCATTGAATTGCCACAAAAAATCTGGAAACGCCTTAATAATATCTGGGGGTTGTTTTTCTTGTTTTTAGGCGCGATCAATCTCGTTGTTGTTTATAATTTCTCAACAGATATCTGGGTCGACTTTAAGCTCTTTGGTATGCTTGGAATTACTTTTGTATTTGTTATTGCTCAAGGTATTTTTCTTGCCAAGCATATTGATCATAAAAAATAATTGCTCTAACCATATTCCTGCCCACTTTGATTGTATAGTTGGCTGAGCGTAAGTCGAAGCCTCTATAAAGTGTGACACTCCCAAGCTTACCACACTTCGACTAATGCTCAGTGCATCGCTTCGACTGATGCTCAGGGTACGGTGAGCACTTGTGGGTGAATAGTTAGTCTTAGCCAAAATAATTGCTCTTAAATTAAGCACTCAACTCTATCAAAAAACTCTCAATAGCTAACTGTTTATTGACATTAAAGTGCTTACCCTCATAGGCCTTAAGCTTTAATAGCCGCTGATAAAAACCATATAACGCAATATGATCATAGCGATTAATCAATCGATCTAATAACGCCTTTTGCTCTTGTGTTGGCATGGTTTGTGATAAACCCAAACGATAATAATAAGCATCGATCAGTAAACTGGTTAACCAATAAATCGCATCCTGATAATAGACATTGATATCAATGCTTAATGCCAAGGGTGATAACTGTCCTTGAATGACTTGTATTAGCTCTTTGCGTAGTTGCCAGAAACTCTTATCCGTCTTAATGCGATCAATCACTCGAAGATCTGCCTTACTAATCGCTAATGCTTTGGCAATATCCCCATCATTCATTTGATACTTTTGCGTGAGATACGCTTTCTTTTGTGCCAATGTCAACGCCAGATCAAACACTTGAACACGCGATCGCAATGTAGGCATAATCCACTGTAATTGATTAGTTGTCATCACAAAATAAGTATTCTCTGGCGGCTCCTCTAAGCTCTTTAATAACGCATTGGCAGCAGATATATTTAAGGCTTCCAATGGGCACAGGACAATCACCTTAGCTTTAGCGCCATGGCTTGTTAGATAAATGCCTTCTAATAGATTTTTGATTTGATCAATCTTGATTTGCCCATCATCTGCTTTCAGATAAAAAACATCCGCAGCTGTCGCCAGATCATCCACGATATCATGTTCTAATAAAACAGCCGTGAGTTTAGTTAGTAACGACTCAAGTGGCAAATGATCAATATTATTTAATAAAATCCCGTGACCCAAACGATTTTGCGCTAATGATGCTTTGATTTGCTCAATAAAATCAGCATGAAAAACACTTATATCAATATCAGACATTTATTGACACTCATGGTCCAACGCGTTGAAAGACTTTCAACGCACTATGGCACATACTCGCGAGTTTTGATTTTTTTGTTTTGTATTCGATATGAAATAACTTTAATGATCCCGATTGGTATTTATCCAATAAATAGGCATCACTTGTTTTAAGTACATCAACTAGATTAAGTTCCAAAGCAGACTGCCCAAACCAGTACTCACCTGTTGCTACTTTCTCAATATCTAAGTTCGGTCTAAAGTGAGCGATATGCTCTTTAAAAAGCTTATGTACAACCTCAAGCTCTTCTTTGAATTTCTCGCGCCCCTCGTCAGTATTCTCACCCAACATGGTCAAGGTACGCTTATATTTGCCCGCAGTATGCAGCTCAACATCAACCCCTTTATCGCTAAGAAGTCGGTGAATATTTGGCAATTGTGCCACGACACCAATTGAGCCAACAATGGCAAAAGGTGAAGCAATAATCGTATCAGCAACTGATGCCATCATATAGCCACCACTGGCGGCAACCTGATCAATCACTGCTGTTAGTTTAAGATTAGCTTCTTTAATGCGCGCTAATTGTGCTGCGGCTAAACCATAGCCATTGACAGCCCCACCTGGGCTCTCCAAGCGGATAACCACTTCATCATTTTTATTGGCAATCTGTAAAATAGCATTGACTTCTTCTGCTAAGGCTTCACTTTGCGAGGCTTTGATATCACCCTTAAAATCAATGACAAAAACATTACTCAAATCATCATGTTGCGCTTTGTGTGCAAGCTTTAGCTTTTCTTGATTTGCCTTATGCATTTTTTTAAATGCTGATTTATTCAGTACTTCATGTGCTAACTGCTCTTGGCGTTGTTGGTAGGCTTCATTTAATGACTTAACAACCAACTGCCCTTTTTTGTTATCCGCCTTACCCTTTAGTGACAAAGCCAAGATAAACCCAAAGGCAATGATAATAGCAATAACAATCGTTGCTGCCTCAAGCACGAAAAACAAATAATTAATAGCATGATCTGCCCACATACGATGAACTCCTAGTGACGACGGTAAACTTTCTTAACCTGTTTTGGCAAGGTGCGTTGAAATGACTCACGCGCAAAAATGCGCTCAGCATATTTGGTGATATCCCCTAATGACTCATCCAAAGGAATGCCTTGCGCTGGTAATGCATGCAACAATGCCGCTAGCGAGCAATCTGCCAACGTCATTGAATCTGACATAAAAAATTCATTCTCTGAAAAGATTGGCTCAATGGCTCTAAAGCTATCAACCAATGCCACTTTAGCTTCTTCAACTTTTTTCTGATCCGTACCGCACAAAATAAAATTAAGCAATGAATACCACTCACGATCAATTCGTGTCATCGCCAAGCGCGTACGTGCACGTTCAACCGGATAGTTTGGCAACAGTGAAGGTGCCGGATAACGCTCATCAATATAAAGCATCACCACCTCAGGATCATAAATGACATAGTCACGCTCTTTTAAGATCGGTAACGTTCCTTCAGGGTTTAATTCTAAAATCATTTCTTTATCAATGATTTCATCTAACTCAACCACCTTGAAACTCATACGTTTTTCTTCCAAGGCAATGCGTGCGCTATGCGAATACGGGCAATCTTTTTTTATAAAAAGTGTGATATACATGAAACAGTTATTATCTATAAAACAAAATGATAGACAATGGTAAATGGTTTGCCGTAGTTGGTCAATTGCTTCAATTTGAAATTCCTAAATTACATGACATTTTAATTCAAAAGTATTAAGATGCGCCCGTTTGCCTAAATTCAACCACAAAAAATTAAAAGAAACTAAAGAGGGAGTCTGCACACGATGCTAAAAATCTTACACTTTTTACTCGCACTGATCATTCTTGCTGTGATTCTATATCTCACAAGCATGAATCGTAAAAACATTAAAGCACGCTTTATTATTCAGCTGATTATTATTGAGATTATTGTCGCTTATTTCTTATTAAAATCCGCCGTTGGCGCTGACATTATCAGCGTCATTTCAAGTGGGTTTGATCATGTCATGCAATACGCGATGGAAGGAACTAAGTTTGTCTTTGGTTCGGTCGTACCTGAAAACTTCGTCTTTTTCTTTAATGTGTTAATGCCAATTGTTTTGGTATCGGCTTTAATTGGTATCTTGCAATACCTTAAAGTCTTGCCACTTATTATCCGTGGTGGTGGTTGGCTTTTGTCCAAAATCAACGGCATGGGCAAACTTGAATCTTTCAATGCCTTAAGCTCACTGATTTTGGGACAGTCTGAAAACTTTATTGCTTATAAGAATATTCTATCTGAGATTTCAGAGCGCAGAATGTATACGATGGCCGCCACGGCAATGTCAACCGTGTCTCTGGGGATTGTTGGCTCATACATGCAAATCCTTGATTCTAAATATATCATTGCTGCTTTGATTTTAAATATGCTAAGCACCTTTATTGTTTTACATATCATCAACCCATATGACTACTCAAAAGAGCAGAGCTTTGAGGATATGAGCTTGCATGCTGATAAAAAGCAAGCTTTCTTTGAGATGTTAAGCGAGTATATTCTTGATGGTTTTAAAGTCGCTATTATCGTTGGTGCGATGCTTATCGGCTTTAT
>JAHDDB010000066.1 GCA_020629575.1 Caedibacter sp. | reverse complement strand
GGACACCGCCCTTTCACGGCGGTAACAGGGGTTCGAATCCCCTTGGGGACGCCATCATTAAAACCGCGTTAAGCGGTTTTTTTGTTTCTATGGACAAATATTTTCACGCTTAAAACATGTTTGGCAAATCACCATCTGTGCTATACTTTGCAGCATTATCGACAACATGAGCAGCATATGGGTAAAGAACTCGTTCCTAAAAAAAACACCTTACCAATACCAGCACTCTCTGATACGGATGGCTTAGATAGCTACATCCGCTTTGCCAGCAGTATCCCGATGCTTTCCGAAGAAGAAGAAAAAGAACTAGCGCATCGCTTACGCCAACAAAATGATATTGATGCGGCACAAAAGCTGATTCTTTCACACTTGCGCTTTGTTGTTAAAGTCGCACGCGGATTTTCGGGTTATGGTTTACCTATTACTGATTTAATCCAAGAAGGTAATATCGGCTTAATGAAAGCCGTGCGACGCTTTGATCCTGATGTCGGTGTGCGTCTTGTTTCCTTTGCCGTGCATTGGGTTAAGGCTGAAATGCATGACTATATTTTAAAAAACTGGCGTATTGTTAAAATTGCAACAACCAAGGCGCAACGCAAACTGTTTTTTAATTTGAGAAGTAGTAAAGAACGTCTTGGTTGGTTTAGTGATGAAGAAATCCAAAGTGTTGCCAAAGAGCTCGGTGTTAAACCTGAAACTGTCCTTGAGATGGAAAAACGCATGAATGCCTATGATATGGCATTTGATGCACCGGTTGAAGAATCAGGCGATGAGTCAAGTTTTCATCCGGCTTTATACCTGGAAGATCAATCAAGAAATCCGGAGCAGACAGCTGTTGAGGATGACTATGAGGAAAAAGTTCAAAGTAAACTACAAGAAGCGATTGATAAGCTGGATGCACGTAGCAAAGACATCATCTTATCGCGTTGGTTTGCTGAAGATAAACTTACCCTTCACGATTTAGCAGCAAAGCATGATGTATCTGCCGAGCGAATCCGCCAAATTGAAGAGCTGGCAATGGATAAGCTCAAACGAGCTGTTGCGCGCGTTTAAATTACCTCGCTGCTGTTAGCTCCGCCATGCCATCGGCTTTAGTTAAGCTAAGACTTATGATTAACGCTCCTAACCAAAGTACTAGCATCGCATAAAAGCTGTAGTGATACACCTCAGCACTTGGACTAAAAAGGGATAAATTAAATACACTTAACATACTGCTTAGAACAATCGCTGTTAATGCCACACCCATCGATGCCGCAAATTGACGAATTGTGAGATCAATTGACGTTGCATTAGCTGCTTGATCCGCATTAAGATCCATATAGGTTAATGCGCCAATGGCTGAACCTATCAAAATTGTGCTTGAGCCATACAAGAACTCAATAATCACAATATAAATAACCGAGCTATGCTGCTCAATCTGCGCAATACCAATAAGCCAGATCATTGCCAAAATCAAATTTACTTGCAAAACAGCTTTAAAGCCAAAGCGCGAGATAATACGATTAGCAAGTCCTCTAAAGGTTAAATAGCCAACCGCGATTGGTAAAGTTAGAAGTCCCGAGGTTGCTGCGTCAAAACCAAAACCTTCTTGATACATCAAAGGCAGCAATAGTGAAACACCTGCTGTTAATGCAAATGATATTGCGTTCATTGACACTGCTGTTTTAAATGTTTTGACTTTAAAAACAATCAAATCAAGTACTGGATTAACCTTCTTCAAACAATGCACCACCAGTATCAGCAATAACACGATGCCGATCACAATACTTGTATAAACAACACCTTTACTGACAATATCATAATGCCCAATCATCTCGACACCGAAGGTGACAATCACCAAAGCAAAACCAGCAATTAAAAACCCAACAATATCAAAGCGCTTTAGCGTCTTAGCGACATGCTGCTGAATATAAATAAATCCTGCAATCAACGCCAAACAACCAATTGGCAGATTAATAAAGAAGATCCAATGCCAACTCAGACTATCGCATATTATCCCACCGACAAAAGGACCCAATACATAACCGAGCATCGCAGGCGTGAAGATAACCCCTTGCACCTTGATCAGCTCTTTGCGTGAGAATAATCTCAAGATAATAATCCGTGCCACAGGCGTCATAAAGGCGCCACCGACACCTTGCAAAAAGCGGCAAAGTGTCAACATTACCACTGAATTTGATATGCCGCAAGCAAGTGATGATAAAGTGAAAACTATCACCGCAAACAAAAACACTCTCTTTGTGCCAAAGCGATCAGTACACCAACCACTAATCGGAATAAAGATGGCAAGACTAATGTAGTAACTTGCTACCGCAAATTTAAGTAAAATCGGGCTTATGCCAAAGTCTCTGGCAATGCTAGGAATAGCGGTATTAATAATGGTGAGATCTAGGAACTCCATAAAAATCACCACTGCGACAATCAAAGGCACTATCCGACGAGTCGCCACCATCGATGAATCTGACACTTCACTACTCTCTCCAACATAAAACTCGCTTTAAGTCTATGTGAATACTATGCCTGTATCAAATAAAATATAGTCAACGCAAGATTAATATTTTTCTGCGTTTATACAGTGAAAGCCTAGCTACATCCCAAAAATAGATGATATAAATATCTGTAAACAAATAAGTATAAGCAACACCAACATTGGTGAGAAATCCATCCCACTTTGTGTTGGCGGAATAATTCTGCGTGCTTTTCTAAGCAGTGGTTCAGTCAACTGATGCAATGCCATTAATGCTGGGTTATATGAACCTTGCGCAAACCAGCTGGCAATCGAGCGAATAAAGATCAAGATAATATACATCCAGATTACCGTCAGAATAAGCTTTATCACTGCCACAAACCAAATAATCGCCCATGGGATATAAAAGCTTTTTGCGCTTAGCATTTGTATTAAAATAATTTGCAGCAATAGCACAACGTACGCCAAAACAAGCGCTGCAAAATCCAAACCAAAAAAACCAGGAATAATGCGACGCAATGGTTTTAACAAAGGATTGGTCACACGAATAATCAACTGACAAAACGGATTATAAAAATCAGCCTTTACCCATTGTAAAAAGAACCTAAGCAGTACCGCATAGGCAAATAGGCTAAAGATAATTTCTATTAAGAAAAGTCCTACATTATTAACGGCATTAATCATACTTTATCCTTTTGTTCATCATGTGTTAGTGCATTACCAAACTGGCTTGCCAGCTCTTGTGAGCGTGAGAGATTCTCTTTGATCGCTTTTGCAATACTCTCTTTAAACCCTGTTTCTGAGAAAGCTTTTAATGCCGCAGCAGTCACTCCTCCTTTTGAGGTGACATTTTGACGCAAGTGTGACAAGGTTTGTGTACTTTCTAACGCCATTTTGCTTGCACCAAAGGCGGTTTGCGTCACGAGCAATGCCGCTTGTTTTTCACTTAATCCTAGTGATACTGCCACATCAATCATATGTTCCATCATCAAGAAAAAATACGCAGGCCCTGAACCTGAAATCGCGGTTGTGACATCAATTAAGCTCTCATGGTCAACCCAAGTAATAACGCCAATCTTACGCATAATTTGCTCAGCCATCTCTTTTTGCTGACGTGAGACATATTCATTGGCAAAGAGCGCACTGGCACCACAACCAATAAGACTTGGGGTATTTGGCATAGCACGCACAATCGCATAATCACCAACAAGCCAATGCGCAATTTGTGCCAAGGTAATACCCGCTGCAATCGATATAAATAAGGGTTTATTCTGCTTATGCAATGCCGTTTTAACTGTAAACATCAACTCCTTTAATGATTGTGGTTTAACGCATAGCATAATAATATCGGCATTTTTCACTGCATCCTCAACACGTTGCGTTGTATTGACACGAAACAGCTGATTAAGCATATCCAGTTTGTCTTGGTTATGATCAACCACCGTAATTGATTGACCAGAAACACCATCGCTAACTAACCCCGCGATAATACTTCTTGCCATATTACCGCCACCTAAAAAGCAAATTTGAGCATTAACCATTATTCAATTCCTTTTCCTATTTCTCTTATTTTTTAAACCTTCTTAATTATTGGCATCTACACTTTTTCTACTTCAACACCCTGCCTCGCACGCTTAAGCACCCCTCTTGCAAAGAGTGGAATAAAAATCATCCTTGCCTAATTCCCCTCTTTTTAAGAGGGGTGGCAGCCGTAGGCTGACGGGATGTTTTAAAATCATAGTTTTTTCTAAAATGCCAACTCCAACTAATTACTCTTTATACATTTCTTTTTTGTTTATGCAGCCTTGCATTCACAACCCTCACATAAATATGATCATAAATGTAATTAAAAACAAGTGCATAGCACAAATAAAAAAACACAAAACCTAAGTTCACCGTAAATGCTGCAATAAAAGGTAAATGTAACAACATAATCACAAAGGGCACACTCACCAAACATAAAGATAATTCAAATAAACAAGCGTGCACTACTCTCAACCAAAACTTCCGCTTAAAGCGTACACCGCCACATTTATTTTCAATCACGTCAAATAGCCAGTTATAAATAAAGTTCCAAAGCATTGCCGCAATCGCAAGAATAACAGCCAAAGCACCCAGTGCGACTGCATTTTTCTTAAGCACAAAATACGATAGTGGAATCACAATCAACAAGGCGATAAACTCAAACGATAGCATATGGACAATACGTCCTTTAATACTCATTTTATGCTGACTCATGCTATCTGTTATCGTATTTTAAGATTTTCATGTCGTGCATTGTTTCAAATTGACTCGTTAAACTCAAGGTTTTGTAACCACTTCACTGATCTTTTGGCGTAACAGCTACACCAAACTTGCTAATCACAATCGAGCCAATAACGGCAATAATTCCACCAATAACAGAAAGAATACTTGGGATTTCGGATAAGAAGATAGCTGCTAATATCAACGTGAAAATGGGCATAAGATACAAAGCGCTTGATGCTGCCGCTGCCTTGATATGTTTAAAGGCGTATCCCCATAGTAAATAAGCAATCGCTCCGGGGAAAACACCCATATAAACAATGCTTAAGAGATGTGACATATCCGAATGTATTACTGACTTTATTGCCTCGGGCGCAAAAACCATCAACATCAAAGTGCCTAGCCACATGCAGTAACACACGACTTCAATTGGGTGGTAGCGTGCTAAGAACTTCTTTTGAAAGCATGAGTAAATCGCGCCTGAACAGGTCGCGCCATAGACTAATAGCACCCCACCAAATCCCGCGTTATTATGACTTCCTAAGAGTATTACCAGTACACCGAATAAACTGATCACAAAACCCAAAACACCATAACGATTAACCCGCTCTTTAAACAAAATCATCGCTAAAACAGTGACGATAATCGGCAATTGCGCAACGATAAAGTTTGCTAACCCTGCACTTACCGTTTTCTCACCTTCATTTAACAAAATGTTATAAGAGAAAAAGCCGAAAAACCCAAGAATGGCAAAAATCATTAAGTCTTTAAGTCGTGGCAACTGTTTATTCTTAATCAGACAAAATGGGATTAAAGCAGCAATCGATGCCACAAAATAGCGTGACAATGCCAAGCCACCAGCTGAAAACGCTTCCATCACATAGCGAATACCGACAAACGCAGATGCCCATAAGACAACGGTTATGATCAGTGCAATCAATGCCTTTTTCTCGTTGGTCATACTTTCTCTTTTCTTAATTTTGATGCGATATACTAACTTAATCAGCTCAATAGTGACTAGCAATTTACTTCATTTGCTTAGTTTTTTATTTGCTATTAAACTACGCACAATTTATTAAACAGGATTCACTAAACACATGAAAGATATTGTCTTTGCATCAAGTAATAAAGGGAAAATCAAAGAAGTCAGCGAGATATTGTCGCCCTTGGGCTTTAAAGTCATTCCACAAACAGAGTTTAATGTCCCCGATGCTGATGAAACTGGCTTAAGCTTTGTTGAAAACGCCATTTTAAAAGCTCGACATTGTGCGCAATTTACGGGTCTTCCCGCCCTTGCCGATGACTCTGGTTTATGCGTTGATGCCTTAAAGGGGGCGCCTGGGATTTATTCAGCACGCTTCTCAGGTGAGCATGGTAATGATGAAGCAAATATCGATAAGCTGCTTTCTGACATGAAAAATATCACAGATGATAAACGTCAAGCCCACTTTCAATGTGTTTTAGCCCTTGTAATGCATGAGCATGACCCCATGCCAGTGATCGCTGAAGGACGTGTTGACGGTAGTATCACACATGCGCGTCGAGGCAGTAATGGTTTTGGTTACAACCCTATTTTTTTACTGCCTGAATATCAGCAAACGATGGCTGAAGTATCTAATGAGGTTAAAAATAGTGTGAGTCATCGCGCTCGCGCATTGGCAAAACTCAAAGAGAAACTCCACCGCCTTTTGTAGAAAAAGATAATACTTCAAGATGATTTTCTTGATACTTTACATTACACTGAAGCACAGTATTGTTTGCTAACTATAGGTTATATTTAATATGAGTAATAACGACAAGAAAGAAACACCAGAAAACAAAAAAGAACAAGCACTTCCTGCAGAGACAACTAAAGCCAAAGAGAATGAAGCAAAGCAGCCTGAAACCTTATTTGAATTTCCTTGCCAATTTCCAATCAAAATCATGGCAAACCCACAAAAAGAAGTTGCTGAGTTTGTCCTTAATACCTTAGAGAAATACATTGAAAATCCTGAGAAAATTGAATTCACCACTCGTGAAAGCAAAACTGGTAAATACATCTCTATTACCGCAATCTTTGAAGCAACAAGCAAAGAGCAGCTTGATAATATTTATCAAGCATTAAGTGGGCATCCTGAGATTCACATGGTGCTTTAGCAGATGTCAATCCTCATTAAAAATCTGGGATTACAGGACTACGAGTCAGTTTATCAGTCAATGGTTGAATTTACACAATCACGTACCGAGGACACTCACGACCAAATCTGGCTTGTTGAACACTTGGCTGTTTTCACCCAAGGTCGTCATGGTAAGCCCGAGCATATTATTAATCCTAAAAACATTCCTGTTATTCAAAGTGATCGTGGCGGTCAAGTCACCTATCACGGGCCAGGACAAGCAGTTATTTACTTCTTGTTTGACCTTAAGCGCCTTAATTTAGGTGTTAAAGATTTTGTTTGCACGATTGAGAAATCATGCATGCACTTACTAAAAACCTATGATATCGCTAGCCACACAATCGAAAATGCACCAGGTATTTATGTTGATCAGGCTAAAATTGCATCACTTGGCTTACGTGTTAAAAAAGGACTAACCTATCATGGTCTTGCCATTAATGTGAATATGGATCTGACACCATTTAACTATATCAACCCTTGTGGTTATCAGGGCTTGAAAATGACGCAAATTCACGCACATAACCCTAGAATCAGCATTACCGATGTATTGAATGACTATGCGCAAATATTGACTCAAAGGTTAGATAACTCAATTTTCAGTTAGACCCATCATGAGATTATTGTCATAATAGCCAAAGATTCATTTGACGCACATAGGCTATGCAACTAAAACCTAAAAAACTACTTCTTAACACCAAGCAACCCTTTGGCTTGTGGTTTTTGTTATTAACCTCGCTCTTTTATAGCATGGGAACAGCTGCCATCACAGTGCATTTTTCGGGCTTTATTCATAGCATTGCTGATAGCACACAAGAAGGGTTAACCCCTGATATTTTAGCCATCAACTTTAACCTTGTGACTAATCTTTTCTTATATAGTGCCGCAGGATTAATCGGTGGCATTCTAGGCTATATGATCGGTCATCGCCGCTCGGTGATTATCGGCATGCTTTATTCATTTGTTGCCCTTATTCTATTATCACTTAATAACTTATCTTTAATTGGTTTTTCCGCTTATGTTATCGGTGTAGGCCTTGTCATTCCCAACCTATTCACCACATTAAGCTTTCTTTATACCCAGGATGACCCAAGACGCCACGCTGGCTTCACCTTGATGTATATGACCACGGTTCTTGGTGCTGCATTATCATTATCCATTAGTGGTACATTGCAACACTTAAGTTATCAGCACTGGTTTATGATTATGTCCGTAGTTACTCTATTTGCAGTACTGATTTTCTTAGCCGGTGGCATTTATCTTAATCGCAATATTGGTTTGATTGATGGTGTTGAAGCAAAATACACACCATCAACCTATAGTGTTTTGTTTATTTTGATCGTACTCTCCTCATTGACAGATTTCTTGCTGCATTATCAGCGCGTGTTACAAGCGCTTATTATTGCCTTAGCATTTATCTCGGTTACCATCATGCTTATCTATGCTTATCTTGAAAAAGATGAAACTCAGCGCAAACGCAACCGCTTGCTGCTTATTCTATTAGCCTTTAGCGTGTTTTTCTGGTTGGCTGATAAGAGTATTATTACTATTTTTCTTAACTACCTCACTCTTTTTAACCGCGATTATGGCTTCTTTAACGCTAAGAGTTTATCAGCTGATTTCTTTTTTGAAGCCAATATTGCTTTGGTACTGATTATTGGCTTTGTCTCGGCAGTACTGTGGAATAAAAATAAGCACACGCAACATATGAAGCGCTTAATTCGCTTATTTAGTTTGGCTACTTTTTTTATGGCATTAGCATGTGGCTTGTTATTTTTTAGTTTCTTCTCTCAATCATTAAATCACTTTGCAATGACGGGGAACTATCTGCTACTTATTACCTTGATGTTGAACTCGGTTGCCAAAGTATTGTTGTTACCTTTGTATTATGCAATGGTTGGGAAGTTCTCACCACGCAAATATGAGTCTATCGTAATGGGCTTTTTCTTTATCATTACTGCAGCTATCGGTGTATTTGTCTTTTCGCTTAATCAAAATATTCTTAATTCGCAAACATTAACGACAACTTACCAATCATTATCTTATCTTTATGGCACACTGTTTGTTGCTGGTTTAATATGTGCTTTAGTTGCCTACCTATTATCAAAATTCATGCACTATCATAAAAAAAATGTCTAAATTTAAGCCATTGGCTATTGTTTTTTCAGCGACTCTCCCCATATACTTAGCAGCGATTTTAAGCTTTTTAATTAAATATCATATGGAGAGAATATGAACGATCGTTTTAACTACCAACAAAACACACGCGTGATTGATGCTCGTGGCAGCTCTGTCATTCAAACGAACAAAGTATTACGTAATACTTATTTACTGTTGTCACTAACGCTTTTGTTTAGTGCCTTAACAGCGGGCTGGTCGATGATGGTGGCAGCACCTCCCATTAACCCATTTATTACTTTAATCGTCTACTTTGCTTTACTCTTTGGTGTGCAAGCAACACGCAATAGTCCCATGGGATTAGTGTTAACTTTTGCATTAACAGGCTTTCTGGGGTGGACATTAGGACCAATATTGAATTACTACATTACAACATTTAGTAATGGCTCTGAGCTTATTATGATGTCTTTAGGAGCAACTGGTGCAATATTCCTAGGCCTTTCAGCAATTGCCTTAAATCCAAAACGTGATTTCTCAAGATTGGGTTCTTTCCTTGGCATAGGTGCACTGATTGCATTAGTTGCTATTGTAGTTAACTTATTCTTACAAATGCCAGCATTGTACTTAGCACTGTCTGTTATTATTGCCTTTATCTCAGGTGGTTTTATACTATGGCAGACCAATCAAATCGTACGTGGCGGTGAAACAAATTACATTGTTGCAACAGTCACTATTTATGTTTCAATCCTAAATATCTTCTTAACCATTTTACAATTCCTAGGTATGTTCTCAGGAAACCGCAACTAAATAAACACCTGACGTAACTAGATGTACCACTCGAATAATACAAAATTTAGACACTTAAATGTAAGCGGATACTCACATTAATCTTCTCAATGGTGGCACTTTTTAGTACACCGATTTTATGACTCATTATTCGCTGAACTGAAATCGTTCTAATCTGATGACATTGCGCTTTAGAGTCTTTTGGCAAACCTGATTCACTCGCTGCAATAAAAACCTCAAATGGATAAACTTGAATACTACAACATATCAATAATCACATAGATTAAAATTAACCGAAATAACCACAAGGATATGACTTCAGGGCATTTTTTAACAATGCGAATACCAATTGGTGTGCCGATAACTGAGCCAACCAATAACCCACAAAAGGCAGGTAAATATAAGTACCCCAAGCTATACGCAGGAATCCCCGCAGCATGATAACTGGATATTAGCATGGTAATAGTAGCGATTAGGCCCGTTGGGAAAGCGGTTGCTGCCGCCATTGCTGCACAATTTTTCATTGGATAATGGTAGTGTTTCATATACGGATTAACAATGCTCGAACCACCAATGCCAACAATACTTGATAATAACCCCGTGGTGCTACCAAGAAAAATGCATGAACCTTTAGACGGCATCACAATATCTTCACTCGCGTGTGTTTTCTTCAAACGAAATGTTTTAATGAGGCTTACTAAAAGCACGACGGCAAACAAAATCTCAATCGCTCTTGCAGGCATAAACTCACTAATAATGGTACCTAAAATCGCACCAATAAAGATCATTGGCAGCGCATTTTTTAGAATTGTCAGCACTAAATGCCCATGTTTATAATGTTTGTAAGCATTATAAAGTGCATTGATCATAATAAATGCCAATGATGTTGAAACCGCTAAATGAATAGCGATCACATTTGACATCCCTTGATATTTACAAACCACTAACATCAAAGGGATGATAATAGCGCCACCACCTGCGCCTACCCATGCAGATAAAATACCCGTGACAATGCCCGCTGCCAAATAAATCATTAATACAATCATCAAATCAACCTTTCGCAAAAATTTATTATGTTATTATTCTAACAAGCGCTACACTATAGATAAAATGAATTAAATAAATGGAGATCATTCAAATATGGAATCAATAAAGAATATCCGCGCTTTTTTAGCCGTTGCTGAAACCCAATCATTTACTGCCGCGGCTGATAAATTATTTCTAACACAACCAACGATCACCAAGCGCATATCGCAATTAGAGTCACAATTGAATAATCAACTATTTCATCGCACAGGATCTCTGGTTCAGCTTACTAGCGCAGGCAAAGCCCTTACCCCTTATGCTAACCATCTAATTCAAGCATGGAGTAGTCTTGAGCACAAAATGCAGCTTTTTCAAGACGATGTTATCGGTGATTTAAGCATTAGTTGCAATTATCATCTGGGACTCAATTTTTTACCAAAAATACTTAAGGAATTTATATCTAAATACCCCAAAGTAAATATCAAACTCGACTCGACTTACTCATTACCAATCATTGAAAAAGTGAGCACGCTTGAAGCAGAAATTGGCTTAATCACCATGAAAGAAAATATGCCTGAAAATATTGATTGGCATATTCTGCAAAAAAGTCGTGTTATCGCTGTTATTGCTATAAATCATCCATTGTGGCAGCACAATGGTGATATTGTGCAGCGCTTAAATGAAGTCCCTGTGCTATCTCCAGCACCTGAGAATAGGCATCACACGGTTTTGCATACACTACTGGATAAACATAACATCCGCTCACCAGAGCTTAGTAACATCAATATGCTTGAAATCATTAAAAGACTTATTGAATCAGGCTTTGGCTGGTCAATTATTACTGAGGATATGATGTCAGATAAACT
>JAHDDB010000065.1 GCA_020629575.1 Caedibacter sp. | reverse complement strand
ATCTTCTATGCGCAAGGCGTTAAGACCAATGTGCTATTTTTCTCAAAGCCATTAGATCAAAGGCAAGATCAAGATAACACACACAATGTATGGGTTTATGATCTACGCACTAATATGCCACAGTTTGGCAAACGTAACCCGTTTAGTGAAACGCATATGAGGGACTTTTGTCAGGCGGTGGGCAATGATCTGACCCGTGTCGATGAAAAAGCACGTCTGGCATTTATTGAAAACTATCAAGCCACTGAAGATGAGCCACAATGTCGATTTAAGTGTTTTAGTCGTGAGGAAATCAAAGCCAAGGATGACTCATTAGACCTTACGTGGCTTAAAGATAAGAATGCGCAAGCGCATGAAAATTTATCGGATCCTGACGTGTTAATTAACGAGGCTATGTTTGAGTTAACTCAAGCGATGGATGCATTTAAAGAGACCTTAACAATACTAAAAGATAATGATGATGATAATAATCACTCAATAGAACAGGCAGAAAAAGTATGAGTTTGCCAAGAAATTGGAGTTATGCTTCAATTTTTGAAATATCAACGCCTAAGCAATGGAAGACTGTTTCAAAAAAAGAGCTAGTCAATAAAGGCTACCCTGTGTATGGGGCTAATGGAGTTATTGGGTATTATAATAAATATACACATAGCGAGCCCACATTAATGATTACATGTAGGGGAGCGTCCTGCGGGAATGTACACAAATCTGTACCACAAGCTTATATTAATGGTAACGCAATGTCGTTAGATAATCTTTCAAATAAAATTGAGATCAATTATCTTTATTATTTTCTAAAATTTACGTCTTTTAGAGAAGTAATTTCTGGCTCAGCTCAGCCACAAATTACTCAAGAAGGACTACAAAAATTAAGAACTTTAATTCCCCCCCTCAACGAACAAAAACGTATTGCCAATAAACTGGATCAGTTATTTACCGAGATAAATAAAGCCAATCAACATTTACAGCAGATTCCACACATTTTAAAACGCTTTCGCCAGTCGGTATTGCAGGCAGCGACTTCGGGGGAGTTGACAAAAGATTGGAGAAAAAAGACCAATACTAACTACCACTGGGAAAGTATAAAGCTTTCTGATATGGGCAATCTATCTAGAGGAAAATCAAAGCATAGACCTCGAAATGATTCAAAGTTATTTGGAAATAAGTATCCATTTATTCAAACTGGCGAAATTGCAAACTCAGGCGGCGTGATTAATTCAGCAACAAAGTTTTATAGTGATTTTGGATTACAACAAAGTAAGTTGTTTTCTAAGGGGACTTTATGCATTACTATTGCAGCAAATATTGCCGATACTGCAATTTTGAATATAGACGCTTGCTTTCCTGATAGCGTTATCGGGTTTAATTTAAAGAACGAAAAATACAATATATTATTTGTTAAATATTTAATCGATATTAATAAATCGAAGCTAGAAATGTTTGCATCTTCTACCGCTCAAAAAAATATTAACTTAAAAGTATTAAATATGTTGAAGTTTAATCTACCATCAATCAAAGAACAAAACGAAATAGTCCAGCGTGTTAAATCACTTTTTGCAAAAGCGGATAGTATTGAACAACATTATATCAAGGCAAAAAAACAGTTAGATAATTTAAAACAATCCATTTTAGCAAAAGCATTTCGCGGTGAGTTGGTCGCGCAAGATCCGACAGATGAGCCTGCCTCTGAGTTATTAAAACGCATTAAAATTGAACGTGACCAGCAAAGTAAAATACTGCAAAAGAAGCAAAAAGCATAAGAAAAAAACGCTTATATGTAGCTCTTTTTAGATCTAGTGGTTAGCTATTTATATCCTTTATTTTTTGCAATTTCGCACCGCGCAATAGCGGATAGGTAATCATTAATGCTAAAACAACAATAAAATAAAACCAATAGTTACTTGGAAAATGCATTTGGCTATTGATGATCAAAAACATCGTATAGATCACCATGACCATTAAGCCGGATAAGCCATAGCTTAAACCTTGGGTTTTACCTTGTAGCGTTATATCCGTATGCCTTTGGGCAAGGGTAACTGAAATTGCCCAACATGAAAGGCATATGCCAATAACAAAGTAAAAGATTAGCGCCAGCCACACACTATGGACTATTGCCAGCATGAAGTATAAGCATACCGATATCAGTAAGGCGCCAACGATTGTTTTGACCTCGCTATAACGATCTGCAAACCATGGCAGGATAATACAACCAATAATAAATCCGATTGAGAAACCAGTTTCAATCAGCGCAAATTGCCATGAGCTTGCCTGTAAAATATTCTTAGCATAAGGTGCGATAAAAATCGGTACCGTCATAAACAAGCAGGTAAAGCCAATTTCAGCGACATAAAACCAAAAGACAAACCGCTTTTGCCGCAAAAAACGATAAACCATGCGCCAGTCTTCAATAAAGCCACTTGCTCTACGCTCAACATGGCGTTTAGGTCTAACACCAAAGCTTGCTATCAATGCAACTGCTGTAGCAAACAACAAGAAATATAGGATTTGATGCATATTAAAAAACACGACCAACAAGCCACCCAGTGACATACCAATAACCATGCCAATTTCAAATATGCCATCCATCGTGCTATTGGCATATAACAGATAACTATCATCACTAAAGATCTCACGCACCATAATCAGCATTGCCGGCATATAAAATGCTAATATCAAGCCCCAAAAGCTAGTAAAGAAGTATACCTCAGTTAATGTATCAAGGTAGCCAAACATTAAAAAGGCAGCAATCACAACAACACGTGCACCATTGGTCGCAATAATGATTTTTTGTCGCGGGAAACGATCGGCAACATAGCCTGTCACAGGAGATAAAACGGCACCTGAGACCCACCAGCTAAACATAAATATAATAATCGCATTAACACTATTATAAATAGCCAGCAAGTGCCAACTAAATGAGACATAAGCCATACCAACGGCAATAGCAGAAAAAAAGCTCATAATACATGCACAAGTAAATGAGCTATTTTTAAACAATGCTGCACGCGCCTTTAAATACGACTTCACACTACCCTCTTTATACAATTCTCCGCTCTAAAGAGCATTGTGGCAAAGATCGGATTTCACAGCAAGCAAAAGTACTGTAATCAGGCAATCTGCCCTTTTTTATAATGCCAACGACAGACCGAAATATAGCGCTCATTGCCGCCAATTTGCAGCTGTTCACCATCTTTAATAACATTCAGATCTTGATCCAGACGCAAGACATGTGTCGCCTTTTTACCACAGTGACAGATGGTTTTAATTTCAATCAGCTGATCTGCCCAAGTCAGTAAATACTTGCTACCCTCAAAAGGCTCTGCCTGAAAATCATTACGTAAACCATAGGCAAGTACTGGGATATCTAACTCATCAACAATATCGGTTAATTGTAAGACTTGCACTTTTGTTAAGAACTGTGCCTCATCAACCAAAATACAATGTAATTTCTTCGTTTTAAGCACTTCTTGTGTTTCTACACAGAGATCTGTTGTCTGATCATATAACAACGCATCAGCTTGGAGACCAATGCGCGATGAGATCTTACCCACACCAAAACGATCATCAAAGCTAGGTGCAAATAATAAGGTATTCATCCCGCGCTCACGATAATTATAATCAGATTGCAAAAGGGTTGTACTCTTGCCAGCATTCATGGTTGAGTAATAAAAATGAAGCTTTGCCATATTCGTAAATAGTTATTCTTTATCTATTAGTCGCATAACTTACTGTATTGCGCGCCCACTTGGAATAAAAAGTTGTTGAAAATAGTTCGCGTTCGCTCAAAAATCCGTTAGGCTGTGCCCCAATGTTACGAAAAACTCGCTATTTAATTTCATGAAGTTTAATTTCAAGTTTTTAGCTATTTTAGCTGTCTTACCACTTGCCGGTTGTATTACCGCACCACCAAATCATCCTAATAACGCTTGTTCAATAGCACAGCAATACCCTGATTGGTATTATGACTCTTTAGATTCCTATAAAAAATGGGGAGTACCCATCAGTGTGCAGTGGGCATTTATTCGTAAAGAATCAAGCTTCATTGCTGATGCGCAAACACCGATGCAGTATGTTCTCGGGTTTATCCCAACCGGACGTCAATCAACGGCTTATGGTTATGCTCAAGCGCTTGATGGCACATGGGAGGAGTATCAAAAAGAAACCGGAAACTCATGGGCAAGTCGCACGAACTTCGCTGATTCTGTTGACTTTATTGGTTGGTATGCCAGTCGCGCGCAACGCATTGCAGGGATTTCTAAAAACAATGCCTATCAACTATATCTAGCTTATAACCAAGGGGTTTATGGCTATATGAAAAAAAGCTATCGTAATAATCAATTTTTAATGAAATACGCACGTGAAACCCAAGATATGGCGTATCGCTATGCCTATCAATTAAGACGTTGCAATATTCCATCGCAAAGTTGGTGGTGACAACTTAGACTATTTTGATATAGGCTATCAAACAGAAGATTCATCTGCTATAAAATTCACTTTTCCTTGATTTCCTTGTAACCTCTGAAAATACGCTTCTTCTAAATTAATATCAAACTCACGAGAAAGCTGCAATGCATATACCAATAAATCAGGGATCACCTCATTTTTAACCTTATTCATATCACTGTACCTTGATGTATCGCTATGCTCCCTAGTTTCGCAATACTCAGCTATTTTCCCAAGCAACTTACTCAAATGCAAAGTGGTATG
Organism: Caedibacter sp.; assembly: GCA_020629575.1. Lineage (GTDB taxonomy): Bacteria > Pseudomonadota > Gammaproteobacteria > Francisellales > Francisellaceae > Caedibacter. Next base: position 6,955 of record JAHDDB010000065.1, on the reverse strand, counting down.
CCTAACCATCTCAAAACCAGATGTGATTTCTGTATTATTTGCATCAAATTGATTTTGATACTCCATTAATTCCTCTAATTTTAATTTCATAATATCTCCGATGTTTTGCTAACTATTACCTTAATTGGTTCTTTTTATTAACTATTAATACTACAAGCAGTAAAGATAATAACATTGAAATTGGTATTACAAGATATGCAAGCTCATATGAAGTATGATTTTTTATTGAATCAAAAAATATTTTCTTCGATATTTCCACCCAATATTATCTAAAGCCTATGTAATAGTAATATCATCCACATTCTGGAAACCACGTGGTAGAATTTTGCCACGTGAAGCACGTTTACCCTGATAATCATGTAGATCGCTAAAGCTTAAACGCATATGACGCTTACCTGAGTAGATTACTAGGCTTTGCCCATTAGTAATGGCGCTAACAAATTTAAGCTCCTCACCAGTTGCTAGCGGGCTTGGCATATTTAAAAGACGATTGCCTTTTCCTTTTGCCAAACTTGGTAGCTCACTTTTATCAACCGCGAGCAGGCGCCCTTGATTAGAAATAGCAACAATCAAACTATGTTCATAATCATGCGCATTAGCCGGAGGCACCATCTTGTCACTGCCTAATGTAATGACCTGCTTGCCTGAGCGGTTCTTACTAATCAGATCATCAACGTTTGCTAAAAAGGCATTACCGGCACTTGAGGCTAAAACAAACTGATCTTCTGAAGTCACAAAAGTTAGTGAGACAATATGCTCGTTTTGGTCAAGCTTCAAATGTCCTGTAATCGGTTCACCTTGGCCTCTTGCTGAAGGTAGATCGGCACTTAATAAGCTATAAGCCTTACCCAAACTTGAGAAGAACAAACAATGCTGATTACTCTTACCCATACTTGAGGCAAAATAACTATCACCGGTTTTGTAGCTTAACCCTTCAACATTGACATCGTGCCCCTTGGCAACACGCACCCAACCTTGCTTTGATAAGACAACGGTGACACTTTCAACCGGTTGTAAATCCGCTTCTTTTAACGCTTTGGCTTCAGGGCGTACCACAAGGGCCGATTTTCTTTGATCACCATGTTTTTGTTGTGCGGCTTTGAGCTCTTTTTTGATGAGGTTCTTTAATTTAGTTGGATTCTCTAAATACCCCATAATCTCATCACGCTCTTTTTCAAGCTCATGCTTTTCCTTTTTGATCGCCATTTCTTCAAGCTTGGCTAAATTGCGTAAACGCAGATTAAGCACGGCTTCAGCTTGTGTATCCGTGAGATCAAAACGCTTTTTCAATTCCTGTTTAGGATCATCCTCATAACGAATAATGGCAATGACTTCATCAATATTTAAAAACGCAATCAAAAAGCCATCTAAAATATGCAAACGCTCTAAGATTTTATCCAAACGAAACTCTAAACGCTTGGTCGTGACCTCCGTTCTAAATTGCAACCACTCTACAAGCACTTCCATTAATGACTTTACTTGCGGTTTACCATTTAGACCGATCATGTTTAAATTAACACGATAGCTTTTCTCAAGATCAGTTGTCGCAAATAAGTGACTCATCAGAAGATTGGTATCGACACGATTTGAACGTGGTACCAATACGATTCTTACTGGATCACTGTGATCAGACTCATCACGTATGTCACTAAGCCATGAGATCTTTTTACTGTTCATTTGGGCAGCAATCTGTTCAATGACCTTGGCACTTGAGACCTGATGTGGCACGCGAGTAATAACGATATTACCCTCTTCCGTATGAAATACCGCACGTAAACGAATACTGCCAGTACCTGTTTCATAAATCTTTTTACGTTCTTCAAAAGGAGTGATAACCTCAGCCCCTCCTGGATAATCAGGTCCAGGAATATGTGTCATTAAACCATCTAAATCGTGATCTTTACCTGTTAGAAGATATAAACAACCATTAACAACTTCAGTGAGGTTATGTGATGGAATATCCGTTGACATCCCCACAGCAATCCCCATGCTGCCATTTAATAGCACATTTGGCACTTGTGCTGGCAACATCTTTGGCTCTTGTAGTGTACCGTCGAAATTTGGCTGCCAATCAACTGTGCCAAGCTTTAACTCATTTAATAACACTTCAGCATATTTGGATAATCGCGACTCGGTATAACGCATTGCGGCAAACGATTTTGGATCATCAGGCGAGCCCCAGTTCCCTTGTCCATCAATCAAGGGATAGCGATAGGAGAAATCCTGTGCCATCAGCACCATCGCTTCATAACAGGCGCTATCACCATGCGGGTGATACTTACCCAAGACATCACCGACAGTACGTGCTGATTTCTTGTGCTTACTTAATGCCGATAAACCAATCTCGCTCATCGCATAAATGATCCGCCGTTGTACAGGCTTTAAACCATCACCAATATGCGGCAATGCGCGATCAAGAATCACATACATCGAGTAATTCAAATATGCCTGACGACTAAAGGCGCTAATCGTCTGCTTTTCATTATCTTCAAAAGAAAGGCTTAATTGATCCATACGTTAAAAAATTAAGACGTTAAACTCATCACATCATAGCAAATGATCACCTAAGCGTCATCAAGCATTTTGGTTTCGTAAATAACTTATTAGCAACTCACGCGTTTTAAGTGCTCTGCCTTGCAGACAGGCATTTAAATTAATCCGTATGAGTTTTTGCAGCACTTGCAGCGTGTCATTATCCCAACCGGACACAGGCTGTTGCAACTGTTTGATATATTTGCCACTAATACCACTTTCAGCGGTTGTTTGATAAAAGGCGGATAATGGCGCCATTGCATAATAATGCTCTTCAGTCATCATTTTATGCTGCTCATCATAATCCACCTGAAAACCATAACCTAAACTTTCTAATAACTGCAGCTCAAAATATCGTAATAATCTCGTAATATCATCACTAACCAATTCTTGTATTACTAATGAATAACAATCAAAGAGCGCTGCATCATGATGATCATGTGGTAAAAGCCAGTATAAAATTTCATTCAGATACATACGTGCCAATTGTGATAAATAACTTCCCATGCTAAAGCTTTTCTCACACTCGGCAAAGCGAATATTTGCTAAGCTTTCCGTCGCAGGCATGATCTTTATATCAACATTCAATAAGCTAAATGGCTGGTAAATGCCATGATTCTTTTTGTTCGTCCGCGCAATTGCATTCAACTTACCATGCTCTTTTAACCATAAGGTCAATAACAGTGATGATTCTTTATACTTACGACTATGTAACACAACCGCTTTTTCTAGCGTCGCCATCACAACAACTGCTCAATCAACTGCAAAATCACTAAGGCATCTTGACGTTTATGCGCTGGTAAATCAAACATCTGTTGCAGCTTAGCAATATCAGCAAAAGTAGCAAGTGCTGCCTTATCGTTATCTTGCAATTGCATTACCAGCCATTTTGTCATTGCCAATAAATACGGGCTGCCAATTGCTTTAAAGTAATAATTAGCCTGATCACTATAAATGAAAACTTGCTGCCCCAACTCCCCAGCATGCGCAATAGTTTGAACACATGAAGGATTATATTGGCAATCTTTCAATGTAATTGCTTGAAGCAGATCTAAAATTTTTTCACTCATCATGACACTATTGACCTTGCCACAATGGTGATAAGGCACGCAATTTAGTGACCACATCAACGATTGCCGTGATCGCAATGTCAATATCTGCACGCGTGGTATAGCGACCAAATGAAAAGCGTAAACTAGCATGCGCTTGTTGTTGTGTTAAACCAATAGCACTTAATACAAATGACGGCTCAACACTGGCTGAATTGCATGCCGAGCCCATCGATACTGCTAACTGATGAAGCATGGCCACTAATGACTCGCCATCAACACCTTGAAAGGTAATATTAACAATTCCAGCATAACTATTATCTAGTGGCGTATTAATGATTAACTCAGGTAATACATTTATCCCCTGTAAAAACTGATTACGCAATTCATGCACATGTTTATTTAATTCATTTTGCTTTGAAGACATTAAATCACAGGCGCTACCTAATCCCACAATTTGATGTGTTGCCAACGTACCTGAGCGAAATCCTTGTTCATGACCACCACCATGAATTGATGGCGTGAGTTTCACCTTAGGCTTTCTTCTAACGTATAACGCGCCAATGCCTTTTGGTCCATAGATCTTATGTGCTGAGATTGACAACAGATCAATATGCATTGCTTTTACATCAATGTTGATTTTACCAACGCCTTGCGCGGCATCAACATGAAATAAAACCTTACGCTCGCGACATAAAGCACCAATTTCTGCCAAAGGATACATCGTGCCTAATTCGTTATTAACTGCCATGATTGAAACTAAAACTGTCTCTTTTGTTAATGCGTTTTTGATTTGCGCTAATGAGATTTGACCTTTAGCATCGGGTTTAAGATATGTAACTGTATATCCTTTTGCTTCAAGATAAACACACGTATCAATCACCGCTTTATGCTCAATCATTGAGGTAATAATATGCTTACCACGAGATCCATAGGCATCTGCAACACCTTTGATCGCCAAATTATCCGACTCTGTCGCACCTGAGGTAAAAACAATCTCACGTGCTTCCGCATTAATAAGACTGGCAACTTGTAATCGCGCATTATCGACGGCTTCTTTTGCCTGCCAACCATAATCATGCGTATTTGATGCCGGATTACCAAAGGCATGATCAAAGCTTAGATATTTCAACATCTGTGCCACCACCTCATCAGCAACCGGTGTTGTTGAGGCATAATCAAGATATATTTGTTTCATAACCAGAATATATTTATAAACATTAACATTATTACTGACGTATAGTTTATACCCATCACAAACCATTTTACAGAATTTCTTGCTTTGCACTTCCCGCACTATTACCAAGTTGAATTTTTGCAATAGTCCTAGCTATTACCTGCAATCCAGCTTGTTAAAACCCTCGCGAATTGCTTTGCAACTAAACACCGCAAAATGATTTACAATGGGTATATACCGATCACAGAACAATGCCAAAAAGAAAAACTTTATTTGCAATCCACCTCGTGCATTTTTAATTATTTTCGATATGCTAATGTTTAACACAAACTTGGATGCTGTTGCAAAGCACACTAAGAAGGATTTTAAACCCACAACAAGGAGAAAAACTCTATGAAAGCTACAAAATCAATGATCATCGCTTCGGCTTTAGCATTTGGCATGTCAACACACGCCTTTGCTGATAGTAATTTTCAAAGCAATGATATGAATAAAGGGTATGGCAATGGTCAAAAAGAACAAAGCGGCCAAATGGCAAATGCAAATAATAAATCTAGTGACATGAAATGTGGTGCTGGAAGCTGTGGCGCTAAAGCTTCGGAAAAATCAAGCGACATGAAGTGCGGTGCTGGTAACTGTGGTAGTGATCATGCCACGGATAAATCACAAGATGGCAAATGTGGCGCAGGTTCATGTGGTGCTTCATCTGATAAAAGCAGTGATATGAAATGTGGTGCTGGCAGCTGCGGCAGTGACGATGACAGCAGCAACTAATAAACAATAACAAGGATAAGTACATGCTAGATCACCAAGCCATAGGACTTGGACTGCGTCAGGAGTTTTTTGACGCGCTATTGCAGAACCCTCAAGGGGTTGATTTCATTGAGATTGCTCCTGAGAACTGGATTGGCATAGGTGGTCGTCGCGCGCACTTACTTGAAAAATATCGTGAACAATTCCCCATCGTACTGCATGGACTAAGCTTATCGATTGGTGGAATATCACCTTTAAATATTGACTTTATTAAACGCATTAAAGCCTTTATGCGTGAGCATCAGATTACGATATACAGTGAACATTTAAGCTATTGCTCAGATCAGCAAGGCTACTTATATGACTTGCTGCCCTTACCTTTTAGTGATGAGATGGTTAAGCACGTTGCTACACGTATCCAGCAAGTCCAAGATATTCTAGAATGTCCATTGATTTTAGAAAACGCTTCCTACTATGCAGCCCCTGGGCAAACCCTCAGTGAAATTGACTTTATTCAAGCCGTCGTTTCTGAATCCGGTTGCAGGCTACTGCTAGATGTGAATAATGTCTATGTTAACAGTGTTAATCATGGTTATGACCCACAGAAATTTATTAAGCAAATACCTCGTGACAACATACACTATATTCACGTTGCAGGTCATTATCAGAAATCCCCACAACTAATTATTGACACTCATGGTGAGGATGTGATCGATCCGGTATGGCAGCTTCTTTGTTACTGCTACCAAACACATGGCTTCTTTCCAACCTTGCTTGAACGGGATTTTAACCTACCACCTTTGGCAAGCTTAAAGCTCGAGCTTCAAACCATTGCCCAAATTCAGCAACAGGTTTATTCAAGGGAATCCGTATGAGTTATAAGATAATGACTGATTTTACCTGTAATTTACGCCAGCAAAGTACAGCGAAAGACATTCCTAATATCAATCATGAACAAATGGAAATTTATCAAAATCTTATTTACAACAACATCAATAACACTTTAAAGCGTGCCTTTCCTGTAAGTGTTAGCATTTTATCAAAAGAACAATGGCGTACATTAACCTTAGGCTTTTTAGCCCATTACAACAGTAAAAGCCCTTATTTTTATGACCTACCTAAGCAGTTTATCGAGTATATCAACACCCTAGAGGAATTACCTTGGCCTTTTTTGCATGAGCTTATGCATTACGAATGGGTTGAACTAGATGTTGAGCTATCCATGGAAAGTAAAAGCAACTCAGACGCTACTGCTCACTACATGACGAATAACAGCACCCGCGTACTTGTCTATCGCTATCCGGTGCATCAAATATCTAGAAGAGACTTCACGCCTCAAAAACCACCACTTAATCCAACTTTTCTTGTGGTTTATCGCAATACCAACTTTAAAGTATTGTTTATGGAAGTTAATCTGTTAAGTGCCCATTTGTTAGAACTATTG
>JAHDDB010000064.1 GCA_020629575.1 Caedibacter sp. | reverse complement strand
AGTATCACATACGCCAACTTTTTCTACTTGTTTTGCTTTATTCATTTCTGTCTCCAAATTCATGGGAAATATGAATTCTAAAAGCCCCAATAATGATGATTAATTAGTCTACCCACTCATTCATATCACCCGATTTGCCCACCATACAATGACATGCAACGCAAAAATTAAACGTCTTATCTAAAGTATAGCGACTAAACATAATATAGTAGAAAAAACAGATTCTTATCAGCGTGGTCAGTTTACTGTTTGGCACGCCTAATTAGGTTTTTAAAGGTTTTCATATTAAAGTGTCAGCTTGGATTTCATGATGATGACTAAAAAAACCTTTATATTTTTTCAAAATTGGGTATATTCTCTAAGCAAATTTCAGCAATCAAATTTTAGGATAACTCCATGTCAGATCTGATGCTTTTTAGTGGCCGCGCAAGCAGCGCATTAACTGAAGAAATCTCTCATTTTTTAGGTGTACAAGTAGGACGCGCTACGGTTTCTAGCTTTAGCGATGGCGAATCTCATATTGAGATTATTGATAACGTCAGAGGCCGTGATGTCTTTATCGTACAATCAACTTGTCCGCCAACCAATGATCATATTATGGAGTTGATGTTTTTAACCGATGCATTGCGCCGTTCGTCCGCTGGACGCATCACAGCAGTAATTCCTTATTTTGGTTATGCCCGCCAAGATCGCCGTGTACGCTCATCACGTGTACCGATTTCAGCACGTGTTGTGGCTGATATGTTAACCGGTGTCGGCATCGATCGTTTATTAACCGTTGATATTCATGCTGAGCAGATTCAAGGCTTTTTTAATATTCCTTTAGATAATGTTTATGGCACACCGATTTTATTAGATTATATTCGCTCATGCCGTTTAGAAAATCCAATTGTTGTATCTCCTGATGTCGGCGGTGTAGTCCGCGCGCGCGCCATGGCAAAAGCACTTAACACTGATTTAGCGATTATTGATAAGCGTCGCCAAAAGGCCAATGAATCTGAAGTGATGAATATTATTGGTGACATTAGTGGACGTCATTGTTTGATTGTTGATGATATTGTTGATACTGCAGGGACACTTTGTAAAGCCGCACAAGCACTTATTGATCATGGTGCGAAGAAAGTATCCGCATACTGCGTTCACCCTGTGTTATCTGGTAAAGCGATTGAAAATATCGAAGGCTCAGTCCTTGAAGAACTAGTCGTTACTAACTCTATTCCACTTCATAATGCTGCCCTTAAGTGCAAGAAAATCAAAACACTATCACTGGCACCTATGCTCTCAGAAGCGATTCGTCGCACCAATAATGAAGAATCTATTAGCTTAATGTTTTGTGATTTGATTTAAATCTTAACTTTCCTTAGCTTTTTTGTTAGAATCCACGAGCTTTCTCGTCAGGGTCGCATGATAAGAAAGTTTTTTAATATAAAATTTAACTTTAAATATATGTTTTAAGGAAATTAAAATGACAGATTTTACGCTACACGCGGAATTAAAAACTGAAACAGGTACAGGTGCGAGCCGCCGCCTACGTAAAGCAGGGAAAGTTCCTGCAATTATCTATGGCAACGGTTCTGAAGCAACAGCTATCATTCTTGATCACAATAAGATCTTGCATGCTACTGAAAACAAAGCGTTCTATACAGCAACTGTTACTATCGATATCAATGGTAAAACTGAAAGCGTTAAAATCAAAGCATTACAACGTCATCCATTTAAGCCAAAAATCCTTCACGCTGACTTTGTTCGTGCGTAATTCAAAATTAGATTAATCTACCTGAAACCATATTCTCAAAAAACCCCGTCAGTCTGCGACTGACACCCCTCTTGCAAAGTGGGGAATAGAGTCGCCCTTTGCCTAATTCCCCTCTTTGCAAGAGGGGTGCTGAGCTTGCGAAGCAGGGTGTTGTAAAAATCAAAATGAAATCGCAGGTCCCGTAATTAAATCATCTAGACTTTGCAAAGGACCAAGTGGTCTAATCTCATCAATATAGGCTTTGCGTTTTGGCTCACCTGACCACAGCTTATAAACAATCAAATGATCTTGGATAATAAAAACCGCTTGAAAACGCCATCCTTCTTTGAGAACCTCTCGACGAAACCCTGTTAAATCTAAAAATGCATTACCAATACGATCTTCATATTCATACTCCACATCCACCACATACGCCTGACAACGTTTAAATAGACTCAAACATTCACCAACAGGCTCTGGGATGTTCTTACCTGTGCTTAACGGGTCAAACCGAATGCGGATATCCAAGTAGCTCTCAATCTTAACGTTATTGGCAACATAAGGATCAAAACCCATATGGTTAAGCTCAGGTAAAGTCGTTTTATTTGGTGAAACCTCATCATAAACACTCTGAATACTATTAAATGTCTGCCAATGATCATTGCGCTCAACTTTTTTTGATGGCAATAAGAAACTGCATCCAGACAAAAATGCTGCAATCGCACAATATGTTATAATCAGCCGCCATTTCATTGGTTAATCCTTAGCCGTTTTATGTTCCATATGCTAAGTATAGTTTATAATTTGCGATGTAAGTGCCTCTAATTTAAAATTACTCATGTATATATATGATAAAAATATAAAATATGGATAGATTGCAAATTTATAAGCTCAAATTATTTCTCAATATATAGTACAATCGCAAGCGTGTTGTATTTATTGCAACGTTTCATTTAAAAATTAAAATAAGGGGATTTATTATGACTTTTGCTTCTTTAACAAACACTACAGAAACTAATTTTTTTCTATCTGAGCTTTAATTCTTTTTTAGCATAATACATCCCGAGAAAAAGCTTGATCGGGATGGAAATTCATACGATTCATTTCTCTTTTTAAAATTGCTGAATTGATCATTTATAGGTTGTGCAATATTGCACAATTGGTCAAATAAGCATACTCCTGCAGTTTCATTAAACGCACTTTCCCTATCGCTAATTATGGAGATAGCTGTACTATTAAGAAATCGCAACAAATTGTTATTAGGAACTATTTCAATCTCCGTTAAGCATTTAGTATATAACCCCATTAAATCACGGATAGCCACACATAACTCGACAATATTAGCAATATGATTTGGCTTATACATCACTGTATGGTGCTGAATACTAAAAAAGTGCTCTTCAGCGGAATTCTCCCTAAAGTTTGACGGAACCAATATCATGGGTGGATGTTTAGGCTTATAACAATCCTCATAAGCTTTTTGTATATCAAATAATGGCAACTCATTTTCACTTGTTGCCAATTTATGCAACATTGCTTGCCCAGAGATGCTATCAAAAATATGATTGGCCACACTGCTTAGGTAAAATGAATTTTTCACATTTGATTTATGCACCTTAATGTAATCTAAAATCATATTTTGGATTAAATTTTTCGAGTTATTAGCATAGCCTAGGCTCATAATCTCTCTGAGTAAAAACTCTCTAATATGCCAGGTTTTTGACGAACACTTCATATACTCCATAAGCTCAACTGGAAAACCCAAGTACTCACAACGCCAACCACTATTTATATTAAATGCAACGTCTCTTAAAACAGTAAAATCACTACTATAATCAACAGTGTGCACCATTCCTAAGTCAATTTGCATTTGCAAATATTTTGCCCTTTGCTTATAAGTTGGGATTATTACAGGATTTCTAGCTCCTGAACTAATACTCCAACTTGCATTAAGTGCAGACCTATCTGAAAGACTAAAGTAACTTATATAAGCCATTTCACCGATAGATCTAACTGCTCCAGGAATAATATATCCTTCCAGCTCCATAAAAAACTGCATTGATTTTTCAACAACCATGCCAAAAGGAATATTATCCGCAACAATATTGCCATCCGGATCATAGAAATAATCCGCGTCACAGATTAAATCACCATAGCGATAGCTGTACTTTGTAAACTCATATTTTTCAATACCATCTATAGTTTCTAGCAATGCCGTAAACTCTGGATTGGCTTTTTGCATTAAGATACGCGCATCTGCCCAATTTAATTTCTCTACACCCATTTCTCTTTCATCCGCCCCATTTTTATTATTATCATTCTTTTTTACTTAGTAACTGAGGTTACGCACTTTTTCTATTTCAACACCCCGCCTCGCAAGCTCAGCACTCCGTGCAGCTTTACTTATCTCAACTAAATAGTTGATTGCACCCTAAACCAAGTCGAAGGGTAACTCAAAAACAATCACGGACTCCGACTTACGCTCAGTCCACGGTTCCGTAATACAGCTTAGTCACAACCTACATTTTCGTAATGTAACTTAGTTATAGCAATACACCACATCTATCTTAAGCTCCATGACTTAATGCAATACAAATGCATTTAAAAACTGAAATTCAACATGTTAATGTATTATCCATAATTTTAATGTTACTGTATAGTTTGCAAGCTTAAAGAATAAATAAAAATCAGCGATACAGCGCAATAATATAAGATATTTTTATACAAAGAGAAATCCAACTGCTTAAGCAATCGGAAAGTAAGCGTTATTAGTTTACTGAACTGACGCTCGCCTTTGCTGACACAGACGAATTAGATGCGTTAGATGAATTGAAGTAATTAAAGAATTTACCTTCTGGCTTTAAGATAAACACATCATCTTTTTTACCACTAAAGCTTGCTTGATAAGCCTGCATACTGCGCCAGAAATTATAGAAGCTCTCTGATTTGCCATACGCATCTATATAAATTTCAGCCGCTTTTGCATCCGCTTTGGCTTTAACTTCTTTGGCATCACGATCAGCTTGCGCCAAAGTGATTGTCACTGTCGCATCAGCATCTGCACGAATAGACTCTGACATCTGCTCACCTTGTGCGCGAATCGATGCTGCCACTTTTTGACGCTCTGAACGCATTCTTTGATAAATCGATTCCGTCACTGTTTCGGGTAAATCAATCTGTTTAATACGCACATCAACAACATCAATACCGATTTTCTTCGCCTGATCTTGCACACTCTTTGTTAATGTCTGCATCAATTGATCACGCTCATTATTAATCAGACCTTGAATATCAATCTTACCAACTTCAGCACGTAATGACGCCTCTAAGAACTGTCTTAATAATAATTCAGCACGTGAATCATTGCCTGAAACACTGCGATAGAATTGTGAGATATTATTAATCTTCCACTCGAGATACGCATCAATGATCACATCTTTTTGCTCATTGGTCACCACGCGTGATGAGTCAACTGTTAATGTGCGTAAACGCATATCATAGGTTTTCACCTGTTCAACCAGTGGAATTTTAAAATGCAACCCTGGCGTGTAAACCTTAACTTGACCATCACTGGTTTGATTTAACTCACCCAATTTTAAAATCACGGCTTCATTGCCTTGGTTAACACGAAACATTGAGCTGAATATCAATAATAATGCCACGATGACAACAACGATTAGTCCCATTAGTTTATTGCTCATTGCTGACCTCCTTGAACCGTTGAAGAAACTGCCAGCGGTGATAATTTATCACCATAGAATAAATTTTTAGCGCCATCGCCATCAACAATATAGAGCTTGTTGTTTTTAAAGATATTTTCCATCGTTTGATAATATAACTGATTCTCAATAATACTTGGATTTTGCTGATACACAGGTAGCAACTGACTGAAGTTGGCGACATTACCCTGTGCGTCTAATACAACTTTTGACTGATAAGCTCGCGCTTCATCCATAATCCGTTGCGCACGCCCTTTTGCTACTGGCACAACCTTGTTGGCATAGCTTTGCGCCTCGTTTTGCACACGCTCACGATCTTCACGCGCCTTAATTACATCATCAAAGGCACTTTTAACCTCAGCAGGTGCCTGTGCTGGCTGCATGATCACTTCATTAACCAAAATACCCGTTTTGTACTTATTCAAAAGCTTCTCTAATTCTTTTTGCACTTCTAAGGTAATTTGTGTTCTTGAGGTCGTTAGAATCTTCTCTAGTTTGTTCTCACCAACGACTTGGCGCACCGCACTTTCAAGCGCTTGACGCAAGATAAGCTCAGGATTATTGGTGGCAAATAAATAATCTTCTAAATTACCAATACGATACTGTACTGAAAATGACACATGCACAATATTCTCTTCAGAAGTCAGCATTTGCTTATCCAGCTTAATGGTATTTAGTACTTCAACATCTTTTTTGATCACACTGACAAAACCAGGCGCATGCCAATGCATTCCTGGTCCTTCAATACTTGAGAACTTACCGAAGGTCAAAACGGCAGCCTGTTGTGCTGGTTGCACAACATAAACACCCATGCCCGCCCAAATAATAACAGCCGCAGCAACCACGCCAATCGCGATTTTCTTCACCGGTAATGGCTTTTGATCGACACTGCGTGAGTAGATACTTTTGCGCTGATTATCATCTTTTCGCGGTGGTTCATTATTGTTGTTACCATTGTTATTATGGTCGCCACCGTGGTTATTGCCATTATTCCCATTATTGCTCGATGAATTATTATCTTGCTTACGTCCTTTGCCGAGAAATCGACGGATCGCCTCTTCTAAGTCAGGTGGCCCTTGATTAAATACTTTGTGTCGTGACAAAAATTTTAATGCCATAGATACTACTTTTGATTTGCTCTTTCAGTGCCCCTAATGGTGACTAAATTTTGCTATTAACTCAAGCTTATTATTTCGACATATTGCATCAAAATCATTTTTCGCAATGTGTATTGTTAATTGATACTCACCTGTATCAGTTATCTGCTCTTTCTCAACCACGCCTAGTTGATAAAATGCTGCACGAACTTTGCCTTCATTCGGCATCAACGTCAAAACACCTTTGAGCCATTCTTGGTTAAAGTGCTTAGCAATTGACTCATATAAATATTCAATGCCATCTCCAGTTTGTGCTGAGAGATACACATCTGCAGGACGATCTTCATGATAAACAATATGAGGCGTTAAGTTATCTAAACGATCAATTTTGTTATAGACATTAAGTACCGGCTTATCATTCGCCTCAATCTGCTGTAGCACCAATTTAACTTGCTCGATATACGCGCGATGATGCTCATCGGCATAATCAATGACATGCACTAGTAGATCTGCTTCAATCGCTTCTTCAAGCGTTGCGCAAAATGCCTCAACCAAGTCATGTGGTAGATTACGGATAAAGCCCACAGTATCGGATAATACAACTTCACCTAGTTTAGGCACCTCAATTTTACGCAAGGTTGGATCTAACGTCGCAAACAATTGATCTTTAGCTAAAACGCTGGCACCACTTAAGTGATTAAACAACGTTGATTTACCCGCATTAGTATAACCAACAAAAGCGATTGTTGGCACATCATTTTTCTGACGTGACGCGCGACTCAAGCCGCGTTGTTTTTTGACTTTTTCAAGACGTTTTTCAATCTGGGTAATTCGTTGGCGCAATAGACGTCGATCTAGCTCAAGCTGAGTCTCACCCGGTCCACCACGCACCCCAATGCCACCCTTTTGTCGTTCTAAATGTGTCCAACCACGCACTAATCGCGTGGCAGCATAGTTTAATTGCGCCAACTCAACCTGAAGTTTACCTTCATGCGTTTGCGCACGTTGTGAAAATATCTCTAAGATCAAACGCGTGCGATCAATGACTTTGCAGTGTAATGCTTTTTCGATATTGCGCTCTTGTGAAGGCGTAATACTGTGATTAAAAACCACCAGATCAATCTTATGTTCTTCAATCATCGCTTTAATCTCTTCAAGCTTGCCTTTACCACAAAAGTATTTAGGATCAGGCTGTGAGCGACGCGCTGTGATAGTCTGTACAATCTGCCAATTAGCAGCATGTACAAGCCCATTGAGTTCAGAAAGCTCAGCGTTTAATTCCGGTTTAGATGAAAAATCGATATCGATGAGTAGGCAATTTTCGCCTACCTTATGTTCTTGAAAGATCTCCAAAGAAAGATCCTCTTAATGTATGTTATAGATAAATATTATTGTTGCTGCGCAGACTGTTGATTGTAATGATCATCTGCATTATTTGCTTCATCATATGACTCTTCAAATGAAGTCTCATCCATCGACTCAAAACCATCTTCTTGCTCTGAATTATGGTTTTGTTGACCGTGATTTGGATTGTAATTGCTATAGACCAAACGCACTGCTTTGGCAGGAACTACTGTTGAGATCGCATGCTTATAAACCATTTGGTTAACGCTATTGCGCAATACGATAGAAAACGAATCAAACGCTTCAATAACGCCTTGCAACTTAATGCCGTTTACCAAGTAAATTGACACAGAGATTTTCTCTTTTCTTAACGCATTTAAAAACGGATCTTGCAAAGATGCGATTCTAGACATAGTAATATCCTCTTTATTGTTCTTTAATAGTTATAATAATTTTAGTTAAGGTTATTTACCTCGCAGCTTGCGCTGCTGGCAGGCATTCTATCACTATCCTTGACCATAACAAAGGACAATAGCGGGATTTTTATGCGCAAACTGCATTTTTGATGAAGTCAAAACGATTCCTCACACAACTGGTGATTCCTTTTATATCATTTTTTCGGCATAATGCTCACCATAATAAAATATCTACTACACAAGCATATGCAACACATCCGAAACTTTTCTATTATTGCGCATATTGATCATGGCAAATCAACGCTTTCTGATCGTTTTATTCAGGTCTGCCAAGGGTTGACTGATCGCGAGATGAAAGAGCAAGTTCTTGATTCAATGGATATTGAACGCGAACGTGGCATTACCATCAAAGCACAAAGTGTGACCTTAAACTATACCGCCAAAGATGGGCAAACCTATCAGCTGAATTTTATTGATACCCCAGGACATGTTGACTTCTCATACGAGGTATCACGTTCGTTAGCTGCTTGTGAAGGTGCATTATTAGTTGTTGATGCTGCTCAAGGCGTTGAAGCACAAACGGTTGCCAACTGCTATACCGCGATTGAACAAAACTTAGAAGTTATTCCCGTGCTTAATAAAATTGACCTGCCATCTGCCGAGCCTGAGCGTGTGTGTGCTGAGATTGAAGATATTATTGGTATCGAAGCTGTGGGTGCAACAACTTGTAGCGCTAAAACTGGCTTGGGTGTTGAAGAGGTTCTAGAGACGATTATTGCCAAAATCCCACCACCTGTTGGTGATCTAAACGCACCATTGCAAGCACTTATTATTGACTCATGGTTTGACCCATATCTTGGTGTGGTATCCCTTGTGCGTATTCGCAATGGACAATTGCACGTAGGAGATAAGATCAAGGTAATGTCATCAGGGCAAACCCATCAAGTCGATCAACTAGGTGTATTCACACCAAAGATGCATAAGCAGCAAACATTAAAGGCAGGTGAAGTTGGATTCATTGTTGCAGGCATTAAAGATATTCATGGCGCGCCTGTAGGGGACACATTAACCTTAGCCAAAAACCCAACAGATAAACCTGTTCCTGGATTTAAACGCGTTCAACCACAAGTCTATGCCGGCATGTTTCCTATTAGTGCTGATGATTTTGAAGCATTTCGTGAGGCATTAGAAAAACTAAGCTTAAATGATGCTTCTCTTTTCTTTGAACCTGAAGTATCACAGGCGCTTGGCTTTGGTTTTCGTTGCGGGTTTTTGGGACTTCTGCATATGGAAATTATTCAAGAGCGCTTGGAGCGTGAATACAATCTTGATTTAATCACCTCAGCACCAACCGTTATTTACAAAGTAACCCTAAAAAATGGTGAAGAGGTTGAAGTTGATAACCCATCAAAGCTACCAGAACCTTCTGCCATCGCTGAGGTACGTGAACCAATTGTTCGCGCGTCTATTTTAGTGCCGCAAGATTATGTCGGTGCGATTATCACACTTTGTGTTGAAAAGCGTGGCACACAAGTTGATATGAACTATTTAGGTCGTCAAGTATCTATCATTTATGACATCCCGATGATTGAGGTGGTTTCTGATTTCTTTGATCGTTTGAAATCTGTTAGTCGCGGCTATGCCTCGCTTGATTATGAACTGCAGCGCTATGAAGGAGCCAACATGGTGCTCTTAGACATTCTTATTAATGGCGAGAAAGTCGATGCCCTTGCCAGCATCGTCCACAAGGATCAATCCGTCTACAAAGGGCGTGAGCTCGTTGAACGCCTAAAAGAGCTTATTCCAAGACAGATGTTTGAAGTTGCTATTCAAGCGGCAATTGGTGGCGCTATCGTTGCTCGAAGTACTGTAAAAGCGATGCGTAAGAACGTTCTCGCTAAATGTTATGGTGGTGATGTATCACGTAAGCGTAAGCTTCTTGAAAAACAAAAAGCCGGTAAAAAGCGCATGAAACAAGTTGGCAACGTTGAGGTACCACAAGAAGCATTTTTATCGGTACTTAAAAAGAATTAACAATTGAAGTTACACACTTTTAAAACTATGGATTTTAAACCCATTAAACTCTCTGCCAAATGGCAAACCGTTATTAGTGGCATTATTGGGGAACGCTCACAGCCATTAAATACGCAAACGCAATACCTCAAACTTAAAGATGGTGATCAACTCAAGCTATCTATCTCTTACGCTGATACCACGACGCAAAATATTACCGTTGTACTGTTTCATGGTCTTTCTGGTGATGAAAACTCTTCATATATGGTGCGCATTGCAAAAAAGCTACTTAATTTAGGTTATCACGTTGTCCGCGTTAACCACCGTGGTGCCAACAAACATTTATTACCTCTAGCAAGAGGCATTTATCATGCCGGCAAGAGTGATGATATTTATGCCGTCTTAGAACACCTTGCAACGGTAGATAAACAAACTCAACTCATCCCAATTGGTTTTTCGATCTCGGGCAATATGCTACTAAAAGCATTAGCTGAACATAGTGATACTGATTTATCAATTAAACACGCAATTGCAATCGCGCCACCAATGGATTTATTAGCCAGCATGGCAAAACTTTCCCAGAAAAATAATGCCATCTTTAATCGACACTTTGCCAAACGCTTATATCAGCTATTCAAGCATCGCGCGATTACGCATGACCATTATCAAATATTTCAAGAAAAAGCAGCTACGTTGCCTAAAAACTATGGCGTCTATGAAATCGATGAGACCTATACAGCAAAGGAGGCGGGATTTGTTACAGCACATGCGTATTATACTCACTCAAGCGCCAAAAACTATCTTGCCAAAATAACATGTCAAACCACCATCGTCTGCGATCATGATGATCCATTCGTTGATAATCGTTTCGCCATTGGACTTTCACATACGAATATTGATATTCAATGGACTCACAAGGGAGGTCATATGGGTTATTTATCAAGATGCAAGGGCTGGCGCCCCTTTGAATTTTGGCTTGATAAAAAAATTATTTCACTTATTGAAAGCCAATACTAAATATTCACCCATAATTAATCAGCGTACCCTAAGCGTAGGAATATGGTCATAGCCTATTGAGGGGTCTAGTCGGAATACGTCAGTAAACCGGTCATAGTGATTTTAAAATACGTTGCAAAAGCTTATCTCATAAGGCATACAGTTTCTTTAGAATGGAATATATACTGCAAAGATTAATTACTATATTCATGGTGAGTGAGACTGTCCATCTCCTGTAGCAATGCCTTGCCAAATAAAGTTAAATTTGCTCTGGATTTTATTATTTTAATTATAGACATCAAATCTTTTGTAATTGAGAGTAATCAACTTATTCGAGGTTGTTTATCAGGATTTTAATCAAGCTG
>JAHDDB010000063.1 GCA_020629575.1 Caedibacter sp. | reverse complement strand
GAGAAGAATTAAATGAATAGAAAAGATCCCTATAAACCTATGCTTGCAAAGAGGGAAATTAGGTAGTGTTGATTTTATATTCCCCTCTTTTCAAGAGGGGTGCCGAGCTTTCGAGGCGGGGTGTTGAAATAGGAGAAGTGCATAACTCCGGTTTGTTTATTCCGCTAAAAGCAACCTGTAATATGTGTGCTTTTTAATCCTCTTTGCAACTAAAGCATTTTTTCGTGGTAAAATAATATTTTTTTGGCTGTGACGCTATTGTTATTGGATGCTAAATCAATTAATCTCTTGTTGGATATTAACCAACAGCTAATGAACAAAGTTTCAATATAGGGGGAAACGATTATGGCTGCAACAATGCATTATAAATTGAAACCGGATGAACAATCTGCAGAAACATTTCCATTACGTGAGGTTGTGCGCAAACGCGTGCAGCATTACTACAAAATGGTCTCACAAGAAGGCTTGAATCCTGATGATGTTTATGACTTAATTATGGAAGAAACCGAGTGCCCAATGATTGAAGCAACGATGGACTTCACGGGCGGTAATCAAACCCGTTCTGCACGCATTCTTGGGCTTAATCGAGGCACTTTCCGTAAGAAGCTTGAGCAATACAGCATGCTTGAAGATGAAGATGAATCACCGCTAAAATAATTTCTTCATTTATTCATTTCCTCATGATCGATAACACGCCCAGTGGTTGTTTTTTTATAAGTGTTAGCGTTGTTATTTAACTCTTCATTTGTATTTTGACTTGCTTTGTTAAGTATATCTTTGATACGTTTTTTAACTATTAAGCCATAAATAACAAAGCATACGCCCAAGAAAAGAAAAAGCGGTAATAACAGTATTACTACAGCAATTAAGAATATCAGCTGTAAAGGGTGTAGTTTTTTCATAGTTTCAATAAGCTCTATTTTTTCAATAGATCAAACTATATGCAAAAAGAGTGGTGAATACTAGGGTTTATAGCGAAATATAGCTATTTCACAAATACTTTTTAAGCGTTATCGTTTATAAACGATAATATCCCATACGCCATGCTCTAGTCGCTGGCCGCGTGCTTCAAATTTGGTCAATGGTCGATGCTCTGGGCGTGGTGCAAAACCGTTGTGCGGGTTTTTAAGTTGAGTATGCTTGGTAAATAGTTCAAGCACTTCATCAGCATAATTCTGCCAATCCGTGGCAAAATGAATAAATCCTGTGGGTTCAAGCTTCTGTAGAATTAAATCAATAAACTCAGGATTAACCAAACGGCGTTTGTGATGACGCTTTTTATGCCATGGATCAGGGAAAAATATTTGCACACCTTGTAACGTATTATCTTTAATCATGTGTTTAAAAACTTCAACGGCATCATGTTGCATTACGCGTAGGTTGTCTAATGTGTTCTCATGAATATGATCTAAGATATTACCAATACCGGGTTCATGGACTTCAATGCCTAGGAAGTTCGTTTGAGGCGCCTCTTTTGCCATGGTGACTAAGCTGTTGCCCATACCAAAACCAATCTCAACAACGAGTGGTTGAGGCGTTTTGTAGTATATATCAAAATTGGTTTCCTCAACTGTGTAAGGAACTTGATAAAGATAAGTGTAATTATCTAATGCACGTTGTTGGCGCATGGTTGTTCTGCCGGCACGCTTAACAAAGCTTTTGACGGTGCGCATAGTGGGTATGCTTTTGTTATCCATTTTAGATGATTTTAATTAATACTTTATATAGAGTAGCTATAGTAAAGTGAGGTTTCAAAAAGTACAAGCCTCAGATAAATGAAAATTTCATATGAAATTCGATCTATGCATACACACTATGCTTCAAGCATATGGTAATTGGAGTAATTAAAATAGATGTGGGTTGACTATCAATGATTGCTAAGGTTAAATAGCACCTCTTTATTATGAAGGCCAAGGAACTTGATCCAATGCGACAGGTATCTCAATCATCTCAGAACATTTCCTATCATTTTTTCTTACAAGCTTATTTATTGATATTCTCAACAGAGGTGTTATTTGCACTGATTAATCCTAGTTATGTACAGTTGTTTTTTGATGAAAAATCACCTTTTTGGTTAAGCATTGGCTCACAGCAACAAGCTGGAATTTACTATGGTGTGTTTTTGTTAGCCGGACAAATAGCAGGAATTATTGCCAATGTCCTATGGGGTGTGGTCTCGGATTATATTGGACGCAAAAAGGTTGCGGTGATATCAATGTTGGCAGTGACAATTACTGGAGTCAGTACCATATTTTCAGCATACTTACATATGATTGTACTATTTATTATTGGCTATGTGCTTGGCCATCTTCTTTACGGTATGTTTCCAGTGGTGATTGCCAGTATTTCAAGTGCGGCACATAACGATAAACGTAAACTGCTATGGGTGGGGTTGTTACAGTTTTTTACGGGACTTGCTTTTGTTATCGGTCCATTTGTCGGTAGTGTGATTATGGCACAAAGTGGCAGCTTCGTTTCACCGTATTATGTTATTGCAATGATATCGATTACTTTGATATTTATTATTTGGTGGTGTTATAAACCACAGAGGTATTATCAGCAACAAAAAGTACAGAGAAATATACCCCTTATGCAGACGATATGGCGATTACTAAAGCAGAAGAAAGTTGCTATTTTGATCGTGCTTTTATTATTAGATCAGTTAGCCTGGGGTATGTATTTTCAGTTTATCCAACCGATTGCTAAACTCAAACTTGGCTTTAATGTTGCCCAAATTGGATTATTGGTTAGCTTTATCGGTTTATCTTTAATGTTATCTGCCTTAATTCTATTGCCGATTTTGCAACGCTTTTTAAGCTATCAGAAGTTGTTTATTATTGCTATTTTGGCAATGCTTGTTGGTGCCTTAGGAGCAATGTTGTTAGCATTATATCCAACCGATCATCAGCTGATGATTTATGTTGTGAGTTTTTTTATGGCATTTGGAGATATGGTGGTTTTTTCATTATTAGTTGTTGGATTTAGCAATGCAGTTGAGATTCGCTATCAGGGATTTATTTCAGGCTTTTTATACACGCTTGCCAAAGGATTTGGCTGGGGTGTATCAGGTGTTTTAGGTGGTGTCTTTATGACAATTAATACAGCTTGGTCGATGGGGTTTGCGAGTTTATGTCTGCTCGGGCTTTTAATTGTTTTTGTCAAGAATCATCAGGTTATTAGTAATGACGATAATTATTGAAGTAGATGCTTAAACAAATAATTGACTGTGTTTTGATCTTGCTTAAGGCTTGGGTAATAATTTTACAAAATATCATATATTTTTCGTGACATCTTCTTTTAAAAGTTATAACTTAATTTCGTAGGTAGTGAATTTTATTCCTGGGGAGGAAATATGAAACAGGTCAAATTAATACCCTCGTTATTATTGTCAGCGCTTTTTATTGCAGGATGTGGCGGCAGTAACTCACAAACGTCAAGTAAATCATCAGATCAGTTTGCGCCCAAAGGTAAAGATACTTTCGTTCGTGCAAATGCGGCTGAGCCTGATTCATTAGATCCGGCACATGCTCAAGATGTTTACTCAGCAAATATCATGTACGATATTGGTGAAGGTTTGATGTCCGAGAATCAAAAAAATGAACCAGTTCCTGGTGTTGCTAAGTCTTACAAGGTATCAAAAGATGGCTTAAGCTATACCTTTTATTTGCGAGATAATGCCAAATGGTCTAATGGCAAACCGGTTACGGCGGAAGACTTTGCTTATGCATTGAAACGTGCAGTTAATCCACAAACCGCATCAGAGATGGCGTATAAGCTTGCACCAATTCAAAATGCTCAAGCAATTATGGATGGTAAAAAGCCAGTATCTAGCTTAGGTGTTAAGGTAATTAATGCGCATGAAATTCAAATAACACTGGATTATCCTGTTTATTATTTCCTAAGTATTATGGCGGATCCTGTAACTTATCCAGTTTATAAAGCAGGTGTCGAGCAATATGGTAAAGGATTTTTCCGAGCAGGCAAGCTTATAAGCAATGGCCCTTATGAGTTAAAAGAATGGGTGCCTAATGGCTATGTTCTTGTGACGAAAAATCCATATTACTGGGATGCAAAGGGCGTTAAAATTCAAAATGTGAAGTTTTTACCTATTGTGGATCGAAGTTCTGCATTAAATGCCTATGCATCAGGCCAGGTAGATTATGTACAATATGTGCCAACGGTAAGTTTAGATATACTTAAAAATCGTTATGGTGCAGAGCTACAAAGCACACCATGGCTCACGTTGGATTATCTCGACTTCAATATGACAAAGCCTCCTTTTAAGGGTAATAAAGATTTACGTGAGGCTTTATCTTTGGCTATTGATCGCGTGGCTTTAGCCAAAAATGTGGTTAATGATGGTAGTGTGGCAGCCTATAGCTTATTCCCAGCAGATATTGATGGTGGGCGTTATAAAGATGTTACCTATGCTTGGCATGATTGGTCCAAAGAAAAGCGCTTAGCTTTGGCAAAAGAATTATACAAAAAGGCGGGTTACTCAGTGGATAATCCATTAGTCGTTTCTTTGGATTATAATACAGATGGTCGCTTAAAGAAATTAATGGAAGCGATTAGTCAAATGTGGGCGCAGAATCTAGGGGTTAAAGTTAATTTGGCAAACTCGGAGTTCAAAGTATTTTTGAAGCTACGCCAATCGCATAGCTATGACGGTGTTGCTCGTGATGGTTGGGTCGCAGACTTTAATGCAATAGATAACTTTGCCAATATGTGGATGTGTACTAACCCACAAAATAATGCCGGATACTGCAATACAGAATATGACAAGTTGATTACACAAGGGCAAAAGCAATTAACAGCAGATGCCGCTGTCCCATATTATACAAAAGCGTTGCAGATGATGCAGAATGATTATCCAAGTACACCACTCATCGTGCAGCCAGTAACTCACCTTGTGAAGCCTTATATAGCTGGCTATAACATTCAAAATAATCACTTGGATCATTTGTATGACAAATGGTTATCATTTAAATATCGAGCATAAGCATATAAATAGACTATGACGCTATTGTGTTTATTATCCTAAATACATACGATAGCCGTGTAGGAAATACGCGTTTATTTGTTTATTAAGGTGCGTTAAAATAACAAGGGAGAAATGATGTTTGGTTATATTATTCGACGCTTAGGTGGTGCCATTCCCACACTATTTGTGGTGGTGCTTATTAGCTTTTTGATGGTGCATATGACACCAGGTGATCCATTTGCAACAGAGCGTGCTTTGCCACCTGAAGTCTTGAAGCAGTTGCACCATCAATATCATTTAGATTTGCCTTTGTGGAAGCAGTTTTTTTACTATATTAATGATTTACTACATGGTAATTTGGGTTATTCCTATAAATACCAAGGACAGTCTATCAATCAATTGGTTTTCCCTGATGGTGGGCAAGGTGGTTTTTGGGTGTCAGTGCAGTTGGGTATTTTTAGTATTATTTTGGCAAGTATTTTTGGCATTATTTTTGGCATTTTTTCCGCGCTAACACGTAACACAAAGTTGAGCTTTGTCGATCATATTATTGGTGTTATTGCGATGCTTTTCATCTCAACACCGATTGTGGTGACAGCTCCCTTAGCCGTACTTATTTTTGCAGTGATTTTAGGCTTATTTCCAGCAGGTGGCTGGGGAAGTTGGAATGACTTAGTTTTACCGGTTGTTGTTTTGGCAATTCCTTATATTGCGATTATCACGCAAATCACAAGAAGTAGCTTGATTGAGATATTAAGCTCGCCATTTATTCGTACGGCAAAAGCCAAAGGGCTTTCAATGCCGCGCATTGTTTGGAAGCATGCTTTAAAGCCATCATTAATGCCTGTGGTATCATTCTTAGGCCCTGCAGTGGCTGGGATCTTAACAGGATCAGTGGTCGTTGAAACAGTATTTACCATTCCTGGTATTGGCGTGCAAGTGGTGCAAGGGGCAACAAACCGCGATTACAATCTAGTATTAGCATTAACTATTATCTATAGCTTATTAGTGATCTTATTTAACTTGGTCGTTGATATTGTTTATGCCTTTTTAGATCCAAAAATTCGTTATTAGAGAGAGGTGAAAAATGGCAAAGAGTTTCACAATTGAACAAAAAAAGAAGAATGCAAACTTCCTAGAAGAGGTTGCCAATACCTCGCATGAACAAGCCTTTAAAGGTCGCAGTTTATACTATGATGCATGGATGCGTTTTAAGAAAAATAAAATTGCGATGATCAGTCTTGTCATATTACTGTTGATTGTTTTGGCAGTAGTCATATTACCGTGGGTTTCACCGTATACTTATGCCTATCAAAACTTGCTTGAAGTCTATCAAGCACCTAGTGCCACTCATTGGTTTGGCACGGATAGTTTAGGACGTGATGTCTTTACACGAGTGATGGTTGGTGGGCGCGTGACCCTTGAGATTGGCTTGGTAGCGACACTAGTCAGTGTGATTATTGGTACATTAGTTGGTGCTACTGCTGGGTTTTTTGGTGGGAAAATCGATAACATTCTCATGCGTATTGTTGATGTGCTTTATGGCTTACCTTTTATGTTTTTTGCCATTTTGTTGGTGACTTTATTTGGTAGAAACTTTGTATTGGTATTTATTGCCATTGGTGCGGTCAGTTGGTTGGATATGGCGCGTGTCGTGCGTGGACAGACGTTAGGTTTAAAAAGCAAAGAATTTATCGAAGCGGCTTATGTTTGTGGTGTCAGTGAAAGAGTGATTATCACACGTCACATTGTTAGAAACCTTATTGGTATCATTGCTGTGTATATTACGCTAACGGTACCAGTTGTCATTATGACGGCGGCATTCTTAAGCTTCTTAGGTCTGGGTGTTCAACCACCAATGACTGACTGGGGTGGACTGATTAGTGATGGCGTACAAGTGATTGCCTTTAATTATTGGTGGGTATTGGTGATTCCGTCGATTTTCTTAACGGTCACCTTACTATGCTTTAATTTCGTCGGTAATGGTTTACGAGATGCGCTTGATCCGCGCGAGCATCGCTAGGAGAGAAATATGTCACTATTAGAAGTAAAAGACTTAGAAGTAAAATTTAAAACCAATGATGGATTGGTTAGTGCGGTTAATAAAATTAACTTTAGTTTAGATCAAGGTGAAACCTTAGGAATTGTTGGTGAATCAGGCTCTGGCAAAAGCCAAACGGTATTGGCATTGATGGGACTATCGGCATCTAATGCCGTGATTTCAGGTTCTGCTAAATTTAATGGCAAAGAGTTGGTAGGTATGCCAACAAATGAATTAAATAAGATCCGAGGTGATCAAATATCAATGATTTTCCAGGACCCTATGACCTCACTGAATCCTTATATTACGGTTGAAAAACAATTATCAGAGACATTGATGATTCATCGCAATTGCTCAAAATCTGATGCAGCTAAAAAAGCCATAGAGATGCTTGATGCAGTACATATTCCAGATGCTAAGAATCGTGTAAAGCTCTACCCACATGAGTTTTCAGGTGGTATGCGTCAACGGGTGATGATCGCAATGGCGTTAATGTGCCGTCCAAAACTTTTGATCGCTGATGAGCCGACAACGGCATTAGATGTAACGGTGCAAGCACAGATTCTAAAGCTATTAAAAGAGCTGCAAAATGAGTTTCATATGGCAACGATCTTAATTACGCATGATATAGGTGTCGTTGCTGGGGCTTGTGATCGTGTAATGGTAATGTATGGTGGATCGCCTGTGGAGTCGGCGAATATTGATGATTTATTTAAGCACAATCATCATCCGTATACCAAAGGCTTAATGGCAGCTACACCACGTGTTGATATCCCAAGTGCACGTTTGCAAGCAATTCCTGGAGAGCCACCTGATTTATCTAATTTGCCACAGGGTTGCGCTTTTCAACCACGTTGTGATTTTGCATTGCAAAATTGTTTGACGCATAAACCAAAGCTTGAGAATTATGTGAAAAATGCAAAAGATAATAGCCATTTAGTCGCATGCTTTTATGCCAAACAACAAATGGAGGCAATGAACCATGCTTAGTAATGAGACTGTTTTAAATATAGAAAATCTGAAAGTTCATTTTCCACTGAAGAAATCATGGCCTTGGCAAGAAACGCGCTTTGTTAAAGCGGTGGATGGCGTGTCATTTGATGTTAAGAAAGGTGAAACCTTAGGTATCGTGGGAGAATCAGGTTGTGGTAAATCAACATTGATTCGCGCGGTGGTTGGCTTAGTCAATGCAACAGAGGGTAAAGTGGTATGGGCAGGTAAAGACTTAACCGCATTGAAACATAAAAAATCATGGCAGCCGGTTAGAAAAGAGATTCAAATGATATTTCAGGATCCATTTGCTTCCCTTAATCCACGCATTACCATTGGTAATATCATTGCTGAACCATTAAAAGTGCATGAACCTAAGCTATCAAAAGAAGAGCGGCGCAAGCGTGTTGAAGAGATGATGCGTATGGTTGGCTTATCGCCAAAACATATCAACCGCTATCCCCATCAATTCTCTGGTGGACAGTGTCAGCGCGTGGGTATTGCGCGTGCGTTAATTTTGAAGCCATCAATTTTGGTATGTGACGAACCTGTTAGTGCATTGGATGTATCGATTCAAGCGCAAGTAGTGAATTTATTAAAAGAATTACAACAGACACTAGGCTTGACGATTTTATTTATTGCGCACAACTTGAGTGTGGTTAAGCATATTTCAGATCGCATTATGGTGATGTATTTAGGCAATTTAATGGAAGTTGGTGAATCAAAAGCGTTATGTGATTATCCGACACACCCTTATACCAAAGCGTTATTATCAGCGGTACCGTTGCCTGATCCAGTACTTGAGCGTGAGAAAAAAATTCAGATTTTGGAGGGAGACTTACCTTCACCGATTAATCCACCATCCGGTTGTGTATTTCGTACGCGTTGCCCACAGGCGGATGAAACATGTTCCAAAGACAAACCGCAGTTATATACGTTGTCAGATGAGCGTAAAGCAGCATGTATAAAATTACACGTTAAACAGTAAAATTTAAGATAAGGAGTGCAATAGTTAATATGAATGGATCAAAAAAGATATTAGTATTGGGTTTAACATTGGCATTGGCTGCATTGTCTGGTTGTGGAGGGAGTAACACGCAAACGAGAGATTCAGATAGAGCACCAAAAGGTAAAGATACCTTGATTGTTGGGGTGGGTACTGGCGTGCCAACCTTAGATCCACAACTTGTTAATGATACAACTTCAGGGCGTGTTGTCGATGATCTTTTTGAAGGGTTAACCTCAGAAAATCAGTCAAATAAAGCGGTTCCAGGTGTGGCCAAATCGTGGGATATATCTAAAGATGGTACCGTATATACCTTTCACTTACGCGATAATGCTAAATGGTCAAATGGTAAACCAGTCACTGCTGAGGATTTCGTTTTCTCATTAAGGCGTGCTGTAACACCTGAAACAGCTGCACCTAATAACACCATGCTTAATGTGATCAAAGGCGCACAAGCGATTATGGATAATAAGGCAAAAGCCGATACTTTGGGCGTTAAAGCATTAGATGATTCTACACTTCAAATTACCCTAGCGCACCCTTTGGCATACTTTCCAGCAATTTTAGCAAATCCAGTGGCTTATCCTGTCTATCCTCCATTAGTTAAAGAGGATCCAAAAGGTTGGGCACAAGCGGGTAAGATGATTAGCAATGGCGCTTATGAGCTTAAAGAGTGGATTCCAAATGGACATATTTTAGCACTTAAAAACCCGAACTATTGGGATGCGTCAAATGTTAAAATCGATAAAGTTCGCTATCTACCAATTAATAACCCAACGGATGAGCTTAATCGTTATAAGGCAGGACAGATGGATATCACTTGGACATTGCCCGATGGATTAAGTGCTGAGCAGTATCGCCAACAGTTTGGCTCACAATTTGTTGATGTCACACAATTAGGTGCATATTACTATTGGTTTAATACCAATGCCAAAGGCGTTGATAAACTGGAAGTGCGTAAAGCACTAACAATGACAGTCAATCGCAAGGCAATTATTGATGCTATTTTGAAAATGGGGCAAACGCCTTTATATAGCATTGTGCCACAAGGTATCCAAGGTGGTATTTATGATAATGTCTATAAAGATGTGCCAAGCTATAGCTGGGTCAATAAACCGATGGCAGAACGCGATCAAATTGCCAAAGGTCTATTAGAGAAAGCAGGGTACTCTGATACAAATCCATTGAATTTGACAATTAGCTATAACACATTGCCAACACATCAGAAAATTGCTGAAGCGATTACGCAAATGTGGAAGCAGGCTTTTGGTGGTATGGTGAGTGTTAAAGTGCAAAATGAAGAGTGGAAGGTTTATCTGCAAACCTTACAACAGCAAAACTACCAAATTGGACGTTTTGCATGGATTGCCGATTTTAATGCAGCGAGTAATTTTGTTGATATGTTTTTATGTAATAGCCCAAATAATAATGCAGGATTCTGTAACAAAACATTAGATAAAGAATATCAGTTGGGTATGTATGCACCAACACAAGCACAATTTGATTCGCATATGAAAAAAGCGATTGAGATTGCGATGGCGGGGTATTACTCTTTGCCATTATATAATTACACATATTATCGTTTGGTAAAACCATATATTGGTGGCTATGATCCAGAAAATAACCATATGGATCATGTGTACTCAAAGTGGATGTATTTTAAAAAGTAAAATTTATATTAGGATTTGTAATGAGTGAAATAGCAAAGATAAATAAAAAGAAAAAAGAGGTTTTTATAGGCTAAACAACAACCAATCATGAGGGAGGAAGATATGAAAATCAAAAAACTACTGCTATGCATGTCGCTAGGTGCTATGGCTGTGACGATGAGTGCATGCTCAAAATCACAGAAAGCAAAAGACGACAGTGGACAAGCAGCAACGACAACACAGCAGCAAGCATCACAAAAAGACCAAGTCTTAACGGTTGGTGTTGGTGCTGCTGTACCAACACTTGATCCAGGGATTTTATCTGATGTCAGTTCAATGCGTGTTGTGAATGACTTATATGAAGGTTTGGTGATGCTTAACCAAAAAGATGAAATTGTGCCTGGTGTTGCTAAATCTTGGGATATCTCAGCAGATGGCAAAACCTATACATTTCATTTGCGTCATGATGCTAAGTGGTCAAATGGTGATCCAGTGACTGCTGAGAATTTTGTCTATGCATTTAGACGAAACTTAAACCCCGAAGTACCTAATGTCTTTAATACGATGTTTGAGGCAATCGTTGGTGCACCAGCTATTATTAATGGCAAGTCAAAAGATTTCACAACGCTCGGTGTAAAAGCTTTAGATGACTATACCTTGCAAATTAGTTTGTCACATCCACAGCCTTATTTCGTGCAGTTAATGCTATTAACGTCAAGTTACCCCTTACATCAAGCAGAAATTGAAAAGTATGGTAAAGGCTGGGCGCAACCAGGTAAAATGATCACCAATGGCGCTTATATGCTTAAAGAATGGATTCCAAATGGCCACTTGCTTGCGGTCAAAAATCCGCATTATTGGGATAAAAAAGATGTGGCTATTGAAACAGTCAAATATTTACCAATCGTTGATTTATCAACTGAATATGCACAATTCCAATCCGGTAATTTAGATATGACTTGGGATGTGCCAAATGGTCAAAATATTGAATATTATTGAGAGTAATCAACTTATCTGAGGTTTATGTAATCAAGCTATATGAGGTTTG
>JAHDDB010000062.1 GCA_020629575.1 Caedibacter sp. | reverse complement strand
GCTCCTGCGCAAAAAAAAGCACAGTTAATCGATCACGATAAACATTTTATTTTAAAGTCTCCACATCCGTCACCCTTGTCGGCACATCGTGGCTTTTTTGGCTCAAAACACTTCTCTCAAACAAATAATTATTTATTAGCGCATGATTTATTGCCAATTGATTGGAAAGTGTGAGACAAGTGGTTAAGCTCAAAAGCAATTTATGGTAGACTAACGCGCATATTACAAATTGTTATAAATGAAGCTTTATCAATATGACACGATTAACTGTATTAAAATATCCACACCCCTTTCTAAAGCAAAAGGCAGATCCAGTCGCTATTGATGCAATTAATGATGCGTTACGTCAAACAATTGCTGATATGTTTGAAACGATGTATGTCGAGCATGGTGGTGGCTTAGCTGCTACGCAAGTGGGACTTAATATGCGTTTGTTTATTATGGATGGTTCTGAAAATAAAGATCAAAAAATCGTAGCCATTAACCCTGAAATCATTGAGCGCAAGGGTGAGATTGATGATGAGGAAGGGTGTTTGTCATTCCCTGGCGTTTCAGCTAAAGTTAAGCGTGCCGAATGGGTTAAAATGCGCGCTTTAAATGAGTTTGGTGAAGCATATGAAATGGAATGTGATGGTTATCATGGTCGCTGTATTCAGCATGAGATTGATCACTTAGATGGAATTACTTACTTCGACCACTTATCAGCACTGAAGCGTAAGATGATCGAGAAGAAGTATAAAAAATTGATGCAGGAAAATGCTGAGAGCTAAACTGCATAGATATATTTATTAAGTATTCATTGGCTACTCTTATCATATTTTAAGCCTACTATTTTTTGCTTAACTTAAATTTCTTAAATAATTTCAAACCAAATCATTGACCTTAACCCTAAGGTTAACCTTATATTGACTATACTAACGACAGATAATCATCTGGAGATGTTATGAATATTGGTGAGCTTTCGCAGCAATTAGGGATTACAACAGTCACTCTAAGGCATTATGAAAAGATTGGTTTATTAAAGCCCAAGCGAAGTGCTAGTGGTTACCGACAATATGATCAATCGATCATTGATAAGATTCGATTCATTGAAAATGCCAAATATATTGGGTTTAGTTTGGCAGAAATTTCTGAGTTATTTGCGATTGAGGATAAAAACTTGCCAAGTGTGGAAGTTAAGAAAAAAGTTTGGCAGAAACTAGAAGATGTTAATGAGAAAATTACACTATTGACACAGTTAAAGCAGCATCTTACAAAACTTGAGCAGTCGTGTGATGGTAAGGCAGACAGCAAAGACTGTCCGATTTTGAAAGACCTTTATCAAAATCAGAAAAATGGGAAAAAGCTGCAAGGAGCAACAAGATGTAAAAAGGAGCAAAACAATCATGAGTAATGCAAGAATAAATCAGTATGAGTTTGCATTGAAAAATGTCTCATGCATGAGCTGTGTTGGCAAGATTGAATCAGCGCTTATTAAAATGCCAGAAATCACAGAAGGGCGAGTTAATTTTGCCGATAGAACCCTTCAGGTTGAAACAAGTCTTAAAGCACTAGATATTATTCAATGCTTAAAACAATTAGGTTATATTGCTGAAGAAATCACCGAAGGCTCAGAGAAAGCTGCTCTAGCTGAAAAACCCAAGCTATGGCAAAAGGTAATTATTCCTGGTGTTTTTGGCTTATTTTTAATGTTTTATGGTATGAGCTCATACTCGCCAGTAATTATGCCGCATAGCATGAATATATTTTGGCTTATCATATCAGTGATTACACTTGTTATTATGGTTACGGCAGCTGCACATTTATATAAATCAGCCTATAAAGCCTTTTTGCAGCATCATGCAACAATGGATACACTGATTAGCTTAGGTACATTAGCCGCGTGGATTTATTCAATGATTGTGATTATAACGCCAGCAATAATCCCTGAAAATGCCAGACATAATTATCTTGAGGCAGCACTTATTATCATAGCACTGGTTAATCTTGGTGCTTGGTTAGAGCAAAAGGCGCGGGGTAAAACATCCGAAGCTATTAAACAACTTATTGGTTTGCAACCCAAGTTTGCTTATCGTATTAATGCTGATGGGCAAGAGGAGAAGGTTGCCATTGATCAGCTGAAGCTAGGTGATGTGATTCGTGTGAAGCCGGGATCTAAAATTGCACTAGATGGTGAAATTATCGAGGGTAGCTCTTATGTTGATGAATCAATGTTAACTGGTGAGCCCATAGCTGTTGCAAAGTCAATGTCAGATAAAGTATTCTCAGGTACTCTCAATAAAACAGGGAGTTTTAACTATCGTGTGACTAAGCTCACTAAAGAGACGATACTTTCGCAAATCATTGCTTTGGTGAAACAAGCGCAAAATACCAAGCCATCGATTGCACGCTTTGCCGATACAGTATCAGGATATTTTGTACCTTTTGTTATATTATGCGCAATTGCAGCAGCACTTGTTTGGTTTAATTTGGGATTTGGTATTGGTTTTGTGCTTGTGGCAGGTATTACGGTACTTGTGATTGCATGTCCATGTGCACTAGGCTTGGCAACGCCAATTTCCATTATTGTCGGGATGGGTAAAGCCGCACAACTAGGCATTTTAATCAAAAATGGTCAAGCCTTACAAACTGCCAGTAAAATAACACGCGTGGTGCTTGATAAAACTGGAACGATTACGAAAGGGCAACCTGAGGTTGTTAGTGTAACTTGTGTTGATGGTATTAATGAACAAGATTTATTAAAAATCGCGGCGAGTTTAGAGGCACATTCTGAGCATCCATTGGCTGAGGCAATTGTCAAAAAAGTGTTAAACTCAGCAGAGTTATTACCCGTTAATAATTTTCAGAGTCATACCGGACTTGGTGTGACCGGAGAGGTTAATAATGAGCCTGTTATTATTGGTAATCATAAAATCATGGCAAACCATGGACTTAAAAATCTCAAGCTAGAAGCACTTGCTACAACTAAAAGTCATCAAGGTCAAACAGTAATGTATGTAGCAATTAACAAGGCCTTAAGTGGCATTATCGCTGTTGCTGATCCTATTAAAGAACATGCCAAAGAAGCCCTTGATATATTTAAACGCAATAACATCCAAATTACGATGATCACAGGTGATAATAAACAAACCGCACAAGCAATTGCCAAAACGCTTGGTATAGATAATGTCTTAGCCGAAAGTATGCCTGAGGATAAACTTAAGCATATCAAAGCTTTACAACAGAAAAATGAAATAGTTGCCATGGTTGGCGATGGGATTAATGACGCGCCAGCATTAGCACAAGCAGATGTGGGTTTTGCAATTGGTAATGGCACAGATATTGCGATAGAGAGTGCAGATATTACCTTGATGCGTAGCTCACTAATCGGTGTTGCTGATGCCATTTTAGTCTCACGCGCTACAATGAAGAATATCAAGCAAAACCTGTTTGGTGCTTTTATTTATAATGGCTTGGGTATTCCAGTAGCGGCAGGCATTTTATTTCCAGTGTTTGGCGTGCTTTTAAGTCCGATCATTGCAGCAGCTGCAATGGCTGCATCATCACTCACGGTTGTTACTAATGCCAATCGCTTACGGTTTTTAAAAGTTAAAAAAATAAAAAACAATAGCATAATTCAAGGAGAATCAGCATGACTACGATTATTGTGAATGTTGTATTAATCATTGCTGCCATTTTTGTCGTATATTGGTTTTGGCTGTCACAAGCAAAGATTGAGAAAATACAAAATAATATAGCGATTATCACTGTTAAAGATGGGGTATATACACCAGCAAATCTGCATTTTAATGTTGATGATGAGGTCAATCTTGAGTTCTTACGCATTGACAAAAGTGCGTGTGCTGAAGTAGTCACTTTTAAAGAGCTGAATAAACAATACACATTACCATTGCAAGAATCTTTTCATATCAAACTTGGTAAGCTCCCCAAAGGGGTATATTACTTTAGTTGCCAGATGAATATGTATCAAGGCACAGTCGTTGTAACGTAGTTAATAGGGTATTTGGAGGCGGATAAATGCAGGAAGAAATCACAAAAAATAAGCATGTAAAACTTAAAAATCTGGGGCTAATGGTTTTAGGCGGTGTGATTGGTTTTGCCATTTTTTATGCATTACCTTTAGATCAAAATAAGCAAAGCAATAAAGACAATGTGGATCAGAAAGCTAAAAAACCACTATATTGGGTGGCTCCCATGGATCCAAACTACAAAAGGGATCAACCTGGAAAGTCGCCAATGGGGATGGATTTAGTGCCTGTTTATGCTGAGTCATCTACAGCAAATGGTGTGAAAATCTCACCTGATGTGATGAATAATATTGGTGTGCAAGTTGAACCTGTAAAATACCGAAGCTTGCGGATTAATATTGATGCATTAGGTGTTATTAAAGAAAACGATAATTATGTTGAACATGTCCATACCTATGAAAATGGCTGGATACGTAAACTTCAAGTAGCCGAAGTTGGCAAAGAAGTAACAAAAGGGCAGCTAATAGCCCAGATCTACTCGCCAAAATTATTAGAGGCTGAACAAGAATTTGTACTTGCGTTACAAAGCAAAGCTATTGCGACTAGCTCAGAGACCTCTCAATATACTGATCAGGTAGATTATATCAATGCTGCTAAGCTTAAACTTAGCGCACTAGGGATCTCAGATGAGCAGATAGCGCGTATTGAAAAAAACAAAAAAGCCGATGTGCTAATTGATATTTATGCGCCAATTTCGGGCGTAGTTTCTGAGCTTGAAGCCAAAGAAGGTATGTATATCACACCAGATAAAAACATGATGTCTATTGTTGATTTAAGCACCGTATGGTTAAATGCAGAAGTTTTCCCTAGTCAGGTGCAGTATCTTAATATCGGTGATCAAATCAGTGGCAAGATCAATGGCATTAATGAAATTTTCAAAGGCAAACTTACATTTATCTCACCAACAATTGATCCAGTGACGCGAACCGTGACAATTCGGGCAACACTTGATAATAAAGATCAATTGCTTAAGCCAAATCTTTATATGGATGTTAATATTTTATCGAAAAAATTAGCTAAGTCTTTAACGGTACCAAGCTCGGCAATTATTCGTTTGAAAGATCTTAATTATGTGATTTTAGAAAATGGGCAAGGTCAATTTAGTGCGCAAGAAGTAAAATTAGGGCTTGAAGCAAATGGCTATACGCAAATTTTGGCAGGATTAACAGAAAATGATAATATCGTTACCTCAAGTCTATTTTTAATCGACTCAGAATCCAATGTTCAAGCAAGCTTAAAACGCCTTAATGCTAATCATCCGCCTCAAATAAAAATGGATAAGATATCAAAACAATCAAAATCTAGTCTTTATCAAGGAATGGGGGTAGTGCAAAAAATAGATAAAGAAAAGCATATTATCATCTTATCACATGAGCCAATAAAGGCACTTAAGTGGCCTGCCATGACAATGCCTTTTAATGTTTCAAATAAGATTAATTTGGAGACATTAAAACCCTCTGAACGTATTCATTTTGAGTTTGAGAAACAAGCCAATGACTATGTGATTACTAAAATCTCAATACACTAAGGAAGAGGTGGGCTATGATAAAAAATATCATTTATTGGTCAATCAAGAATAGATTTTTAGTGATAGTCGCAACAATTGCATTAATTGTTGCAGGCATTTACGCCATCAAAACAACCTCTGTTGATGCCATTCCGGATCTCTCTGATGTGCAAGTCATTGTCAAAACCAATTACCCAGGACAAGCGCCGCAAGTTGTTGAAGACCAAGTAACCTATCCATTGTCAACGGCAATGTTATCAGTACCGGGTGCCCAGAGCGTGCGAGGCTATTCATTCTTTGGAGATTCATATGTCTATATTATTTTCAAAGATGGCACAGACCCTTATTGGGCGCGCTCGCGTGTTTTAGAAGTTTTAAGCCAGATTTCAAATAAACTACCGGCATCTGCAAAGAGCGCATTGGGCCCAGATGCCACAGGGGTTGGCTGGATTTATCAATATGCTTTAGTTGATCGATCAAATAGTATGGATATTTCAAAGCTAACCAGCTTGCAAAATTGGTTTTTAAAGTATGAGTTACAAACTGTCCCTGGCGTCTCAGAAGTTGCAACCGTTGGTGGGATGGTTAAACAATATCAAATTACCTTAAACCCTAATGCCATTCGCGCTTATAACTTGAATTTAAATAAAATCAAGCAAGCCATTATTGAGGCTAATCAGGAAGTAGGTGGTTCAGTGCTTGAGATGGCAGAAGCTGAATATATGGTTAGAACCAATGGTTATCTGAAAAACCTACAATCGATCAAAGACATTCCTGTTGGTGTCATGCAAAATGGCACAGCGATACTGCTTAAAGATATTGCAACGATTAATATTGGCCCTGAAATGCGCCGAGGTGTTGCTGACTTAAACGGGGAGGGTGATAGTGTTGGCGGCATCATTGTGATGCGTGATGGTGAAAATGCATTGGCAACCATTAAGGCGGTTAAAGCTAAGCTACAATCTTTACAAAAAAGCCTACCTGCTGGAGTTGAAGTTGTTGAAACCTATGATCGTTCCACGCTCATTCATAATGCGATTGATAATTTAAGTGATAAATTGATCGAAGAATTGATCATCGTATTATTGGTTTGTTTGGTGTTTTTGTTTCATATTCGTTCTTCACTCGTGGTGTTAATTAGCTTACCAATTGGCATATTATGTGCATTTATTATTATGCGTCTTCAAGGAATCAATGCCAATATTATGTCCCTTGGAGGGATTGCCATTGCTATTGGTGCAATGGTGGATGCTGCTATTGTGATGATTGAGAATGTGCATAAACACTTTGAAAAGAATATGGTGACCAAAGATAATCGTTGGCAGCTAATCGTCAAAGCTACTGCTGAAGTCGGTCCGCCTATTTTCTTTTCATTATTAATTATTACTTTAAGCTTCTTGCCCGTATTTGCTTTGCAAGCTCAAGAAGGCAAGCTTTTCTCGCCTTTAGCCTATACTAAAACTTATGCCATGGCAGCGGCAGCTGGTCTTTCAATTACACTAGTGCCGGTACTGATGGGCTATTTAATCCGTGGTAAGATCATGCCTGAGCATAAAAACCCAATAAATCGTATTCTAATGGCAGCTTATAAGCCATTTTTAAATGGGGTACTTAAGTTTCCAAAAACAACGATATTGGCATGCTTAATTATTGTGGCAATAACGCTTTATCCGTTAAAGCATATTGGCTATGAGTTTATGCCTGATATGAACGAAGGGGACTTGATGTATATGCCGACACTTGTGCCAGGTATTTCCATTGGAAAAGCGCAGCAGGTGTTGCAGCAAACAGATCGTTTGATTAAGACAGTTCCCGAGGTTAAAACGGTTTTTGGCAAGATTGGACGCGCGCAAACGGCAACCGATCCCGCCCCTTTAACCATGATTGAAACAGTGATTCAGTTTAAGCCTAAGTCACAATGGCGCAAAGGCATGACATTTGAAAAGATCAAACAAGAGTTTGATCAAGTAGTTAAAGTTCCAGGTGTCACCAATGCTTGGGTGATGCCGATTCGTACACGTATTGATATGTTATCAACGGGGATTAAAACACCGATTGGTATCAAAATCTCAGGTGATAATTTAGCAGAGATTCAAGTTTTAGGTAGCAAGATTGAAAAGCTGTTAAATCAATTGCCTAACACAACCTCAGTTTATGCTGATCGTTCGGAAGGTGGACGTTATATCAATATTGATATCAATCGCAAAAAGGCGGCGAACTATGGACTTTCCATTGCTGAAATTCAGTCGCTCATCTCAATGGCAGTGGGAGGGATGAATATCACCGAAACTGTCGAAGGGTTGGAACGTTATCCTGTTAACTTAAGATTTCCACAATACGATCGAGATTCTTTAGAAAAACTCAAAGCATTACCGATTGTGACACCAACAGGTGCACATATTGCTTTATCGGAAGTCGCTAATATTTATATCGACAAAGGTGCACCGATGATTAAAAGTGAGAATGGACGTTTAACAGGACTTGTGTTGGTTGATATCAAGGGCGATGTTGGCAGTTATATCCATCAAGCACAAGCGCTATTGGATCAAAAACTACCGTTACCAACTGGATATTCACTGAGCTTCTCAGGTCAATATGAATATATGCAGCGCGCTAATCAACAACTTTTAAAAGTTGTCCCCATCGCGGTGGCAATTATTTTATTATTATTGTATTTAAGTTTCCGACGAGTTGCTGATGTATTGATGATTGTATTGACTTTGCCATTATCTATCGTTGGTGGTATTTGGTTGATTTATCTTTTGAATTATAATTTGTCAGTAGCTGTGGGTGTTGGTTTTATAGCATTAGCTGGTGTTGCCGTTGAAATTGGTGTGTTGATGCTGGTTTATATGAACCAAACAATACAGTCTCTTAATAGGGAAACATTGTCTGAAGATGATATTAAACGCGCGATTATTGAGGGAGCATTATTGCGGGTGCGCCCAATTACAATGACAGTGGCAACGATTATTATTGGTTTGATTCCTATTATGTTTGCAACAGGAACTGGATCAGAGGTTATGCAGCGCATTGCAACACCGATGGTCGGTGGCATGATTAGTGCAACTATTTTAGCGCTACTGCTGCTGCCAGCTGTATATTATGTTTATCAAAAAAGGCGTTTGTTGAAATAAGACGCCTGTCTCGTTGATTTAATGTGACAAGAGAGACGTTTATTAGTTACTACTTTGCATTTGGATTGCTGCAAATTAAAGCATATAACTGAATAATCAAATCAGTGAGTCTTTCTAATGACTTATTGCGTTGATCTAATGACAGATGTTCAAAGTCGCAATCATCATCAAACCCTAAAATATCATCAATAACGGCTTCGATTTGCGGATTTAATATCCAAGCATCTACAAAGTACTCAAAGCCACGTTCAAAACCATCAAGCCATAGATCAATCGCAGGCAATGCTTGATCATTATGCATCTCGTGATAAACAAGCGGTTCAAACTCAGTTAATTCATTGGCAAATGCTTTTTTGACACGATTGTGTTCAGCAATTAATAGCTTAGTCAGTTTTTCTTGTTCAGCTTGAGATTTAAATTGAGGTAGTGCATCTTCTTGCCAAACACCTTCTAACCAATCTTCAAGGTCTATCATATCAGGGCAAAGCAATACGGCTGTGAGATATCCATCTAACATGGATAGCGAGAAAATATGTTCATCTTTATCAAAATTATCGGCAGGCTCCGGATATAAATTAAGAAGCAGATCATCGAGCTCATTAGCTTTATTTGAATCGAATTTAGTGGTTTTGCTTGAGGCTTTGTTATGCATAATGCATCCTTGTTTGTTATCATTCTCTGAAATTCATTTGAGAGTATAATCAAACTTAATGATTGAATCAAAATAAACACTAAGCTTCATACAGAATAAAGCAAAAAAGCCATGGCAGAAAGGCTGTAAAATGCTTGATGAGTGTTATATACTGACACAAGCATTAAACGTAACTTAATCAGTTGAAGATGAAGACAGCAAAAGTAATTGCCCTTTTACAACAAAAAGGTGGCTCTGGTAAGACAACAACCGCAATGAATATTTATGGTGGACTTAAGGAATTAGGTCATTCTGTATTAGTTATTGATATGGATAAAGACAAGCCAGATGCTTGGTCATGGGCAGCTAAAAATGAAGACTCGGCTGATAATGTTATTCAAGTGGATGAGAAACATGCCAGAGAGGCAATTGCAGAGGTCAAATCAAAGGTGAACTATATCGTTATTGATACACCACCGAATTTCCAAACGGCTGCCTTAAAGGCTGCTTTATTGGCAGATTTAGTGATTATTCCAGCAGCGCCCAGTGGCATGGATTTATCAGGCCTTCTTGAGGCAAAAGATTTAGCCTTAACTGCTGATCGCCCTTATAAGCTACTTGCTAATCGCGTTGTTAAAGGCTCAAACATGTCGCGCAGCTTGCTTAATGTGCTAGAAGAAGAAGGTAAATCTTTCAGTACGTTTATTCCACAAAGTGTTAAGTTTGTCGAAGCTGAGGCCTCTGGTATGTATATCGGTGATTACGCGCCTGAGAGTAATGTCCATGTTCAAGTCAGAAGATTAGCTAAGGAAATCGTGGCTTCATTCTCAAGGGTGACTGCATGAGTGCAAAAATATCCTTAGCCAATAGAAAAAGGGTGCATGAATTGGGGAGCACTGATGGCAGTGCTGATAATAAAAAGGAAGCGCTATTGGCACTTAAGCTTAAAACTTTAAACGAACATGCAGCACAATCAGGTGGGTTGCTTAATATCAATTTAAATGAATTAATGCCTGATCCAAATCAGCCGCGTAAAATCTTTAGAAATATTGATACTTTAGCGCAGAGTATCGCGCAAAAGGGCATTATCCAACCGATTATTGTAACGCCTAAAAAGGATGATGGTTTTTATCATATTATCGCTGGTGAGCGTAGGTTTAGAGCGGCAAAAGAGCTTACGCTTGAAAGTGTGCCATGTATTTTACGTGATGAAGCGGACAATGATATTTTAATTATTCAATTGCTTGAGAATGAACAACGTGAAAAAGTCTCCCCATTTGAAGAGGCCGATGCTTTAACTGAACTTGTGATGAAGCGTAAAGTCAATAAAGCAGAAGTTGCTGAATCTTTAGGGCGTGAACCAAGCTGGGTGTCGATGCGCTTAAAACTTGCCAAATCGTCACAAGCAATTCGCCTGTTAAGTCAAGATGGTTTGATCGATGATGTGCGCACACTGTATGAATTAAAAAAGCTTGAAGATGAACTACCGCAAGTTGCCAATCAATTTGTGCAAAAAGTGCGAGAGAATAAAATTCATGGCGCTTATCGCCAAGCAATCAAACGTGCTAAAGAAACATGGTATAAGAAACAAGATAAGCTTGACGACAAAGAAAGCTCAATTCAGATTGAAGAGATCTTGAATTTAGATGATGGGGTAATTGGCTTTAAAGCAGATAAGGAACACGCCAGTAAACTCTATACATTCAAGTTATCAAAAGCAGCGTTAATGCAGCTCAAAGAGATGATTTAAAGAGTTGAGGTTTAAGAGGTCTTAATGAAGATAGCCTTACTGCAAGCTGATCATATTCCGGAATATCGCCACTGTGTCTCAGGAGGCAATTACCCTGATATGTTCGCCAATCTTTTTTTGAAAGTCTCAACCATTGTCGATATTGATGTGTTTGATGTGACTGTTGGTCAATATCCAAAGGATATTAATCATTATGACAAGTTTATTATTACCGGCAGTAAAGCGACATCATTTGAACGTCTACCATGGATTTGTGTTCTAGAAAATTACATAAAGACACTGTTTGGTTTACACAAAAAGATGATTGGTATTTGTTTTGGTCATCAAATCCTAGCACAGGCCTTAGGTGGACGCGTTGAGCGTTCCGTTAAGGGGTGGGGTGTTGGTGTGCAGTGCATTAAAATACTTGAAAGACAAGCTTGGATGTGTCCGTTTCACGATCATTTGAGTTTAGCTTTTTATCATCAGGATCAAGTGGTTGATCTGCCGCAAAACGCCACTTTAATTGCCACAAACACCTTTTGTCCTGTACAAATGTTTGTCATTGATAATTTAGTATGGGGAATGCAAGCTCACCCTGAAATGTTGCGTGCGCATAATCATTTGTTAATAAAAGAGCAAAAAGAAGCATTATCACATTGCTTTGAGTCAGGCATGGATAGCTTGAGAATGCGTGATCACGGTAGAGTGGTTGCGCAGTGGATGGTTAATTTTTTTGAAGGAGCTAACGATGACTGTTGGTAGTATTGTAGTATTTGGCGATAGCCTGCAAGATAATGGCAATCTAATTAAAACACT
>JAHDDB010000061.1:8319-12043 GCA_020629575.1 Caedibacter sp. | reverse complement strand
ACTATCAGCAAGCATTTGTTCTAAGCTTAATTCTTCTATTCTTGGCGTTAAAATTATTTTACTATCTTCAATATGAATATCTAACTTATCTCCGGTATGAAGGTTGAGCATTTGAAGTATCTTTTTGGGAATGCTTACGATATTAGCCCCGCCTGATTGTCTGAGTGATAGTGATGACATTTATATGCTCCTGGTTTTTGCGTTATATAAAAGTATAACATGAGAAGATGAAAAATGTAGTCATTAATCTTCTTTATTAAGTATGGATGATTATTGTCATGGGGCTTGCATCACGCTGTACAAAAGCAGTTAATTGGGCTAATATGAGCGCCGAAATAAGCCTCAATAGACAGAAAAAACAGTAAAGAAGGAGCTATCCTCATGACGGATTTAAAACGTTCAACAAAGGTTTTGATTGACGATAAAGGTCAACAGTATACCGCCTATAGCTTGCAAAAGTTAGCAGCTGAAACCGGCAAAGATATTACGCGTTTGCCGTATTCTATTCGTGTATTGGTTGAGAACCAATTGCGTAATATTGATGACTACAAAGTCAAAGTGTCTGATGTTGAAAATGTGCTTAACTGGGATGCTAAAGCTCAGGTGCGCCCTGAGATTCCACATATGCCAGCGCGTGTGGTAATGCAAGATTTCACAGGAGTCCCCGCGGTTGTTGATTTGGCTGCTATGCGCCAAGCGATTAAAGATGCCGGAGGCGATCCACAAAAAATTAATCCATTGGTTGATACAGCAATGGTTATTGATCATTCGGTACAAGTAGATTATTACGGTACGAAAGATGCACTTGAGAAAAATGTAGCTAAAGAATTTGAGCGCAATGGCGAGCGTTATTCACTATTGAAATGGGGGCAAAAAGCATTTGATGATTTCGTTGTTGTACCTCCTGGCATGGGTATTATTCATCAGGTGAACTTAGAGTATTTAGCAAAAGGCATTTTGGTTAAAGATCAAAATGGCGAGAAAGTCGCCTATCCTGATACACTTGTCGGTACAGATTCACACACAACCATGATTAATGGCGTTGGTGTAATGGGCTGGGGTGTAGGCGGTATTGAAGCTGAAGCGGTTATGCTCGGTCAGCCATATTATATGGTGTTGCCTGATGTTGTTGGTGTGAAGCTAACAGGTGAACTACGTGAGGGCGTTACAGCCACTGATTTGGTATTAACAATTACTGAACTGCTTCGTAAGCATGGGGTGGTTGGTAAGTTTGTTGAATACTTTGGAGAAGGTTTAAATCACTTATCCCTTCCTGATCGTGCAACTATTGCCAACATGGCGCCAGAGTATGGTGCGACAATGGGCTTCTTCCCAGTAGATGATGTAACTTTAGCTTTCTTTAAAAACAGTAATCGTGATGAGTATGTTGATCTGGCGAAGAAAGTTTATGAGGAGCAATATTTATTCCGTCATAACCCAGCAGAAGAGCCAGAGTACACAGCGGTAATTGAGCTTGATATGTCAACAGTGGATTCGACATTAGCAGGTCCTAAACGTCCACAAGATCGTGTGCCTATGCATGACTTAAAAGCAAGCTTTAAAAAATGTTTAACACATGAAGCAGGTTTGCATGGCTTTGGGTTGACAGAAGAGCAAACTAAAACTGCGGTTAAAATCGAAGGTATGGACTGT
This sequence comes from Caedibacter sp., assembly GCA_020629575.1. Taxonomy (GTDB): domain Bacteria; phylum Pseudomonadota; class Gammaproteobacteria; order Francisellales; family Francisellaceae; genus Caedibacter. The sequence goes on along the minus strand of JAHDDB010000061.1, from coordinate 10,390 downwards.
GAATTAAAGCATGGAGATGTTGCGATCGCTGCAATTACTTCATGTACAAATACATCTAACCCATCTGTTTTATTAGGCGCAGGATTATTAGCGAAAAAGGCAGTTGAAAAAGGTTTAACCGTTAAGCCTTATGTTAAAACATCATTAGCCCCTGGCTCGCAAGTTGTGACGCAATACCTTGAGAAATCAGGTTTATTAAAGTATTTAGAGCAACTGAAGTTTGATGTTGTTGGATATGGTTGTACAACGTGTATTGGTAATTCAGGTCCATTGGATCAGCCAATTATTGATGCGATCAACAAAGGTGATTTAGTGGTTGCATCAGTGGGCTCAGGAAATCGCAACTTTGAAGGGCGTATTAACCCTGATGTGAAAGCAAATTACCTAGCATCTCCTATCCATGTCGTGGCGTATGCGATTGCCGGAACGGTTGATTTTGACCCAGAGAATGATCCTATTGGTAAAGACCAGCATGGGCAAGATGTTTATTTGAAAGACATATGGCCAAGTTGTCACGATATTGCTGAATTACAATCTCGAGTGATTAATGCAGAGATGTTTGAGAAGTCCTATGCAACTGTTTTAGATGGCACAAAAGATTGGCAGAAACTATCGGCACCTACGGGTGAGCTGTATAAGTTTGATGAGAAATCAACGTATATTCAATGTCCTAATTTCTTTGAGAACTTTGCAGATTCAGGTAAGGAGTCGCTAGATATCGTTGGTGCGCGCACATTATTGATGCTAGGTGACTCGGTAACAACAGATCATATCTCTCCTGCGGGCTCTATTCCAGAGGAGTATCCGGCAGGACAATATTTGAAAGCACATGGCGTTGAGAAAAAAGACTTTAACTCATATGGTTCACGTCGTGGTAATCATGAAGTGATGATGCGTGGTACCTTTGCGAATATTCGTATTCGCAATTTATTAGCCCCTGGCACGGAAGGGGGTGTCACCAAATATCATCCAGATGGTTCAATTGAATATGTGTTTGATGCGGCGATGAAATATAAGGCATCAAATACGCCATTAGTTGTATTGGCAGGCAAAGAATATGGTACAGGTTCATCACGTGACTGGGCGGCTAAAGGGACTTTCCTATTAGGTGTTAAAGCGGTGATTGCTGAAAGTTATGAGCGTATTCACCGCTCGAACTTGGTTGGTATGGGTGTGTTACCTTTGCAGTATGTTAATGGTCAGAATGCTAAATCTCTTGGTTTAGATGGTACAGAAACCTTTAATATTAAAGGCTTGGATAATGTGAAGCCGCGTGAGAATGTCATCGTTGAAGCAGTGCACACCAATGGTCACAAAACCATCTTTGAAGCGTTGGCACGTCTAGATGCTGATGTTGATGTTGATTATTTGAAAAATGGTGGCATTTTGCAGACCGTTTTGAAAAATATGATGTCATGATTTATATATAAAAAGGGCGATTCGTTAGAGGGAAATTCATAAGAGGATAATTTGTTTTGGGCGATTCGTATTGGACAATTCGTGAATTGTCCCTACATGTCCATATGCGAATTGTTCGTATATCTTGTTATTGCAATCATTTGATATCAATTACCTTCACACGAATTGATTCCATATAAGAATCGTTCATATATACGTTATCGCAAACATTTGACATGAAACCCGTAGGGGCGATTCATGAATCGCCCAGTATGAATTGCCCAACATGAATTACCCCTGTATGAATTACCTCTACAAAAACCATTGAATCTGTAATTATCACTTGCATGCATTATTTGAGATGTGAGCTACAATTATCTTAATGTTACATCTCCTTTAAATATCTAAGTTGGAAACAGCTATGAGCAGCAGAAAGCAAAATCGCCATTCAATTCGTTTAAGTGAGTATGATTATTCTCAGGCTGGGATGTATTTTGTCACGATTTGCACGCAGGATAAAGCATGTTTGTTTGGGCATGTGATCAATGGTGAAATGGTATTGAATGAAATGGGTAATATTGTCCAAGATGAATGGTTAAGAATTGAAGCTATATGGTCAAATGTAAAGTGTGGAGCATTTGTTGTTATGCCAAACCATTTCCATGGGATTGTG
>JAHDDB010000061.1:0-8219 GCA_020629575.1 Caedibacter sp. | reverse complement strand
AAATGTAAAGTGTGGAGCATTTGTTGTTATGCCAAACCATTTCCATGGGATTGTGGTTATCACCAAAACCGTAGGGGTAATTCATGAATCACCCCCACAGATGACCGTGAAGCAACGACGTAATATGCTATTGCCTAAAATCATTGGACGATTCAAAATGCAGACATCAAAGCAAATCAATCTTATTCGGTATATGGCAGGGCAAAAATTGTGGCAACGCAATTATTATGAACATGTTATTCGTGATGAGGATGATTATCTGCGAATATATGAATACATAAACAATAACCCATTACGGTGGGAGTTGGATTCTTTGCATCCTCGAAACCTTTAGGGAGATGCGTGAGGGAGGCAATTTGTGAGAGGGCGATTCGTGCTGGACAATTCGTGAATTGTCCCTACATGTCGATATGCGAATTGTTCGTGTATTTGTTATCGCAAACATTTGATATAAAACCGATATGGGCAATGCATGAATCGCCAATACATGGGGTGGCCTGTATGTGTTATTGTAACCCTTCAATACGATAATCGTAGGGGTAATTCACGAATTACCCAACACAAATTACCCAAAACGAATTACTCAACACAAATTACCCAAAACGAATTACCCAACACAAATTACCCAAAACGAATTACCCAAAACGAATTACCCAAAACGAGTTACCCAAAACGAGTTACCCAACACAAATTACCCAACACAAATTACCCAACATGAATTACCCAACATGAATTACCCAAAACGAATTCCCCTCCATACAAATATCGTTCATATAGGGATTTGCAGCAGACAACAGTTGTCAAAATACCACCTGTCATGTACATTATCCCAGATTTTTAAATAGTATACCGTTTGATAATTATTTTACGCGCGGTGTGATAATATACCTCAACAGGAGATAAGTAATGAATAAGTTATTAGTAGCACTATCATCGCTATTGTTGTTAAGCTCAAATGCTTTTGCTGAAGGTGCAGCAGCTGGTGGCTCAGCAATGAGCTCAATTTTAATGTTGGTGGCATTTTTCGCCATTTTTTATTTCTTACTTATTCGTCCGCAAATGAAGCGTAATAAAGAACAACGCAAGATGATCTCAGAGCTGACTAAAGGTGATGAAGTCATGACAAATGGTGGCATTATCGGCAAGATCGCTAAGATTGGTGAGAACTATACTGAAATTGAAATTGCTGAAAACGTTATTATTAAAGTACAAAAAAGTGCGGTTTCTGGTGTTTTACCAAAAGGTGCTGTTAAAACCAATTAATTTTGACTACATTGCTATATGCCCATTGTAAATGATATTGCAATGAGTATATGACCAACTCAAACTAAGGTATTAGGATTATGCTTCATCCCAGACAAAAAGCTGCGGTTAACAAGTATCCTTTGTGGAAATATATTACTATTCTAGTAATTGCGATTTTGTCGATTATCTATGCGTTGCCCAATTTATTTGGTGAAACGCCGTCATTACAAATCTCTCCCAAAGATGGTACGGTGAACTCAGCCCTTGTAACGCAAATTAAAGACACATTAAATGAGCAAAAGATCGCGTATAAATCATTGCATCAAGAATCAAATACAGTGATTCAAGTAAGATTTTCGGACGCACAGGATCAAATTGCAGCACGTACGGCTTTGCAAAAAACCATTGGCAGTGACTATATTATCGCGCTCAATATGGCAGGAAACACGCCTAATTGGTTATTAGCACTAGGTGCTGAGCCAATGAATCTAGGTTTGGATTTGCGAGGTGGGATGTATTTGGTGCTTGAAGCTGATACTCAGTCTGCGATTAATGCACGCTTGGATAATACCTTAGAAAGTTTAGCAGAAGGCATTAAAAAATTAGGTGTGACACCTGAGTCACAACTAAAAGCATCGCAAAAAACTGAAATCACAAAAGCATTGCCAGTGCCTGCGACTTATAGCAGTATTGGCTATGTTGCGTTAACCTTTGCCAATAAGGCGGATTTAGACAAAGCAATTGCTTTTATTAAAACAGACTATAGTAAGACGCAAAATAATCAGTTAGTTTATAGTGCGTTGAAAGACAAAACATTGTTGGTGACTTTCAATGCGCAATTATTAACACAAACCAAGCAAGAAGCGATCTCGCAAGTGGTGACAGTAATGCGTAATCGTATTAACGCATTAGGTGTTGCCGAAGCTTCTGTTGCTGCCTCTGGTGATTCACGTGTGATTATTGAGTTGCCTGGTTTGCAAGATGCCGCGCGTGCCAAACAAATTTTAGGTGGTACATCAACCGCAAGCTTTTATATCGTAACACCTGTCACCGATCGTTTGAAAGTTGAAGAGCAGGGTATTAAAGTCTACCCATTAACTACAAATGGTCAGACATATTACTATCAACTAAATGGTAATTCAGTTGTCAGTGGTAGTGCGATTGTCAATGCCTCTCCTGGCGTGGATCATCAAAGTGGTCAACCAATCGTTGCCGTACAGTTAAGCTCAGATGCAGCAGGTCATTTCAGAGAAGTCACAGGCAAGCATGTCGGTGATCTGATGGGAGTGATGCTTGTTAACACGACCTATAAAAAAGAAATAGTTGACGGTAAAGAAGTCAATAAGATTGAAAAGACTGAAAAGCTTGTTAATGCCGCAACGATTCAAACCGTATTAGGGGCTAATTTCCAAATCACGGGTCTTGATCAACGTGAAGCCAATAACTTGGCATTAATGATTCGTTCAGGTGCATTACAAGTGCCTGTACATATTGCCCAAGAGCAACAAATTGGTCCAACGCTTGGTAAGCAAAATATCGAGCAAGGCATGTTATCTATTGTTGTCGCATTGATCCTTGTTGTGTTATTTATGGCAATTTACTATCATCTGTTTGGTATGATCGCCAACGTTGCACTCATCCTAAACTTAGTATTAATTGTTGCAATCATGTCAATTATTCCAGGCGCTACACTGACATTGCCAGGTATTGCAGGTATTGTTTTGAACTTGGGGATGTCAATTGATGGCAATGTATTGGTGTTTGAGCGGATACGTGAAGAGCTGAGAAATGGTATGCCGGTGCAAAGTGCGATCTCGGCAGGCTATGAGCGTGCCTTTGGTACGATTGTTGACTCAAACGTCACAACTTTAATTGTGGCAATTATCCTCTTTGCGATTGGTACGGGTGCCGTTAAGGGCTTTGCGGTGACATTGATTATCGGTATTCTGACATCGATGTTTACGGCGGTAACTGTCTCGCGGGCGATGACGAACCTTGTGTATGGTTCACGTCGCAATCTTAAAAAATTATCAATCGGAATATAGGGGTGTCGCATGGAGTTTTTTAAACGTAAAACCAATATCGACTTTATGGGAATCCGTAAATGGACTGCGATTGTTTCAATCCTATTGATTGGTTTATCTATTGTATTTTTAGTTACTCGCGGCTTAAATATGGGCTTGGATTTCACCGGTGGTTATCAGATCCAAGTTAATTATGATAAAGCGCCATCAACCCAAGAAGTGGCAAAAGTATTGGCAGATGATGGCTTCCCTACTGCGCAAGTAACGACTTTTGGTTCAAGTGATAGCTTGATGATTAAGCTGCCGATTCAAAAAAATGAAAACAATCAGGCAGTGATTAATCAAGATGGTCAATCAGCGCAGCAATTACTTAAAGTGAAAATTGAGAAAAGCTTAGGTTCTCAAGCACAAGTCACTAGCTTAAACTACATTGGACCACAAGTGGGTAAAGAGCTTGCAACCAATGGTTTATTAGCATTATTAGTAGCGATGATCTGTATCGTTGGTTATATCGCTTTTCGTTTTGAGATGAAGTTTGCAATAAGTGCAGGTATCGCGCTTATTCATGACCCGATTATTATTCTAGGTGTTTTTGCGGCATTCCAGTTAGAGTTCACTTTAACAACATTAGCTGCAGTATTAGCGGTAATTGGTTATTCATTAAATGATACGGTGGTTATTTATGACCGGGTGCGTGAAAACTTCCGTAAGATGCGTAAGGCCTCAGTTATTGAGGTGGTTAACCGTTCAGTTAATGATACCTTATCGCGTACGATTATGACCTCAGGGTTAACTTTATTGGTCGTAGTTGTGCTGTATTTCTTTGGTGGTCCGTCATTGCATGAGTTCTCATTAGCCCTTATCTTAGGTGTGATCGTTGGTACCTATTCATCGATTTATGTCGCTGGTGTATTAGCGGTGTTGTTTGGCTTAAAGCGCGAATCGCTATTGCCGCCACAACGCTTGGATGATGATCGTCCTTAGTTTTAGTTAAGGTGGTACTCTGGAATTGTTTTTTTAAAATTTACTTAAATTCAAGTAATAAGTGCATAATTTGCCAAAATCTGCCCACTTTGATTGTATAGCGCTGGCTGAGCGTAAGTCGAAGCCTCTATGAGAGTGTAATTCCCAAGATTACCCTTCGACTTACGCTCAGGGTACGGTGAGCACTTGTGGGTGAATATTTAGTCATGCCTCAATTTCCTTTAGGAATAGATCAGCTTCGTCAATTTGACCTTCATTGAAAACGCGTATTCCATTACATGTTAACAATTCTGCAGTGATGCCCGAGCCATCAATTACTTTTCCACTAAAGCTACCATCATAAATGCTTAAATTGCCACATGAAGGACTATTCTTCTTGAGTATTGCCAACTTAATATTATGAGCTATTGCAAACTCAAGGGTTTTTTGAGCCCCAAGGATAAATTGCTTTGATATATCAGATCCATCTTTTCCAATAACGTGAGCTTTCCCATGAATGACATCAGTTGAGTTGCCGCCAACTATTTCAGCAGGTATACGAGGGGTAGGTAGTCCTCCAGATACTTCTGGGCAAATTGATATTACTCTGCCTTCTTCTTGCCATTTTTTTAAAGTTGAGTGGTCGGAGAAACAGTTGTTACCATCGTAGCGGACATTGTGACCAAGCAAACAAGCGCTAATAAGCATTTTTTGCATGAGTCACGATACTCCTTTGAAAGTTACTCCGTTTGTGATGATTTCGCATTCGACTTCTTGCGCGCGCGCTTAGCATTACTGGATTTTTTCTTTTTGCTTTTTGGCGGTTTGCTATCAACTAATTTTGTGGGTTCAACGGTACTGTTACGCGTAGGCTTTTTGCGTGTGCGCTTTTGTGTTGATGATAATTTTAGGCTTGAGGGTTTAATACGCGCGCGACGGCGTTTTGGTGTGCTCCCTGCTGCAAGCTCTTGATGACTGCGACCTTTGCCATTAATGGTTAATTCAAAATCAATCTGCGTCTCATCTAAATTAACACGCACAAGTTGTACTTGAACTTTTTGTCCAATGCCAAAGGTTTTCTTCGAGTGTTGGCCGATTAAACGATGTTGTACTTCATCAAAGACATAATAATCTCCATGCATTGACGAGATATGTACTAACCCTTCAATATAGTTTTCAATGAGCTCAACATACATACCAAAGCCAGTAACATGAACGATCTTAGCATCAAATAGCTCACCAATACGATTGTGTAAGAAATGGCATTTTAACCATTTCTCAACATCACTAGAGGCTGAGTCGGCATTGCGTTCTTGACTTGAAGCATGGGCGCAAAGCTCATCTAATTGACTGCGCGTGTAGTGATACGCGCCAAGGTTTTTCTCACCAATAATCGATTTGATTGCGCGATGCGTTAATAGATCAGGGTAGCGACGAATCGGTGAAGTAAAGTGACTGTAAGCCGGATAGGCTAAGCCAAAGTGCCCATCATTATCCGGTGTGTAAAATGCCTGATTCATGCTTTTTAATGTCATCAATTGGATATTGGCAAAGTCATCGCGATCTTTGACGGAACTTAGCATCTGACTGTAATCAGCAGGTGTTACACCTGACTTACTCGGTTTGAAGGCAATGCCAAGTGAATGTAAGTACGCTTTCAAATCATCAATTTTGCCACTAGGTGGTGCGCCATGCACGCGAAAAGGGGCGCCTGCTTTGTTTTTCTCAATAAAGCGTGCGGTGGCGACATTGGCCAAAAGCATACATTCTTCAATGAGTTTATGCGCATCATTACGTTGGCGTGGAATAATCGCTGCGATATGCTGGTGTTCATTTAAAATAATTTGTGATTCAACGGTATCAAAATCAATTGCTCCGCGTTGTTTGCGTGCAGCTGCTAAGAGTTTATAAAGATCATATAAATCGAATAAGTGCGGAATAAGCTCAGGTTGATCGTAATAGATGCTGTTGTCTTTATTGTTTAAAAGCTTGGATACTTCGGTATAGGTTAAGCGTGCTTTGGAGTTAATAACACCTGAGTAAAACTTATAACGTGAAAGCTTGGCATTGGGACTGATATTCATCTCGCAGATTAATGCTAAGCGATCTACTTTTGGCTTTAATGAACATAATTCATTGGAGAGCTGCTCAGGCAGCATCGGGATGACGTAACCAGGGAAATACACAGACGTTGATCTGGCTTGCGCTTCCTTATCAAGACTTGAGTCTGGGCGAACATAATACGAAACATCAGCAATTGCAACATAAAGTTTCCAACCACCCGTTGAGCTTTTACGTGCGTAAACAGCATCGTCAAAGTCTTTTGCATCCTCGCCATCAATCGTGACAAATGGTAAATCACGTAGATCTGTGCGTGGCGATATTTCAGTATCAAGCACTTCATGGGGAAGTTTGCGGACTAGACGCGCGGTTTTGTTGCTCCAGTCTTCAATCAGATTATGCTTTTTGCTAGCAACTGAAATTGCCGTGAGAATCGGTGATTGCTCTTCAATAATTTCAACAAATTGTGCGACCGCTGAGCAAACCGTTGAGGGGAAGATAACGAGTTTTGCTTTGATCAGTGTATTAGGCTCAAGTTCTTCTGATGGTGGTAAAAGTGCAATATATTTTGGCATGGTTTTGCTAATTGGTTGGATAAAATGGCTATCCAACTGTTGGCTATAGCGCCCAGTAATTTCGATGGTGTTGCGCTCAATAATGCTATCAATGCGCGCTTCTAATTTATCTTTGCGATTAAGTCCCAAGATCATCGCGCAGACTTTGTCACCGTTAAAGATTAAACGTGCTTGATGTTGCGGTAAAAATGCGCTGTGCATTCTATCTTCGGTATTAATAATCGCATTGCCATCGTTTTCAATGCGTACATAGCCGGTAATGATACGACGTTTCTGTTTTAATGGTCTAAAATATTGGCCATCTTGTTCAATCTGTTCATCGCGTACCATCGCACCCAAGCGATTCGCAAGGGCATCCAGTTGCCTGCTGCGCTTTAGCCCCAAATTATCAGCAATCTTCTCAAAAACAGTCGGCTGTTTGAGATCTTTTAAGTAGGTTAAAATGACCTCTCTACTTGGAATAGGGTCATCATATTTTTGTGCTTCTAAATCCTTATTTGGATCGTTATCAATCGTGTATTTCTTGCTCATTCTCAATGATGCCTTGTAAAAAAAGTTGTTTTTTCACAAGCTCGCCATCATTAAAGTGACCAAGTGCGACAAATCGATCTTGATCATAAATACGGGCGCTGCCGGTGAAGTTGTTGGTTAGTTGCATCTTTCCTTTCAGATAAAATAAGTCCACTTTGTTATTAGGTATAGTAAAAATAGGTGTATCTGTAAATGCATATTCTGGATTAAGTAGCTTTTCATGGCATGAATCCAGTGAGAGTGTCTGCAGCGCCTCAAGCGATAATGCATCATTCATCGTCAATAGTCCACATGCAGTTCGTGTTAATTTGATTAAATGTCCAGCGCAATTTAGTGCTTTGGCAATATCCATCCCCAACGTGCGAATATAGGTCCCCTTGGAGCAGAGCACATCGATATCAATGGTGTGCTTTTCAGGATTGTAGTCAAGCAATTCAAGTGCATATATGTTGATATTACGCGCTTTGCGCTCAATCTCAATACCTTGACGTGCTAACTCATACAAGGGCTTTCCTTGATGCTTGAGCGCTGAATACATCGGTGGAATCTGACTTATCTCACCACGGAATTTCTCCAATGCATTATGGATATTCTGAAGGGTGATTTCAGGGACTTGGTGCTGCTCAATAACATTACCATCCGCGTCACCACTATCAGTACTGATACCTAACTGAATCGTTGCTTGATAAGCTTTGTCGGCATCTAAAAGATATTGTGATATACGTGTTGCTTGACCAAAGCAAATGGGTAATACGCCGGTTGCCATCGGGTCAAGGCTGCCCGTGTGACCTGCTTTTTGTGCGTTAAAAAGGCGCTTAAC
>JAHDDB010000060.1 GCA_020629575.1 Caedibacter sp. | reverse complement strand
AACCCCCGACCCTCGCCTTGTAAGGGCGATGCTCTCCCAGCTGAGCTAAGCACCCACGCGCTGAACTGTGATTAGTTCACAGCATCTTTCAATAGTTTTCCTGCTTTAAATGAAGGTGATTTAGATGCTTTGATCTTCATTTTTTCACCTGTCTTAGGGTTGCGCCCCTCACGCGCCGCTCTTTCACGAACTTGGAATGAACCAAATCCAACAAGAGTAACTGTTTGACCTGCTTTTAACGCTTCAGTTACCGCTTCAGTTGTCGCGTCTAATGCGCGCTGAGCGACATCCTTTGTTACGTCAGCTTTTTCTGCGATTGCTTTTACTAGTTCACTTTTATTCACGATGCTTTCCTCTTTCGTTGTTGAATAACTCACTGTTTAAGCGGCTTGCGGCCGCCTAACTCGCCTAAGTTATAGCAAGCACAGTAGCGCACGTCAACACGGTTTATCGCTAATTCATTGTTTTTTAACGTTTTTTTGATGTTTTCCCATTTTTTTTTAGCTTTTTTTGGTTTTTTTTGACATCAGCGCACGCGCTAAAACTTCTTCAATTCTCTTAACAGCAATGATTTCCAAGCCATCTTTTACATTCTGAGGAATATCTTGAAGATCCTTTTTATTTTCAAATGGAATTAAGACTGTCGTAATACCACCGCGAAGTGCTGCCAAAAGTTTTTCTTTTAAACCACCGATAGGTAACACGTCACCGCGCAAGGTAATCTCACCCGTCATCGCGACATCTTTTCTAACTGGAATATCTGTCAATGAAGATAAAACCGCCGTGCACATCGCAATACCTGCACTTGGCCCATCTTTGGGTGTCGCACCTTCCGGTACATGGATATGAAAATCACGTTTCTCATAGAAATCATCATCCAATCCATAGTCTTTCGCCATCGTGCGCACGACGGTTAAAGCGGCATGAATCGATTCTTGCATCACTTCACCGAGTTTACCCGTACTCTTAAGCTTGCCTTTACCTGGGGTTGCTACTGCTTCGATGGTTAATAGATCACCACCCACTTCAGTCCATGCAAGCCCCGTAACTTGCCCAATTTTATCCTCTTGTTGCGCTAGGCCAAAATCATAGCGTCTAACACCAAGGTATTTATCCAAGTTTTTGCTATTAACTGAGACTTTCTTACCATCCTTAGCGGATAAAATATGTTTAACCGCTTTGCGACAGATCTTATTAAGCTCCTGCTGCAAGCGACGTACACCGGCTTCACGTGTGTAATAACGAATGATATCCTCAATCACTTTATCAGCAACAGCAATTTCAGCTTCTTTTAAACCATTGTCTTTAATCGCTCGTGGCAATAAATAATTCCTAGCAATATTCTTTTTTTCATCTTCGGTATAACCCGATAGATAAATAATCTCCATGCGATCTCTTAAGGCATCAGGGATATTTAAACTATTTGCCGTTGCCACAAACATCACATCTGATAGGTCATAATCGACATCTAGATAATGATCATTAAATGTATTGTTTTGCTCAGGATCCAATACCTCAAGCATTGCAGAGGATGGATCACCGCGAAAATCAGCTGACATCTTATCGATTTCATCCAATAAAAACAGTGGATTGTTTACCTGCACTTTACTGATTTTTTGCATAATTTGCCCAGGTAACGCACCAATATACGTACGTCGATGGCCGCGAATTTCCGCCTCATCTTTAACACCTCCTAATGCCATACGCACATATTTACGCCCTGTCGCCTTAGCAATTGATTGCCCCAATGACGTTTTACCAACACCCGGAGGTCCGACTAAGCATAAAATAGGGCCTTTAAGCTTACGCATTCTTTGTTGCACTGCTAGATATTCCAAAATACGCTCTTTGACCTTCTCAAGACCATAATGGTCCATATTTAAGGTATCTTCTGCTTGCGCTAAATCTTTTTTAACTTTGCTACGCTTTGACCACGGCAATGACGTTAAGGTTTCGATGTAGTTACGTGATACGGAGGCTTCAGCCGAAGATGGCGGCATGGCTTTGAGCTTCTTAAGCTCAGACAATGCTTTTTCAGTCGCCTCTTTTGACATCTTAGCCGTATCAATTTTTCCTTTTAATTGTTCAAACTCTTCAGCTTCATCAGTATCCCCCATCTCTTTATAGATCGCTTTGATCTGTTCATTGAGATAGTATTCACGCTGATTTCGCTCAACTTGCGATTTGACACGATCCTTGATGTTACGCTCAAGCTGTAATACATCAGTCTCTGCCATGAGTAGTTTTAGTAATAATGACGCACGTTGCTGCAAGCCTTCCGCTTCAAGCACTTCTTGTTTTTTGCTGACAGTCGCATGCGCTTGCGCCACGACAGTGTCAATAATCCGCGTTAAATTGGTATCTGACAAAATCGATGATAGGATTTCTTTGGGAATCTGACCATTCATATCTGCCAAAGTTTTAAAGCTCGATAAGATCGCACGAATAAAACCGCTTTCATCAACATCATTTAAGTCATTTTTTGTCTCAATCAACTCAATTTGAGCGGCAATAAAAGGTGTATCTTCAAAATACTTAAGCACCCTCGCTCGACGAACACCTTCAACAAGCACCTTGCACGTACCATCTGGCAGCTTCATCAACTGCAGGATCTTGGCATAGGTTCCTGTGGTGTGTAAATCCTTAACTTTCGGATTATCAATATCATCTGATTTTTGCGTCACCAGTAAGATTTTTTGTCTTGTTGCATGTGCTTCACTAATTGCGGCAATTGATTTTTCTCTACCGACAAAAAGTGGTACAGCCATATAAGGATACACGACGATATCTCTTAATGGCACAACCGGTACTAATTCTTCAACACTTTGTTTATCATTCGAATATAATTGCATGCATGCTAACCTTATTGAACTGAAGCTAATCTAAATTGTGCCTGATCTTTTAATACAATTAATGGCTCCTCTTTACCATTGATTGCTGCCTCATCAATCACAACTTTTTCAACATTTTCAATTGATGGTGCTTCAAACATGATATTAAGTAGCGCATTTTCCAAAATGGAGCGTAAGCCACGCGCACCTGTTTTGCGTTTAACTGCTCTATGGGCTGCTGCTTTAATCGCTTCAGGTGTGAACTCTACATTAACTTCTTCAATTTCAAATAGCTTGGTATACTGTTTGATCAAAGCATTTTTCGGCTCAGTTAAGATCTTCACCAACGCCTCTTCATCAAGCTCTTCCAAGATAGCCATCACTGGTAAACGACCAATCAACTCAGGGATCAATCCAAACTTAACCAAATCTTCTGGCTCAACTTGCTTAAGCAGACGATTATGTGACGCTTGATCATCTTTACCGAAAACATCAGCACCAAAACCAATACCTGATTTCTCAGTACGCTGCTGAATAACTGATTCGATACCAGCAAAAGCACCACCACAAATAAACAAGATATTTGCAGTATCCACTTGCTCAAGATCCTGATTAGGGTGTTTTCTACCACCTTTTGGCGGAACAGAGGCGACTGTGCCTTCAATTAACTTCAATAAAGCCTGCTGCACACCTTCGCCAGAGACATCACGTGTAATTGATGGGTTTTCTGATTTGCGCGCAATTTTATCGATCTCATCGATATAAATGATGCCACGTTCTGCCTTTTTGGCATCAAAATCTGCATTTTGTAGCAGCTTTTGAATCACATTCTCAACATCTTCACCAACATAACCTGCTTCGGTTAAAGTCGTCGCATCAGCAATAGCAAAAGGAACGTTAAGCATTTTTGCCAAGGTTTGTGCCAACAAGGTTTTACCTGATCCTGTTGGACCTAGTAGCAAAATATTGCTCTTTGATAAAGTGACATCATCATCTTGCTTTTGCTTGTTATAAATTCTCTTGTAATGGTTATATACCGCTACTGATAGGACTTTTTTTGGTGCATCTTGACCGATGATATACTCATCAAGGTGTTTTTTAATATCAACCGGCTTAGGTAAACTTTGTTTGCCCTCAGCTGTTGATAAGTCCGGCTCTTGTGTTGCATCTTGCGGACCACCTGTTTTGATGATGCCCTCGCATAAGCTCACACATTCATTACAAATATAAACAGAAGGCCCTGCGATTAACTTACGTACTTCTTGTTGTGATTTCCCACAGAATGAACAATACAGCGCACGGCCATTATCACCATCACCGTCGCCACGTCTTTTTCTTGGCATATTTTCCTCTCTAAAAACAATCAAAATTATAAACGCCCACCGATTTGCGGGCGACTAGGCAGAAATTCAAGCTTTTATTTTTTTATTTTTATTTAATACCTGGAATATGCGCTCTTGATTCAATCACTTGATCAATTAAGCCATATTCTTTTGCTTCTTCCGCCATCATAAAATTATCGCGATCCGTATCTTTCACTGTCTGCTCATAAGATTGACCGGTATGACGCGCTAGCACATGATTTAAGCGCTCTTTGATTCTTAACATGTTGCGTGCATGGATCTCGACATCAGATGCCTGACCTCTAAAACCACCTAATGGTTGGTGAATCATGATTTGCGAATGCGGCAAACTATAACGCTTACCTTTTTCGCCTGCTGCTAATAAAACAGCACCCATACTTGCCGCTAATCCAATACAAATTGTGCTTACATTAGGCTTGATAAACTGCATCGTGTCATAAACACCCATGCCTGCTGTGACTGAACCACCTGGCGAGTTGATATAAAAATAAATATCTTTATCAGGGTTTTCAGACTCTAAAAATAACAATTGAGCGATCACTAAATTAGCCGATGTATCATTGACTTCACCATTTAAAAATATAATGCGCTCTTTTAACAAACGCGAATAAATATCGTAAGAACGCTCACCACGTGATGTTTGCTCAACAACCATAGGGACTAAATTATTTGTAATCATATTTTCACCTTATATCCATATTGCAAGTGTGTTTACACTGACAAGTTAATAACAAAAAAGCCACAAACGTGGCCCTTAGTTTAAGTCGATTATTTCATTTTCTCCAGTGCTTTACTTGCACAAATTGCGTTGTTTTAATTCATTGATTAAAACATGCCACCTTGTGGTAAAACTTTTTTGATCAATTCAAAGAAATCTTCTGTTTTTTCAGTAGATTGACCTTGCTCAACCACCCAATCCACTAGCTTATTTTCAACAACAACGTTTTTGATGTTTTCTAATTCTTTCTTATCACTGTTAACATGATCACGTACTTCTTGCGCATCTTCATACACTGATGCCATCTCTTCAATCACCGCGTCAATAGATTCTTGATCGGCTTCAAGTTTTTGATCACGTACAATCGCTTGCAAAATCAAACCAAGCTTAACTGATTTTTCAGCTTTAGCCTTGAATAAGTCATCTGGCAAATCTTCTGCTTTCATTTTTGACTTAGCACCACCCATACGCTCAATAAGATCATGCTTAGAGCGATCAATCTCACGCTGCACAAGCGCTTTAGGTACATCGAAATCAATAATATCAACCAACTGATCAAACACTTGTGTTTTGACCGTTTTATTAATCGCATTTTTTAGCTCGCGCGCCATATTTTGCTTAATCTCAGCATAAAACTCATCAACGCCACCTTTGATACCAAACTGCTCAACAAACTTGTCATCAATCTCTGGCAACTCAGCTTCTTTGATATTTTTAACGACGATGTCAAACTGTGCCGCTTTACCTTTTAACTCATCATTTTGATAATCTTCAGGGAAAGTTACATCAATGGTTTTTTCTTCATCTTTTTTCATGCCGATGATGCCATCTTCAAATCCTGGAATCATTTGACCTGAACCGATTGTCACTTCAGAGCCATTGGCTGAACCACCTTCAAAAACTTCACCGTCAACACGGCCAACGAAGTCAATCGTCACACGGTCATCAGCTTGAACTTCACGCTCAACATCCTTCCATGTTGCAAGCTGCTTACGTAGGTTACTGATCATCTGCTCTGTTTGCGCATCGCCTAACTCAACGACTGGTTTTTCAACAGTTACTTTATCTAAATCTTTAACAATCACTTCAGGGAAAAGTTCAACATTCACATTAAACTTAAGTGCTTCACCTTCTTTGTTATTTAGAATTTCAATCTCTACACCGGCCGCATTTAATTGTTGCTCTTGAATTGCTTGTGTATATTTATGAGGCAAAACATCACCTAACACTTCAAAACGTACTTGCTCACCATACTTTTTCTTGATCATACCCGCTGGCACTTTACCTGGTCTAAAACCATCTACTTTCGCTGTTTTAGCGATACGCTGAATACGCTTTGACACTTCTGTATCAATAACAGTTGCTGGTAATTCAATATTTAAAACGCAATGAATGCCTTCTTTTTTTTCAACAGATACTTGCATTACTAATCCTTATTTGTACTCTTTATATTTTTAAGGTTTAAAATTCAGGGTCAGAGTTTATATTTTGCCCGCTCAATTGTCTAGCGCTTTAATGCTTGAATTTAAAGCGCCTGTTTATTTTCTCCTTAGAAGCATTCAACTTTGCTTTGAGAGCAGGTACAATAACTCGCATTACCCGCTTGCAATCAAATCAAGCAGGCACAAAAATTAAAAAAACAAAGACAAAAAAGATAAAATAGACATCATGACACATAAAACCTATCAATGGCCGTATCCACCAGTTATTACGGTCTTTTTACTAGCACCCGTTGTTTTTAGCTTCGCATTGGCACTTGACACCTATATGCCCGTAATTCCTGAGATGAAAGCCATTTTAAACACCTCTCAGGAAATGGTGCAATTAACCTTATCTTTATTCTTCCTTGTTACTGGATTTGGTCAATTAATCTTAGGCCCATTATCAGATCAATTTGGTCGCTATAAAGTACTTTTTATTTCGGTGAGTTTGTTTTGTATCGGCTCATTGTTGTGCGCACTATCAAGCCATATCGGCTGGCTTATCGCCTTTCGTATCATTCAAGGCTTTGGTGCTTGTGGCATGTCCGTTAGTGCATTTGCGATTGTTCGCGATGCTTTCTCCGGCAAACAAAGTGCGATGATTTATAGCTTTCTAAATGCTATGATCTCAGTCTCTCCTATATTGGGCCCCATCATTGGTGTGTTATTAACTGCTTATTTCCCGTGGCATGCCGTGTTTTATTTTCTAACAGGGCTTGGTGTATTTACACTGATATTAACGATCTTGTTTGTCAAAGAAAGCTCACACCCTAATAATCGCAAACCTTTTAATTTAAGTCTATTTAGTCGTTACTTTAGCATTTGCAAGAGCCTGACCTTCTGGGCATATACCCTGCCTGCAATCGCAGGCGTTTCAGCTTTTTTCACACTTTTTTCAATGACACCCTACATCATTCAAACGCTTGGTGAACCGCGCTCACAAATCGGTATTTTCTTTGGTATGGCAGGAGGTGCTTTTTTAGTTGGCTCAATCATCTCTGGCGCCATTGTTCATAAACTAGGTGTTTTAAAGACATCGATTCTTGGATCCATATTGATATTATCTTCAGGCATTTTGCTGATTGTTATCTATCAACTGTTTGGTTTAAGTCTTTGGGGTTTCTTTGGTCCGAGCATGCTTGCAACTTTTGGCTGCGCATTAACCGCAGGTTCAGGTGCCAGTGGTGCGCTTGAGCCTTTTGGTGCCTACCCTGGAGCAGCATCTGCGATGTTTGGCGCACTTGAACTAGGTGGCAGTTCAGTGGTTGGCTCAGTGGCAACACTCTTTGCGATAAATACCTCTTACCCGCTGGCACTAACAATGCTCGCAACTTCCATCACTAGCTTAATTTTATTATTCGCTTTAGGCCTTTCTTTAAATAAGTACACAGCAAAGACATAAAACATGAGTGACTTTGCCACACGTAAAATCATTCATATTGATATGGACTATTTTTTTGCGCAAGTTGAGGAAAAAGACAATCCCACCCTTCGTGACAAGCCTTTTGCTGTTGGTGGCAACAATATCAAACGTGGCGTGCTATGCACTTGCAATTATATTGCCAGAAGCTATGGTGTGCATTCTGCGATGCCAACACGTATTGCATTACAAAAATGCCCCGATTTAATATTACTCCCCACTGACTTCGATAAATACAAGCGTGTTTCAAATATTATTCGCGATATTTTTAAAAGCATTAGCCCTCTGGTTGAACCCTTATCATTGGATGAAGCGTATATTGATGTAACCAATATCAAAAGCCACGCCAATAGCGCGACATTAATGGCTCAAGCTATAAAAAAAGAGATTTTGAAACAAACAGGGCTGACCGCCTCAGCCGGTGTTGCGCCAAACAAACTCTTAGCCAAAATCGCAAGTGACATCAACAAGCCCAATGGCTTATATGTCATTCGCCCACAGGATGTAGATAAATTTATTCAACACCTACCCGTTGGTAAGCTTTTTGGTGTTGGCAGTGTTACCAAGGATAAACTTCAAAAGATGGGACTTAACACCTGCGCTGATTTACAAAGGCTTGATATTAAAGTGCTTGAGCATCATTTTGGCAAGCTAGGCACGAGTCTATATGACTATTGTCGCGGCATTGATCGACGCGTAGTAAACCCCAAACGCATCCGCAAGTCATTAGGCGTTGAGCACACCTATCAACACGATCTAACCACAAAAGATGACTGCCTAAAGGCATTAACACAATTGCATCAAGAACTTTTAGCAAGACTCAAGCCTGAGCATACGCTATGTATTGAGGGTATTTTTATTAAAATCACTGATAACACATTCCATAAAACAAGCATTGAACGCCACACAGAAAGTAGTGAGCTTAATCTCTATTTACTGCTTTTTGATAACTTATATTACAAACAAAGCAACCCTATTCGTTTACTTGGTTTAGGTGTCAAACTCAGTGAGCAACCTGTCAAACAAATTCCCTTGGCTTTGTAATGAATATACACACCGCCAAATGATTATGGTGAGTATAACCACTTGACTCGCTAAGAGCTGCTGAATATCATCAACAACACTTTAAGATCTCAACTCATGGAAATATAATGATTGTAAAACCTGAAATTATGCGTGGTGGGCTAGTTAAGAACCCTCACCCAATGGGCTGTAAAGCGGTTGTTGAAAAACAAATTAATTATATGAAAAGCCTACCAAAGTTTGCTAATAAAAAGCGAGCACTGATTATTGGTGGCTCCTCCGGCTATGGTCTTGCCTCACGCATTGCCCTTGCTTATGGAGCTAACGCTGATACGATTAGTGTGTCATTTGAACCTGGTGTTAATGATAAGCGCTTAGGAAGTGCCGGTTGGTGGAATAACATCTGGTTTAAAGAACAGGCTGAAAAGGACGGGCTCATTGCTAAAAACATTATAGGCGATGCTTTTTCTGATGAGGTGAGACAACAAACCATCGATATGATCAAACAAGCGTTTGACGGCAAGATTGATATATTAATCTACAGCCTTGCCTCACCAAGACGCACAGATCCAAAAACTGGTATCACACATAGCTCAGTATTGAAGAGTACCGTCGGTGAAATTGCCGCACCCACCCTTGATCTGAATAAACAGATCATTGTTGATGGCAAGATGATGGCAGCAACAAAGCATGATATTGATGAAACAATTAAAGTCATGGGTGGCGAGGATTGGCAGCTTTGGATTGAATCACTTAAAGAGGCAGGCGTTTTAGCCGATGGCTTTAAAACCACCGCTTATTCCTATGATGGCGCTGATGGCACCGATGCTATTTATAAAAAAGGCACGATTGGTGCTGCTAAACGTCATTTAGAAAAGACTGCACTAACGCTTAACAATGAATTACATGATTTGCAAGGTGAAGCATTTGTTACCGTTGCCAAAGCACTAGTTACTAAGGCTAGCGCCTTTATCCCGCTATTCCCACTATATGGTTGCGCACTTTTCAAGGTCATGAAAGAACTTGGCACACATGAGAACACCATTGAGCAAATCGATCGCTTTATGCGTGATATGCTCTATGGCAATAAGCGTATTACCGATGAGGTTGGGCGTGTGCGTCCTGATAACCTTGAGATGGATGACAACACGCAAATCCTAACTAATGCGATCATGTCACAAATGACTTCTGAGAACTTTAAAGAGATTAGTGACTTTGCGGGATTTTATCAGGATTTTTTAGAGCTCAACGGCTTTAATGTTGCGGGTGTCAATTATGATGCATCTATTGATATTGATGCATTAAAATCAAAGCAGCCTTAGCCATTTGACGCTTCTTGCGGTGGTTTTTGAATAATATAGCCAACACCACGCAGTGTTTTGATATATTTGTTCTGGATTTTCTTACGCAAGTTATGAATATGCACTTCTAAGGTATTGGAATCAACTTCTTCATCCCAACCATAGAGCTTTTCAAGCAGCTTTGTTTTAGAAACCACTTTACCAATGTTTTCTAACAAACATTCTAATAGTGCAAATTCACGTCTGGATAATTTAACAAACTCGCCATTGATCGTTAGCGTTTGTGCCGCAGGATCTAACTCCAAAGCCTCAAATTTAATCTTAGGTTCGCTGCGTCCAACAGAGCGCCTCACCAATGCACGCATTCTTGCCAAAAGCTCAGATAAATCAAAAGGCTTTGTCAAATAATCATCCGCTCCTGAATCCAGTCCACGCACCCGATCATCAATTGCATCACGCGCTGTTAATAGTAATACAGGAACTGCGTTACCTTTCGCTCGAATGCTTTTAACAATGGCAATACCATCCTTATGCGGCAAACCAATATCCATTACCACGGCATCATAAGGCTCAGTATCTAACGCAAGCTCAGCCATTTTACCATCACGCATCAAATCAACGGCATAATTATGCTGCCTTAAGCCCTCAACAATACCATCACCTAACATTTCATCATCTTCAACGACTAATATTCGCATGAAATATTCACTTATATTTACTCGACAATGCTTGAAATAGTAGCACTATCAATGCCAAAGGTTGATATGTTTCGCCAACTTTTCATCCATTTAGATATTCTAAACAACTATCTAAACTAAATGAATGTAAAGTTTGATCCGGCTGTAATATAATCTGATTATCAATAACAAAAAGGATGTATATACCGCTCGTAAATCATTTTGCGGTGTTGGATGCCGAAGAAGTTTTTGATGATTTTAGGTGACTGAATTGCCGGTAATAGCTAGGACTATTGCCAAAGTTCAATCATCTAAAAGGACATAAAATTCAATGGTAGAAATGCTGTGAAATGGTTTATGGGCGGTATATATGCATAAAATTTTCAATTATTCATCCATCATTAAAATGCTTATTGCGGTTTTGCCTGCGGCTATTTTAAGTTATTTGCTTTCACAACCTATTTATCTATTGTGTGGTTTATATGCGGCTGCAGTAATTATTCCTTTTTGTGATCACGCCAGTAAGCGCATTGCTTTTGTGATGCTTATTTTTTTGTTTGTGATCACCTTTGTTTTAGTCAAACTGCTGATGCATAGTGACTTTTATTTTATTAGTGTCGTCTCAATCATTGCGATCATCATTGGTATGATTGAAACTTATAATCCAAGCTTTAAATCGATGGGCGCTTATTTATTTATCGGTATTATCTATACTGCTTTTGAAACAAGAGCATATGGTGATCTAATCACTATTGCGATCATTGCTAAGCTTTTTGGCATAAGTCTTTTGAGTGTTTTGATTGTTTTTATTATGAATCTTACAACAAAAGCAGCTAAGGGCTATCAAAACTTTACATTACAACTACAATCGCAGCATTGCATTCATTACTGTGTTTATTTCTTACCGCTTTTGATCAGCATGCTTGTTTGGCATTTTTCACAACTAGCTGAACCGCAATGGCTGCTATGGTCATCATTATCTGTCGCCAGTCTTAGCTTTAAAAAGGCACGAGATAAGATTCAAAAACGCATCACTGGCGCATGTATTGGTTTATCATTGGGCATCATCGTCACACTGCTGTTTAACCTAAATAGCCCATTGATTTTTAACTTAAGCTTTGTCGGTATTATTTTCAGTTTACGAGGCATTAACAACTATACTGCATCCTTTGCAACCCGCTGTTTTTTCATCGTTACCTTTGCCGGTGCACATTACCTATATACCAGCAGTGATCGAATCATTGATGTATTTATCGGTGGTTTGATCGGTCTAATAAGCAGCGCTGCTTTAAGCTATATTATTCAATGCCGTGAGAATGAAATAAGTTACTAATTGGTGTTACGCACTTTAGAAAAAACTATGATTTTATAAACACCCCGTCAGCCTAC
>JAHDDB010000059.1 GCA_020629575.1 Caedibacter sp. | reverse complement strand
TTGAGTTGCTGGCACAAAAATACTGTGCATAATTTAAACCTTGATTCACATTTTACTATCGCGATATATTTGCCATTGTTGAAATAACAAACATGTCAAAGTCAACATTGTGACTGCGCGATACTGCCACTGCAAATCAAAACCAAAACCATAAATCAGATCCAAAACATTAGCAACGACCATCAACAAATGCTTACCATGACTGATATGCCCTGCTTGATGTTTTAATTGGTTATGAATAATCTGCGGCAAAAAATAAATGCAATAAATAACAAATGATATGTTAATGCTAATATGACCGATCACGCTTTGATCTCCCCCTTGGCTTTCTTTTATACGCGTAGGAAGACAACAAAGCATATGCCAAGATGCACTTTATCAACTTCCTACGCTAGGATTAACTAGTTCAGGTACAAAGGGTTAGGCAAAACCTTCTCAGCAAAATGCACCCCTGTTGTTGGGCAACATTTTAATATGTATTTTTTAGCTAAACAAGTTTGAAATCAACTTATATTAACAGAAACGACCGCCTCTAGTTCTTTTATCTTTTCTCTTAAGCTTAAAATAATTGAAATGCCTGATGGATTAACGCCTAAATCACGCATCAAACGCATCGCTGATTTAGCACGCACAATATCATATGCTGCAATGTAATAACTATCTGCTTGCATTTTAGCATTCACCACATCATGCTCAATCCATTCGATAATAATGGTTTGTGGCACACATAACATTTCAGATAACTCAACAACGCTAATATAGTCACTTTTTACAATCATCTCTGTCATTTTATGCTCCTAGTAAATCTTTGCGCGGATCAAACGCCATTTCAGTGGCCATATTTTGATAAAAAGCCTTTTGTGCTTCTGATACCGCAGGTGGTAGGATAACATCTAAAACCACATAAAAATCGCCCTCGGCCAAGCCTTTGCCTTTTAAACGCATTTTTTTGCCACTTTGAGTATGCTCTGGCACCTTGAGCCTCATCTGACCATGCGGTGTTGGTATATTAATCTCAGCACCCAATGCAGCCTCCCAAGGTGCTATGGGAATATGGCTATAAATATCATTACCAACTACTTTGTATTGTTTATCAGATTGAATAATAATCTCAAGGTATAGATTACCACTTAAGCCACCACCAAAACCGGATTCGCCCTGACCTTTTAGGCGAATTTGCTGGTGATTACCAACGGCTTTAGGGATCTTAACTTTTAGACGTTTTGTTTTCTCTACAACTAATCCTTGTTCATTAACCGTTTGATAAGCAAAATGCAACTCTCGTTCTACACCAGTTATGGCATTATCTACCGTAATTTCAACCTTAGTATGCAAATCTTGACCGTTCATTGCAAAACCTTGCTTACGCCCTTGGCGCTCATGATGTTGTTGGCGGAAAAACTCACCAAAAATATCCTCATAACCACCAAAGTCACTGCCTTGATAAAAGTGTTGTTGGTGATTACTATGCCCTTGGTGCGCATTGCCACCTTGATGAAAGTCGCCGGCTTTGGCATGTTGCCAATTGGCACCATATTGATCATATAGTTTACGTTTTTCACTGTCTTTCAATACGTCATAAGCATCTTGCACTTCTTTGAATTTTTCCTCTGCATTAGCCTCTGTACTGACATCCGGATGATACTTCTTAGCTAAACGTCGATAGGCTTTTTTAATCTCAGCATCTGAGGCTGTTTTTGCCACCCCTAACAGCTGATAGTAATCTTTTTCCATAGATCAATTTCCTTTTGTGTAGTTTCTATTTCGTTTAATACAGTTTAATTTCTAATAACATATTTCTTTTTGCTGCTCTTCAAAGTAACGAGCAATACCACCTTCATAGTTATAGACGTTTTCAAAGCCAAGCTCAATAAGCTTTTGTGCGGCCTTTTGGCTTCTAACACCTACTTTGCAAATCACAATGATCTTTTGCATTTTATTCACATCCTCTAACACAGCGCCTTGCAGCACTTGTGCTAATGGTAGATGCTCTACTTTAACATCTAAAGAAGCAATATCAAGCTCCCACCCTTCACGCACATCGATAATCAACGCTTCTGGATCAAGCTGGTATGCCTTTTGCACTTCGATTGCTGTGTTATTGTTTTGCTCAAGACCAAACTCATTTGTTACACAGCCTTTGCAATTTGGATTGCATTTAAACCCATAACTTTGCCAAGTTAATGCATCACTATCAAATATCATTAAATCCTGCTTAATCTCTTTGCCTAAAAAGTAATTCACTGCCATATTCGCCGCCATCGTACCTACAACACCGACACTGGCACCTAGCACACCTGCCTCTGAGCAATTTGGAACTAAGTGAGCCGGAGGTGGTGATGGATATAAACAACGATAACAAGACTTTGTAGGATCAAAGAAACTTAACTGTGCTTGTGATTTAAGCACACTGGCACTAATAAAAGGTTTATTAAGTTTGCAACATGCATCATTTACCGCATAACGCGTTTGGAAATTATCACTGCCATCGATAATTAAATCATATGACGCAAAAAGCACGCACGCTTGTTTGAAGTCTAAGCGTTCATTATATTCAATTAATTTAATATCACTATTAATTTGAGATAAATGCTTCACTGCCGCTGTTGATTTTGCAACGCCTAAATCATTCTCAGTAAATAAGATTTGTCGTTGTAAATTAGATAGCTCAACCACATCAAAATCAACAAGTCCAAGAGTACCCACACCAGCTGCAGCCAAATACATCGACACTGGCGAACCAATACCTCCACAACCGATGATACAAACTCGCGCATTTTGTAACTTTTGCTGCCCTTCAATCCCCATAACCGGAAAATGGCGTTGATAACGTTTGTAGTTCACTTTGACCTCTTTAACATCTTGTCGCATATCTATTAGCAATAATTATATGCCATAGCATAGAAGATAAGTAACAAAAGACTGGCATTTATTTGCTCTAAGTCATCTTAGATTTCAAATAAACGCTACTGCCAAACTAAGCATAATACTTAAAAGAATGATCAATAATATGACCAAAGGGAAAATAAAGCGAAACCAGCTTAAGTAGTTTACTCTTGCTGTTGCAAGATACGCCAAGAGCATGCCTGAAGTCGGTGTAATTATATTAGATAGACCATTACCAAATAAAAAGGCTGAAACCGTCGTCTGTGCTGAGACGCCTAGCTGATGCCCTACAGGCACTAAAATAGGCAGAGTAACTGCAGCTTGCCCTGATGTTGATGGAATTAAGATATCTAAGAGCATTTGGATAAACATCATGATATTTGCAGAGATCACCCCACTACCAAAACCAAGTAAATGACTTAAGCCATAGATTATTGAGTCAAGAATCATTGCTTTTTTTAGCAGAATATCAACTGCTCCTGCCATTCCAATCAAAACAGCAGCTAAAACCATTTTGCGCATTCCTAGTACAAAGGCTTCTGCTGCAACACTTGGTTTTAACCGCGCGACTACTGCAATTAAAATCGATAAAATAATATAAAAAGAGCTTAATTCACTGGTGTTCCATGCCCAACGATGCTGCGCATAGATTAAAAATGCAATTGCCACAATGATTAAAACAAGCAGAGACACGCTTGTCATATCTAACTTCTTAGACTCATTATAATCCATTGTAACTGGCGTGATACTTTGTTTTTTTACATAATGTAAAAGATAGCCACAACCTGCAAACAACAAAACCAAATAAACACATAAGCGAAATGGAATACCACTTAAAACAGGAATACCAGCAATCGGTTGCGCAACAGATAATGCAAAGGGGTTAGTAACTGATGCAATATAACCAAGTTTAGCTGAGATAGCAACCACCGCAAGTCCAACTAAATTAGATAACCCAAAGCGCGCCATTAACGCTACAATCACAGGAATAATAATTAGGTATTCAGAGATTAAACCAACAAAGGTACTTCCTAAACTCAAAATGACCATCAATGACAAAATCAGTAGATACAAATTAGCTTTGGTTAGTACCAATAAGCGATCAATACCTTTTTCTATAAGCCCTGTTTCTTGCAATACACTAAACATTCCACCAATGATAAGTACCATCACTATGAGGCTTGAATAAGCTTGAAAACCTTGTGGAATGGCTAGAAAAACATCTAGTATGCCAAGCCCTGAAGCATTTTGCTTTGTATGAGTTGAAAAAAGATTCATCCAACTAAAATGCGAATTTGCAACTGAAGCATAGCTGTTTGGAGTAATATTTTTGCCACTATATGCAAATGTTCCTGAGGGAATCAAATAGCTTAGGATTAAACATAAAAATAGCACAATAAGCATTAGCAAAACTGGATGCAGAAGCTTCTTGCTCCCATCATTTTTCTTAATAGACATCACCCCTCCTACTCAATCATTAAATCTTACGCTTAACATAATCTGCTAGCTTTTGGCTTAATACGCCTAGATTATATTGCAAGGTAGAAAATCCTTTACTTCTGCTATAGTTAACTTCATCAAGATATAACGCGCGATTAATCTCAATTTGCACACTATGCATATGTTTACTCGGTTGACCACAACTTCGTACAATATCACCACCTTTATAAGGATCATTGTAGCTGACATTATAACCTTGTGATTCAAGCGTTTGAATGCATAGTGTTACAAATTCTTTCTCACTGCTAAGACCCTCTGCATCGCTAATGACAAAATCAGCTCGTGGCTTTCCAGCATCAATATTCATTTTATTGCCCTTGGATTTCATCGAATGACAATCAACATGATAAACACAACCAAACTCACCCTTCTTACCTTTAAGCAATGCATCTAACATTTGACGATAAGGCACATAATATTGATCAATTCGCTTATACACTTCCGATACTTGGAGCTTTCCACTATACACTGGCTGATTTGGCAAGGCATAACGCCTAATCAACCCCATACCTCTTTTGGAGTAATCTGTTGGTTTAATATCTCTCGTCCATTGCCCTTCAATCAAACCTAAATCGACATCGGTCACCGCTCTGTTAGGATCGATAAAAGCGCGCGGAAAAGAAGCGGCTAAAATGGTTGCACCATATTTCAAAGCATCCCGCCATAACTCATCAACATACCAATCACAACCACTTTTTAATGCATCAAGACTAGCACAGCTTTTAAACTCGATAGGAAAAATAAACCCACTATGTGGTGAGTCAAATACTAAAGGTATTTCTTTTCCAAATGGCATATTGATAGTATACGGCACGCCCGCCTCCTGTATTTTTTCTACATAATTTGACACATATTGTATTTCTAATCGTTTGGAATGAAAAGAAAGCACAACCATATTATTACCGTGATTTTGGTTAGTACAATTTCTCCATTTTTTCACAAACATTATCTTTTAACTGAAAATGCGCAAACTCAATACCGTTTAATAAGCTTTGTAAATGCTCGAGCTTAATTGCTGTCATAATAATTTGTGCATTAATATGCATCAACTTATTTAGCACTTTTTGTAAATGCACTTGATCCAGTTCTGAGTGGAGATCATCTACAAGATAAATACAACCGGTTTGATGTTCTTTTGAAAAAATCTCACCTTGCGCTAACTTCAACGCTGATATTAAAATCTTCTGCTGTCCACGCGAGAGAATATCTTGCGCTGGATGCCCTTTAATCTTAAAGCGCAAATCCGCGCGATGTACACCATGACTTGTGACCCCTGTTTTTGAATCACTGACATAACTTGATGTCAATACTTCTCTTAAGCTTTTATCTTGGGACCAACCACGATAATAACTCATATCAATAGCAAGATCACTGTTAAACTCTTTAAGAATTGTCATCACTTTAGGCATTAAAATCTCAAAGTATTCAAGCCGTGCTTGATCTAAACTTTCTGATTTAGCAACAAGCTCTTGATCTAGAATCTCGATATAGCTTAATGGATAACCTTGCTTTAGTGCCGCATTACGTTGCTTAATCAAACGCTTTGATTGCTGCCATAACGTTAAGAATTCAGGTTTGTGATAAAAAGCACCCCAATCTAGTAATTTTGAGCGTTGTTGTGCGCCACTATTGATTAAGCTAAAGCTCTCAGGGTTAAATAATTGCACAGGAAGTGCGCGCGTTAACTGTGCTTGTGATTGCGCATCCTCACCATTTAATTTCACGATACTTTTACTGTGTTTATCGCGCATACTCGCAAGCGTCTTTTCTTCTGAATCACTTAATTCATAACCACTATAAAATTTAGCAAACAGTTGGAAATTATCCTTGTCATGTTCAATGATTCGCGCAAGCTGCGAGCTTCTAAAAGAGCGTCCCATTGATAAAAAATAAATCGCCTCCAAAATAGAGGTTTTGCCACTACCATTTTGCCCACAAATCATATTTACACGTGGATGCAGTGCTAATGAGGCATTGGCTAAATTACGAAACTGAAAGATATTAAGTGCACTTATATACATAAACGAAAAAGGCTTAAACCGGTTTAAAAATGCTCTGAGCAGATGACGATGTTAAACGATTATGTAGCTCAATTGCATAGCGATCGGTCATGCTTGCAATAAAATCACTAATCACCCGCGCGCGATTAATCTGATCATCCGAATCAAAGGCATAAAAAATCTCACCGACATCTTCAGGCAAAAGGGATGTCTCTCTCTGTGAATTAATTAAGATATCAAATAATGAAGAGATAATTTCACGCCCTTGATAACGCACAACATTCATCTTAGGTGAACTAATCACCGTAAAATAGACAAAAAGCTTTAATACCTCCACTTGCTTATAAACATCTGCTTCCAGAGAAACCGAAGATAATACCGGACAAACTTTATCATAATTAAGTGATACATGTGAAATACAGTAATGCACAAGATTAGAGGTAAATTTCGTACGTAAATAACTTGAATTAGCTAGCTTTGTTGCCTGCTGATAAACATCATCAAACTTAGCATCAAAATCAATAATCCCTTCAAATATTGATTTTAAAATTGCTTTAATATCGGCAATTGACAAATGAAGTCCATCCAGTTCAGCTTGCTGCTGTACTTGTATAAGCACTTTTTCTTCGGCATTAACCATTGATAATGGATCTAAAAAACCACCTTTGAACGCATCCTCAATATCATAAGTCGAATAAGCAATATCATCCGCCAGATCCATAATTGAGCACTCTATCGTCTTAAACTTGCGGTTATGTAAAACATCATCAGGGTAGCCAAAAAGCACATGCTGTTTAACCTTCTCAACCATTGCTTTTTCACTAGCGTAATACCCTTTTATCGGTCGATCACTTGAGCTGATAATATAATTTGGGATCTCCTTATCATACTTAAGGGTTGCTGCTAATGTGCGATGCGTTAAATTCAAGCCAAAACGATTATCTTTACCAGAATGAATGGGGCCATCACCTTTAAACACTTTTTTCTCTGTTTTTGCTAATAATCTTAGCGTTTGCGCATTGCCTTCAAAACCACCAAACTCACGCATTTTAGCATGTAATGCTTTCTCACCATTATGCCCAAAAGGTGGATGCCCAATATCATGACATAACGCTGCTGTTTCAACTAAGTCGGTATCTAAATCCAAATCAAAACGTGAGTTTAGTCCTGTTGCAATCGATTTGGCAACTTGCGCCACTTCAAGCGAATGCGTTAAACGATTTCTAAAAAATTCACTCTCAGAACAAGGGAAAATCTGTGTTTTCCCTTGTAAGCGTCTAAAAGATGCTGAATGAATGACACGTGCATAATCACGACGAAAGGCAGAAAAATGGGCTTTTGGATGTGACTCATACACACCACGATAATAATCTTTTTCCTGATAAAGTGATCTTTTTATCTTGTTTGACATAACTGTCAATATTTCCTGTTGTTAACTTAATTTCTAAAACAGTGGCAGTTTAACTGATTACTTGTGCTTTTCACAGCGCTTCGTGCACTGTCAAACGTAGTATTCACGTTTTTTTGTTTGTTATTACTTTACAAAAGTAATAAACCTAAGTAATAATGTGCACGTTGCTGTATGAGTGATTGTTAATTCGATGCAGTTGATTAGTTTTTAGATAAAAACCCAAAGGAAAGTAATCAATAAATAAAGGAGCATAATTTATGAAGAAAGTTTTAGTTGTAGCATTCACAGTAGGTGCATTGTTATCCACTTCAGCTTTTGCTGCTGAGGCAGGTAAATCTGAAGTTGTTGTTGAAGCAAAAAGCATTCTTGGTGATCTAAGCATGAACCAAAAGATTGTCATTTCAGCTGCTGACGTTGCTGCAGGTAAAGACAAAACTTTTGATTTGGCTGAATTTTGCACATACACCAATGATAAAAATGGCAAAGTAACGGTTGATGTATCAAATAATGAGAAGAAATTTGCGGTTGTCGGTACTAAAGGTGAAGGTGAGCTACCTTATACCCTTGTGATCAATAAAACACCTGTCAAATATGGTAAGAATGAAGTCGTTGTTGATGCTAATGATTTGCCATCAGGTTGCAAAACCAAAGAATCCGTTTCTATGACATTTAAAGGTGCTGATATTCGCAATGCAAAAGCTGGGACATATAACGCCTCTTTGAATTTAAGTGTTGCGTAACAACACATATTCAATTAAATTTTTCAGTACATAAATAAAAGCGTAAGGGATATCTTTTTGAATATCCCTTTTGTTGTTTATAAGCTTATTAAACCAGTCAAAAGGAATAAAGCCATGAAATTAACGCGCATAGTTGCAGGTCTTTTATTATTGATAACAACCATATCTTCAGTCTTTGCCGGTGCTGTGCTTGATGTTGTTAAACCTGACATTGTCATCAACCAAAAAGTAAAACGTGATTATATTCCACTAACCAATATTGGCAATGAAAGCGGTACTTTTATTGTACAAGTCAAAAACGTCACTGACCCTAAACATATCATCACTTACAGCAACAGTGAGCTAAAAAAACTTCCTGTTATTATTAGTCCTATATTAATCCGTAATTTAGGCGCTGGTAATAATAAGCGTATTTCCGTGCGTGCAAAGGGTAAGATCACTGAACCAATGAAACTACAATTAGTAATTAGTCAATATAAAAAGTCAGCTGATGATAAGGCTGAAATTGCCGAAGATGCAGCAGGTATTGATGTTCAAGGCTCCATCCATTATATTGCCAACATTACAATTAGCTAATAATCAAACAAGTACGGGAGGTTAGATGACAACTATAAGCAGATAC
Organism: Caedibacter sp.; assembly: GCA_020629575.1. Taxonomy (GTDB): domain Bacteria; phylum Pseudomonadota; class Gammaproteobacteria; order Francisellales; family Francisellaceae; genus Caedibacter. The sequence continues at coordinate 3,050 of JAHDDB010000059.1, read as the reverse complement.
CTTGCTTTTGTTTTGCTTATCTTCGTGTTTATCCCCGTAACACTAACTGCCTATCAGTTTAAAAACAACTCTAAACACTATGAGCGTCCAGCTAAAAAAGAGCGAAAAAAACCTCGTTTTGTCGTTGGCAATCTCGCACTTAATGAAAAGATTGTTATCAGTGCAGATATGATCACTAAGGGTCGGGATCAAATTATTCCTTTAGGCACTTTCTGTGCTTATCACAAGGGCAATAATCGATTTCCTTTACGCATTACCACAAATGAAGGTGGATTCATTGCTAAGGGATTAAATAACTAAGGCAATCTCCCCTATCAAATTTTAATTAATAAAGTAGTGATGCCTTATAATCAAATTCAAAGTATTCAAACAAATAATCATAAATTTAATGAATGTCAACTGTATGAAAGCATTGCCATTAAGTTCTCTAAATATACGATTCAAAATGCAAAGGCTGGCCGTTATCAGCTATCATTGATTCTGCAAAGCAGATAAATTATGGCTACTTGTCAGACCTATTTCAGCAAGAAGAAAATAAAGCACCTTTCCATATGTCTGGCTTTGTTATTAAGTCACTGTCTAGTTATAGGCATGATACCCAAAACAGCTGCTGCATCCGATTTACCGCCTGGCTTTGAAGATTTTATTGAAGATGATGAAACCAGTCTTGTGACCATTGTCTTTGGTAAAGAAAAATTAGTAGAAACCACTGCAACGTTTAATGATGATGAAATTACTTTTGATGAGCCTGATCTTATTTTACAAAAACTTAAACCGTATATCGCAAAAACTGCCCAACATTTGCTACTAGAGGAAATATCATCACCACAAAAAACCAATGCCAAACGTAATTGTAGCAATGGTCCCAATTGCGGCTTTATTCGCCCACAAACATTAGGCGTTATTTTTGATCGCAATAATTATCGCGCGCAACTTTTTATTAATCCTAAATACCTTCTAGCACAAGATGCTGTTCCTGCCAAATTTCTACAAGACTCAACGGCAGGATTTGGCACGCTAAATCTATTTCAACTTGGTGTTTCAGGTAATAATGATCAAAATCACTCGATAGCATTAAATCACAACGGTTACTTAGGTTATGGTAACTGGCATTTAGACTACAAGGATAACTTCACCTATTCTGTCACCCCAGGACAGCCACCAATTAAGCAATTTCAATTTCGTGATTTTGATCTAAATTGGCGCCATAAGCAATACCACCTATCGCTCGGCTTACAAGATACAGTAGGCACAATGATCATCCCAAGCTTGCAAATTGCGGGTGCCAGCTTGCAAACTAATCTTGAGCTTCTGACTAACTTAAATGAGCAAATTGCCACACCGGTTGAAGTTAATATTATTGTGCCTAGTTATGTTGATGTTTATCGTGGTAATACCTTAATCGATACCCAATACTTTCCACCGGGAAATCACTTTCTTGATACACGCAGTTTTCCATCAGGCGCTTATATGCTGCGTCTTGAGACACGCACATTGACCAATCAAACCTCTAATAAACAAGTTTATTTTATTAAGACCAATGCCCTGCCACTTTTGACTTTACCTAATTACTATATTAGCTATGGGCGTTTGGCTGAGCTTGTTTCTGGGACTATTTTCCCTACATTAACCGATCTTAATGTATTGACTTTTGAAGCCAAACAGCGCTTAAGCAAGTCTTTTGGTATTGGTGAACACGTAACAGTATTTAACCAGCAAGAAGCCATTGGCGAATTTATGCTAATGATGGAGCTATCACATTTAAGCTTTTATAACTCATTTGCTGTGAGTAATTTTGGTGATTTGGGTCTTGCTTTCTCTGTTGCGGGTAACGTATCAGGTGTGACATTGAATACTTTCTTTCGGCAAATCTGGGTTAAAGAAAATAAAAGCAGCTACATTAATCAGTATTTTGAAGACACTCAAACAAGTAACACAAACATTGGCACATCGTTATCTTTTAATTGGCATGATATTAATTTCACAACTTCACTAAGCTATGCTTATGTCGATAATAATTTCCAACATGATATTGGTTTTGGCGTCTCTAAAACGCTGAGCTTTGGAGATAACAATCACTTAACGCTTTCATTATCTTTAGATCACTCAGCAAGCAACAAAAGCGCCTTCTTACAATTAACATGGAGCTTTGGTGCTCAAAGTGGTTGGTATATGGTAGCAGGTCTTGAAGGCCAAGTAAGTCAACAAAGTGAAAAAGAAGTACAAAGAGAAGAAAATATTAAACTCAATATTGGCAAGGAGTTTGCAGGCAGTAATTATCACAATGATTTAGGCATTAGCAGCGAGATGAATCGTAATACCCAATACTATTCACAATATGCAAGTACTAGCAATCGTTATTTTAATTCATTACAACAGCTTAATTTGGCACAATCAAAGCATGATAAATCTGTCATTAGCTACAACATTCAAACATCAAGCTCACTTGCTTACACACCAATGACCAACTGGGGTATTAGTGGCTCAGATAATCGCAGTGGTGTGCTTATTTATGTTAATGCAGATATCCCTAGCAAATATACCATCTATGTTGATGGCAAAGAAAATGCCGTCATCGATAATAATGAAAGTTACTTTGTACCGATGTCGGTATATAAAGAGCATAACGTACAAGTTCAAGCACATGAACTGACCCTAAGTGTTCCTCATAATGATCGTGATGTGACACTTTATCCAGGTAATGTTGAGACCATTACACTTAACGCCAAACCTGCTGTTTTAATTATGGGAAACTTTGTTAATACACAAGGAGAAATACTGAGTTTTGCTAAAATAACGGGCGGATTAGAACCCAGTGAAACCGATGGCGATGGTTTTGCGCAAATTGATGTCATACTCGGGGAGAAACTTACCCTTGAAACCAAAGATGGACAAACATGTACAGTCAACTCTAATGATTTAGAGGCAGAAGATGGCATTGCCTTTCAAGATGAAATCATCTGTGAATAGTTTTTTTATTGTTTTTTAGGCTAAGGAGACTGTTCACTCAACTGTGTCACCCTAAAGCTCAAGTTTTAACCGTTCAGGAA
>JAHDDB010000058.1 GCA_020629575.1 Caedibacter sp. | reverse complement strand
ATCGCCGTTTGAATATTGACATTGAGAATACGCTGCTGACTAATGGCATGTGATGACGCTTCCATGGCAATCGTATCAACATCTTGATCATACAAGTTCTTAAGTACCCGCTGTAGGCTTAGATTATCCAAAGTCGTTAAAGCGGAATCTTCAAGTTTTGGAAATACACCATTGCCAATCGTTCCAAGCACACCGACCTTATGCTTAAGCCTTGTCATGCTTTGCGCCAAGAAATGACAAATTGAAGTTTTACCATTAGTACCTGTCACTGCAAAGATGCTTTGCTGCTCAGATGGGTAATCATAAAACCAGCTTGCCAAGCTTGCGAGAATTGATTTTAAATTCTGAATCTCGATAACAAAAGGAATATCCTGTGGATCAATTAAGTCAATATCTTCAACCAAGATCAATTGAACACCTTGAGCGCGTAATTCATTGACATAACGATGCCCATCATGCATTTGCCCTTTAAGTGCAATAAAGCCATCGTTTTTTGTGACTAAACGATGATCTTGATAAAGGTTTTCAATGAGAAAATAAGAATGATTTTTAAGATCTACAGTCTGATAAGAAGTTAGTTTTAATGCATTAATTTCTATTAGAAAGGCTCTGATTTGAGCAATAGTTTTCACGATTATTGATTGATTAGCTTGGCCATGACCATATTTCTACCCACTTTGATTGTATGAGCGCTAGCTGAGCGTAAGTCGAAGCCTCTATGAGAGTGTATTACCCTTCGACTTACGCTCAGGGTACGGTGAGCACTTGTGGGTGAATGTTTAGTCTTAGGCATTAGTTTATTTCACTTGACGCTTTTCTTTAACAGCAGATGCTAGTTTATCAAGCATCTCAACCGTTTCATCCCAACCAACACAAGCATCAGTAATACTTTTGCCATACTCTAATGGAGTAACAAAAATCGACTGATTGCCTTCTTTTAAGTTACTCTCAATCATCACTCCAAGAATATCCTGACTACCTGCTTTGTATTGACCACAAATATCATCAATCACCAAAGATTGTTTTTTGTAATCTTTGCTGCTATTACCATGACTGCAATCAATCATCACCTTTTGTGGCAAGTGATGCTCTTTTAACGCATCAGCGGTTTGATCAACATATTCCTTGGCATAGTTTGGTCCATCATTACCACCACGTAAAATAATATGTGCATCGGCATTGCCTGTTGTTTCGAAAATTGCCGTTGTGCCTTGTTTAGTTACACCTAAGAAATGATGCTTTGATTTCGCCGCTCTTACCGCATCAACCGCAATCCCAATGCTTCCCTTAGTACCATTTTTAAAGCCTATTGGACAAGATAAGCCTGAAGCTAACTCACGATGCACCTGACTCTCAGTCGTGCGCGCACCAATGGCACCCCATGCAATGAGATCCGAAATATACTGTGGACTAATCACATCTAGAAACTCAGTTGCGCACGGTAGTCCCATATCTGAAATATCCAATAACAACTGGCGTGCCATACGTAAGCCTTTGTTAATTTTAAAACTATTATCTAAATCAGGATCATTAATCAATCCTTTCCAACCCACCGTTGTTCTTGGTTTTTCAAAATAGACACGCATAATCACAACAAGCTCATCAGCATGCTTTTTTGCTTCACTCAATAAAAGACCCGCATATTCTTTTGCCGCTTTAATATCATGTACTGAACACGGCCCAACAACGACAACCATACGATCATCTTTGTTTTGAAGCACATTGGATACTGCCTTACGCGCAGCAATCACTGTTGCCGCAGCTTCTTTGGTAATCGGATGCTCTTCATGAATAACGCCAGATGGCACCAAGGTACGTTTGTCTTTGATACGTGTATTATCTGTTTTATCGTGTATGTCTATCACGCTCTCTACTCCACTTTATACTGTTTTTTTACTTTTTATTTTTTGAAGTTTTATCCACTATAACATGAATTAAGAACATGCCAACATGTCCCGCTAAATAATACCAAACAATTTGCGCAAAGAACTCATGTAGCTCTTTGATGTCATGTAGCAATGGGGCACCAATATAGTTTTCCGGAATCACAAGCCAGAGTATCCCCAATAAAGCAACCAAGAAAAGTAATAAAAACCCTAAGCCTTGAACCAATCCAGCTAACCCACCGAAATCACGATCAGGCAATTGCCGACGATACAATATTTTTATATCCTCTATCACAGGCATCAAACCTTTTTTATTGTAAGGAAAAAGATGCCCGAATTTATCTTTTTCCACTAAGCTTGCAGCACGTAATAAATAGGCTAATAACAAGAAAAATACAGTGACACCAAAAATTTCATGAAATAGAAATAATTTTAATGTCCACGGTTCAACACCTGGCTTTACTTTATGATGCATCCATTGCGCTGATAACAATTGAAAAATAATTGCCAAAGCGAACAACCAATGAATAATATGCGCCAATATGTCATAATGTGTTTGTTTTTTCATAAATCTCCCCCTCTTATGATATTTTTTGATAGACATAACGCGGCATAATTTCATCCGCTGTAATTTTATTCTCAAAGTCAATCCGAAGCAAAATGCCCAAGGCAAAGCACATAATAAGCAAACTACTTCCACCATAGCTAATCAATGGTAATGTCAAGCCTTTGGTTGGCAGAACACCAATATTCACCCCGATGTTAACAATCACCTGAAAAGCCACCCAGAAGCTTATACCATAAGCAACATAGCTTTGAAAGTGACGATTGAGAATATAAGCAAGACTCGCAATTCGCATACCTTTCCAGATCAAATAAGCATAAACCATAAGCAGTGTAATCACACCAACTGCACCTAACTCTTCAGCAACCACTGATACTATAAAATCAGTATGCGCCTCAGGTAGGAAAAACTGCTTTTGAATACCACTACCTAAGCCATCACCAAACCAACCACCTCGACCATACGCAATAAGTGCTTGTACCAACTGATAGCCGGTATTATTGGCATCCGCCCACGGGTTCATAAAGCCATTTAAACGCGCCAAACGATACGGTTCAAAAAGCACTAAAAAGGTTGCCGCAACACCACCTAATACAATCAGGATAATAAACCATCTCAATTTGACACCTGCCATAAACATAATGCCAAACACACAGGTAAACATCACAACAGATGCACCAAAATCAGGCTCTTTAAGTAGCAGACCTGCCATTGCTGCAAGAATAATCAGCGGCTTAACAACACCTTTAAATGTTTCTCTGGCAACATCTCCAAAACGCACCAGATAAGATGAAAAATACATAATAGCGCATAGCTTAACAACTTCTGAAACCTGCACATTAATCACAATCAAAGGTATCCAACGTCTTGAGCCATTGACCTCACGTCCAATATGCGGAATCAACACAGCAACGAGCAAAACAAAGGCAATAATAAGCCATAGTTTATAAATTTTCTGATAGTTATCTGTTGGCACCAGTAATGCACAGATCATCGCACCTATACCCAGCACGGCAAAGAAGCCTTGACGCATACAATAAAAGTAAGGATTGCCATAATCATAATTAGCATCAACCATTGATGCCGAAGTCACCATAATCCAACCAAACGCTAATAATCCCAGCACCAAAAAAACAAATGCCATATCAAGCTCAATGGTCGCTCGAACGCGCACCTTTTTGCTATTGCGCTGACTAAATAAATTACGAATAAAAAAAAGCACGCTGTTACCTTAGCTTATTAACCAATTCTTCAAAATATTCACCACGATGAGCATAGCTTAAAAAGCCATCGAAGCTTGCACATGCGGGTGATAATAACACAATATCATTTTGACAAGCGAGGGTTGTGGCAGCATTAAATGCCTCATCAAGGCTCTGACAAAGCGTACAATCAACCTCATTGGCAATGGCTTGATAAATTGACATCCGATCCTGTCCATAAACGATTGCTTTTCTAACATACGTTTTAAGTACAGGTACCAACTCGCTAAAATCAGCACCCTTTGCTAAACCACCTAACAAAATAATAATGTTTTTAGTCTCCTTACTTCCTAGGCCCATAAGGGCGGCTTCGGTTGATGCAATATTGGTGGCTTTTGAGTCATTAATATAGAGAATATGTTCAAACGCTCTAACCAAGCGGCAGCGATGCGCAAGTGGATTAAACGTAGCAATTGCCGATTTAATCTTGGCTTTACTACTATCTGACAACCCTATAGCTTGTTCTAAGCTTCCGCCTTCTCCCAACACCCCGCCTCGCATGCTCGGCACCCCTCTTGCAAAGAGGGGAACCTCTACCTCTGAGTCTACTTGATTCCCCTCTTTATAAGAGGGGTGACAGTCGTAGACTGGCAGGGTGTTTTTAAAATCACAAGCTTGCCTTGAGGTTGCTAAAGCACCTGCTATCATTTCTAAAATAACCAACACTGCTAATATATTCTCAAGATTATGTCTGCCTTGTAATATCACCTCAGGCTGCCGACAAAATACCTCGTGATGAAATATAGCTTTATCATCATCGATATAAGTAACGTCATTATTAAAGTATGAAAGAGTATCATCCACTCTATGATTTAATAAATCTTTTTGTTTGGCATTCATCACACGGTATTTGCCACGTGCGAACAATGCAAGTTTAGAATCACAATACGCCTTATAATCAGCATAACGATCCAAATGATCTGGGGATAAATTTAATACTGCCACAACATCAAACTGTGCGTTTTTTAATAAATCGATCTGAAAGCTTGAGATCTCAAGTACATAAACATCAACTTTTCCATCGATAAGGCTTAAAGCAGGGGTACCGATATTGCCACCTAAAGCAGCATTTACTCCAAGGTTTTGCAGCACATGGAAAAGTAAAGAAACAACCGTACTCTTGCCATTTGAACCCGTGACCGCAATGACTTTTTGCTTATGTGATCTCGTTGCATTACATGCCGCAATATGTAGTGCAAATAATTCAATATCACCAACGACTTTATGCCAATGAGTATAGAGTTGATTAAATGGTGCTCTATTGATAGGAATACCAGGAGCTACGACAATTAAATCATAACTTTCAAGGTTGATTTCATCAAAGTTTTGGTAATCAACTGTCACCGGGCTGTTTTTAGGGTGCTGATCAAATATATCGATCTCTAACACATAAGCCTTTAGATAATTAACAACAGCAACCCCTGAAGCACCAAGACCCACAACTAATACATGTTTGATGTGTTGTGTTTGATAATAAAAAGGCTTTGATTCGATCATTTAATCGCCTTATTAGCGCACTTTAAGTGCAGCAAGCCCGATTAATACAAAAATAACCGTCAAAATCCAAAAACGCACGACAACTTTGGTTTCAGGCCAACCTTTTAATTCAAAGTGATGATGAAGTGGCGCCATTCTAAAGATACGTTTTTTTCTTAGTTTATATGATCCAACTTGCAGAATAACTGAAACCGTTTCCATCACAAACAAAAAGCCCATAATAAAAAATACTAACTCTTGACGAATAATCACCGCAATCGTACCAAGTGTCGCCCCCAATGCTAGCGAACCAACATCCCCCATAAATACTTCCGCAGGATAAGCATTAAACCATAAGAAACCAAAGCCCGCACCGGTAATTGCAGCACAAAATACAACAAGCTCATCAATACCAACATTTGGCATATAATCAAACAGCAAGTGTCCAGCAAAGGCACTATTGGTAATGACATAGGCATAGACAGCAAGCCCCATTGCTACAAGCACAATCGGTAAAATGGCCAAACCATCTAAACCATCGGTTAAATTCACCGCATTGCTACTTCCTGTTATCACAAAATAACCCAACAGGATAACCCAAGCTCCTAACGGAATAACCCAATCCTTGCTAAAGGGAATCGACAAGCTAAAGTCCATATAGTTATGTAATAAGGCATAAACCCACAGCATTGCCACGATTGCAAAAATCGACTGCATCATATATTTATATTTGGCGCGCAAACCTTTAGGATGATTTAATACTAACTTTAGAAAGTCATCTAAAAAACCAATCAAACCAAAACTGACAAGTACAAAAAGCAATACCCATATAAACGGACTATTTAGCTTTGCCCATAATAAAATTGATACAACAATGGAAAAAATAATTAAGCACCCTCCCATTGTTGGTGTGTTTTTCTTAACCAGATGCGTTTGTGGTCCATCATCACGCACCACCTGCCCTATCTGCATTTTACTTAACCAACTGATCATAGGCTTGCCAACAAATAAACTGATTAAAAGTGCTGTTAATGCTGCCATAAGTGAGCGCACAGTCACATAACTGCTAAAAATATGCATAAACGTAAAATATTGTGACAACCAACCGGTTAACCATAATAACATCTAAAAAAACCTTGCCTTAATGACTTTCATTACACGGTTGAAAAACCATGCACCACAAATGAAACGTATTCTAGTCAGCCTAACTGCAGAACACAACCAAAGCTGTGTTAAAATTACTTTTTTTGGCACTTTCCTTTCTAAAGCAAGCGATTATATTTTTTATATTCGCTATATTGCGATTTTATTTAACTTTTTAAGTTGCATCTAGATAAAAAAATACGCGATACTAATTACTCAAAACAATTAGGAATAAAGAGCAAGGTTAGACTCAAAAGGAGAATAAAAATGCCCGTAAACAGTAAACAATGGAGAATCATTTTACTTTCAAGCCTTGGTGGCGCTCTTGAGTTTTATGATTTTGTGATATTTGCCGTCTTTGCCATGGCTATTGGCGAGACTTTTTTCCCTTCATCATCGCCAGTACTTAGCATGTTGGGCGCTTTTGTTGCTTTTGCAATTGGCTATTTGGCGCGCCCTTTTGGCGGCATGTTGTTTAGTCATTTTGGTGACAAATACACACGCAAAAAAGTCTTTGTACTATCGATTAGTATTATGGCATTAGCAACATTATTAATGGGGTTACTACCTAGCTTTAGTACCTTAGGGGTTACTGCAACCATTATCTTTATCCTACTACGTTTGGCTCAAGGCATTGCTATTGGTGGAGAGATTCCAGGAGCTATTACCTTTGTTTGCGAACATATCCCCAAACACCCAGGTCTAGTTTGCGGGGTAATCTTCTTATTTATCAATATTGGAATTTTCTTAGCGGATATTGCTCATGCATTACTCATTCATGTTGATCCATCTATTGCTTGGCGTATTGCCTTTATCTTTGGTGGCGTACTTGCTGTGATTAGCTATTTCTTACGTAAACGTTTGGAGGAGTCTGAACTTTTCCTAAATGAAAGCAAACGCCATACACTACCAATCTTGGCGTTATTTAAGAATCATGCACGCAATGCCATTTTAGGAATTTTCATTGTTGGCTCACAAGCCGCTGTTGTCAGTATTTTCTATTTGTATATTACCTCATTTATGCAATTAAGAGGCTATGATAATACTGTTATCGCTTATACGACGATTATTAACCTGTTTACTTTTTCAGTTTTCTGCACTATTGCTGGAGCCATTTCGGATCGCGTTGGTCAAAAAGTCGTGATTTTAATCAGCGCCCTATTGCTCATCCCAACAGGTATCTATTTTTATCATAGCTTATCGACACATGGCGCGGTAATGCTTTCATATACCTTGGTATCTATTTTTGCCGGCGGTATTGCTGGTGCTGTTAGCGCCTATTTAACGAAGTTATTCCCAACAGATGTGCGCTATTCTGGCATATCGTTTTGTTATAATGTTGGCTTTGCATTATTTGGTGGCTTAACACCAGCGATTGCAACCTATATGATTCATCACACAGGAAACACCAACTCACCAGCCTATCTAATGAGCGCTGTATTTATTATTGCCATCATTGCCCTACTAGCGAGTAAGATGCATATCAAAACATTAGATAAATAAAATAAATAAAAAAAGGCTAAGACTAAATATTCACCCACAAGTGCTCACCGTACCCCGAGCGTAAGTCGAAGGGATGCACTGAGCATCAGTCGAAGTGGGTAATCACACTTCATAGAGGCTTCGACTTACGCTCAGCCAACGCTTACACAATCAAAGTGGGCAGGAATATAGTCATAGCCTAAAAAACGATAACAATACAAAAGGGGCATAACGCCCCTTTTGTATTGTTTATAGTTGTGGATAGCTGATGATTACATCATGCCAGGCATACCGCCCATTCCACCCATGCCGCCCATTGCAGCAGCCGGATCAGCTTTGTCTTCTTTAATCTCACCAACCATTGCTTCTGTTGTGATCATAAGACCAGCAACAGATGCAGCGTGTTGCAATGCTGAGCGCGTTACTTTCGTTGGATCTAAGATACCCATCTCGATCATATCACCATAAGTATCATTTGCAGCGTTATAGCCATAGCTGCCATCTTTAGCGCGAACGTTATTAACAACAACAGAAGCTTCTCCACCCGCATTTTTAACGATCTGACGTAAAGGCGCTTCCATCGCACGACGCATTAATGCGATACCGTGGTCTTGGTCTTCATTGTCACCTTTTAGAGCCTCAAGAGCAGCTTGTGCACGAAGTAGTGCAACACCACCACCAGCAACAACGCCTTCTTCAACCGCAGCGCGCGTTGCATGAAGCGCATCATCAACACGGTCTTTTTTCTCTTTCATCTCAACTTCAGTCACAGCGCCAACACGGATTACAGCGACACCGCCTGCTAACTTAGCTAAACGCTCTTGAAGCTTCTCGCGATCATAGTCAGAGGTTGACTCCTCAATTTGCTTTTTGATTTGCGCAACACGTGCTTCGATATTCGCTTTTTGACCAGCGCCATCAATAACTGTTGTATCATCTTTAGTGATTTGCACACGTGCAGCCGTACCTAAATGCTCAATCGTTGCTTTCTCTAATGTTAAACCAACTTCTTCAGCAATAACTGTAGCACCTGTTAAGATAGCGATATCTTCTAGCATTGCTTTACGGCGATCACCAAAGCCAGGTGCTTTGACTGCAGCAACTTTCACAATACCACGAATATTATTAACAACTAATGTTGCTAATGCTTCACCTTCAACATCTTCAGCGATAATCAATAATGGCTTACCAGACTTAGCAACACCTTCTAATGTTGGCAATAAATCACGGATATTAGAGACTTTCTTATCAACGATCAAAATATACGGATTATCAAGCTCAGCCGTCATATTCTCTTGATTAGTTGCAAAATATGGAGATAAGTAACCACGATCAAATTGCATACCTTCAACCACGTCCAATTCATCTTCGAAGCCTTTGCCTTCTTCAACAGTGATAACACCTTCAGAACCTACTTTAGCCATTGCTTTAGCAATTAGCTCACCAACAGTTGCGTCAGAGTTTGCTGAGATTGTACCAACTTGCTCAACTGCCTTATTATCAGCACATGGCTTAGATAATGCTTTTAATGCATCAACCGCTTTAATTGTCGCTTTATCAATACCACGCTTAAGGTCCATCGGGTTCATGCCTGCAGCAACCGCTTTTAGACCATCTGTTAATAAAGCTTGTGCTAGAACAGTTGCCGTCGTTGTACCATCACCTGCGATATCAGCAGTTTTTGAGGCCACTTCTTTAACCATTTGCGCACCCATGTTGGCAAACTTATCTTGTAGTTCAATTTCTTTAGCAACAGATACACCATCTTTAGTGATTGCTGGGGCACCAAATGATTTCTCAAGTACCACATTGCGTCCTTTAGGACCTAAAGTTACTTTTACTGCATTAGCTAGTGTATTAACACCATCTAGCATACGAGTACGTGCGTCATCTGAAAACATTACTTCTTTAGCGGCCATGTTTCTTTCCTCTTAAATTTCTTTGTTTAGCTTTAATTGTTAAAATACGTTTACGTTTTGAACAAAAATAATGCCTACTAATAACCTTATAGCTTCTGGGTGTATACAATACGCCCCTACGAGGTAAATCAGCAAACATCCAATATTTTTATTTATTCAATCACACCCATAATATCTTCTTCACGCATCATCAATAGTTCTTCACCATCGACTTTAACTTCATTGCCTGCGTACTTACCGAATAATACTTTATCACCAATTTTAACATCAAGCGCACGCACGCCGCCATCTGTTAAAACCTTACCGTGACCTGCTGCAATAATCGTACCTTGCATTGGTTTTTCCTTAGCACTATCCGTTAAGATAATCCCGCCTGCTGATTTTTCTTCTTCCTCAGCGCGACGAACCAACACTCTATCATGTAAAGGGCGAATTGCCATATTTAGACTCCTTTTTTAACCTATTGTTAAACATTAGTTGTTTATTGCAGGCAGAAATATGGTGATAGCAATTTGCATTTCAAGAAAAATTTTTAAAGTTTTTTGATTTATTTTTTAAGGTCCCAGCAATTGATTATTTTGCAATCAAAATTTCACTTTTGACCTCACCCAGGGATGATTCATTGTTTGGATAAAATTCACCCTCATTCAACATTATTGTATGTATCACCAACCAATTGGCAGTCTGTTTTTTAATTCATCTTTTAATCGATCTTTCACTGCATTAGTGCCTGATTCGATTAAGATGTTTTGTAATTGAGCACTATCCATCTCAATCACTGGATGAGCTAAACTACCTTTCACATTAAATTTCAGTGGCAGCTTCGCTAATGATTGATTGACACCACCGGCATTAAGCTTCGCATCATAAAATGTAATATTTGCAGGCGCATTCAGTTGAATATCACCAGATTGCCAGCCCCAAGATCCATGCATACTAATATCATATGTCTTAGCCGTGAGATTAAAGCTATTCCCAAACTTAATATCACTTAACAGTTTATCCGCCGGCATACTTTTAAGCATTAAACCAAAGCTTGGCGCAATTCGACTATTATTCGCACTAACAAAATCAATATTCAGGGTCTTATCGGCACTAACAATATTAATTTTTGTCGGCGCGATGGTCAGCCACGGTTGCGTTGAAAGATTACTTGCTTTGACATTTAATTGTAACTCATCACTATAATGAATATTGTTGACCATGAGTTTAGCAATCACAAGGGTTGGTGATTGCTCAATTAGGTGCAATGCCTGCCTTTGTGCATATTGATAGACGGGTATAATATCATTATTTTCTTTGCTGATGACTTTATCTTCCTGAGCAACCGGCTCAGGTGCTAGCCATTTAATCACGCGCACAAGCTTAGCAAGATAGCCATAATATTCGTTGGCATTTTTAATGTAATGACGTACATCAAATTGTTGTGTTTTATCCTTTTTGCTCACATCTTTGACTGAGTCTGTTATTTTTGATTTATCATCAACTGGCGTTGCAGTATCACTTTCTGTACTTGTATTAGCATATAATGAGGCTTTGCTTTGACGTTTACTATTTGTTAGTACACGATCAACAACCACATCACTTAGCTCAAGTCGTTTTGCCAACAGTGCGCTTACATTGACTTCAGCTTTTAACTCTTTTGCAAAGAAACTATTTTGATATAAATCATCAGGGTTCGCAAAAGCCAGATCCTTGATAACTATTTTCCCATCTAAAGCATCGATATCAAGTTGGCCTATATCTACTGTCGCGCCATTAACTTTAGTTAGCTGAGTAACTAAAATATTTTTGACAACTTGCGACTGCAAGAAGCTACTCATAACAAATAACAAAACAATGATCACAACCGTTACGATCACACCCCACCAACGAAACGGATGCTTCAGTTTTTTATCACGCAACTGAACCCAATCAATTTTATGTGCTGATTTACCAAAGACAGCCCATGATATGACTTTGATAGATCGCTTATTAATGATTCTATTGTAAGCTTCTTTTCCAGTCTGTAGGGTCGCCATCTTAACTTTGATAGTTTTGGCAGATCGCGCAAGCAAAATGCCCACAATCACACCAAGAATGATTGCCAAGATGAAGCTGCCGCTCACCAGATAATAATCAAATCCCGCATAGGCTAATACTGGTGCGTTAATCATCCATTTAAATAAAGGTTGCAAGAAACCATCTAATAACCAAGTCCCTAGATGATAAGATAACGCCTCTAAAACAAAAGATAAAATTTCAGCAACCGCAAAAATAATGGCTGCCACGACTAAGTTGACATTTAATAACAACAAAAGCAAAACGGCAACAAGATAGATAAATGGCGAATATTGAAATCCCGGCATAAACCCTAATAAGAAACCAAATAACGCCGCTAAAAATAACTGCATTGGATTGGATTGCCCCGTAATAATCGCTATAAGTTTTTTGATAAATTTCATCGTGATATCCTTTCTAAATCGACTCGCAAACAAACTGTAGTCTAAAAAGCATATTCACTCAAGCTTGATACGCTTCAGGAAAATATAAATAAACAGGGTGCCTCGGGGCTCATAATAGATTTTGGGACTTCCAAGTCAGCCAAAAT
>JAHDDB010000057.1 GCA_020629575.1 Caedibacter sp. | reverse complement strand
CAGGTTTGAGATTTGGATTTGGTATAAATCGTAAAAACACATAGCCTGAATTAGGATGATCTCCTCCTAAATATAAATCTTGCAGCGATGGAATGCGATACCCTTCTGTATAACCTAGGTAAACTTTTAATGGATCAATCACCTTATAGCTAATACTTGCTTGTTTGGTAAAGAATGAGCCATCATTATTCATATTACCACTTGTGCTTTGGTAACCATTAAAACGCCCACCAACCGTAACATTTAAGCTTGAGGTAATATCCCAACTATCTTGTAAGAATGCACTATAAAGTTGCTGATGTGCTGTCGGAAAATTGGTACTTGTTTGACTGCTATAACCATCGTAACCATTGATGTAGCTATATTCCGCACCATAATATAAGCGTTGCTCATAAACTGTCGTAACATTCGATAACTGCACACCTGTGGTATTAACATGCACATCTTGTGGCAAGGCAAAGCCTCCACCATTGTTGGTCGGTGATGAGCCCAAATGATTTTCGTTGTAATATAGTTTGGCTTTGAGATCAACATACGGATTATCAGGGTTAAAACGATAATCCAACATGCTTTGCGTTTGGAAGAAATTAAAATTTGAACTTGGATTCTTTGAATAAGTTTCTTTATTTACTGTTGCTGGATAAAGGCCAACGTTTTGCATCGACAAAAAAGATGCCTTTAAGGTTTGCGCTTTTGAAATATCCCAAACCGTTTTAAGTAAATATTGTAAATTATTACTAGCAGAATCTGGTAAGGTTTGTCCATTGCCTAATCGTACATTGTTACTGCGCCCACCAACTACATCAACCAAATAACTGATATCTCCCGTTTTAAAGGCAACAGCAGCATTGGCATCACCACTATAATCGCCTGTGGCACCACCTAATCCAACTTGTCCACCAACGGATTTATCTTGAGCTAAAAAATCACTTGGATCCAATGTTTCAAAGTTAACTGCCCCACCTAAGTTACCATTGCCATAAGCAATATTACTACCGGATTGACTTACTGAGACCTCTTTATATAGTGCTGAGCTTAGTAATTGGCGCGATTGATTATGCCCAAAGGATGACAAGTTATTATTAATACCATCAATCCCAACAAAAACACGATCATCTGACAAACCACCCAAACTAATGCTTTGTGTTGTTGGTCGATTGCCACCAAGCATTTGCACACCTGCCATTTCATTAAGCTGCATAGCCGTCGATTGAGTTAAATTAGTGCTGCCACCTTGCTGCACTGAAACAGTAGGTAACGCGCTACCCGTTTCAGGTGCCACATTGATTTGACTTATTCTACTTTGTTTCTCAGGCATGCTTGGCAAGGCTTTCTTAACAGCAACCACCTGAATTTCACCTAAATCTACCGCTTGCGTATTTGCTGATTCTTCACTTGCATACATAAGCTGAGTAATGCTTGTTAACACAAGCACACTTAATAATTTTGTTTTCATTTTTAACACTCTACTAATGATTAACTTGTATATCTGCTGCAGTTAGACCTGTTTCTTTTAGCACTGCAAAAACTTCTAGCATTGTTTGTAATGGAATATTTTTATCCGCTGCCAAGGTGATTTGTGACATTGATGCCATCTCTTTTTGTGATAATAAATAACTTTTAAGCGTATCAATACTCGTAAAATGCTGACCATTGATCATATAATCATTCGCCTTTAAATAAAGCGTTGTTTGAGCAGACTTGCTTTGGGTAACACTAGTACCTTTAACATTAGGTAAAGGGAGTTTAAGCAAATGCTGAATGGGGCCAGCTAATAGTACAAACATTACCAAAAGCACCAACATAAAGTCTAGCAATGGAATTAAATTAGGCTCATCCACCTCCAAACTATTATGTTCATGATGATTTAAACTACTGATCATCAGGGTGCCTCGGGGCTCATAATAGATTTTGGGACTTCCAAGTCAGCCAAAATCGAATCGCTTCCCTCGGCGGTTTATTCTTTTGGGCGGCACGGCTCCCTCTCAAGCAGGCTGCGACGAAAACTACGTATTCTTCTTCGCCACCTTGCTCCTGTATGCCTCTACGGCGTGAAAATATAGCTTCAAGCACAGACTTGCTCTGGCGCCTACGGCACGTCGCGCGCTGGGAATGAAGCCACGCCTACCTTGTCTACTCGACCTCGCGTTCCGCTCTCCATGTCTCGCAGCGAACGCAGCCTGTTCACACAAATTAATCATATTGGTTTTGTTATTTACCTTATTTGCTTTATTTATTTCAGTTAAGTCGCTCATTTCAGCAATTTCTTTTTGCTCTTTCTGATCTTTTTTACGCGCTTTTTGTCGATCTAGGCTTAAAATCAGCTGATTTAATGCCTCTTCCGCATTTGCTAAATAGCGCTCACTAAACTGGCGAAAACAATAAAACGCTAATAAACTCACTAAAGCTAACACAATACCAAATGCCGTAGCATACATTGCCTCAGATAAGTACATAATCATATTCTGCAAACCATTGCCACTTAAGGACTCGGCTAATGCAGCAAATGAATGACTCATGCTCCAAATCGTACCTAAAAGCCCGAGCATCGGTGAAACAACGGCGAATAAATTAAGCCAAATTAATGGACGTTGCATACGTTGACGTTGTTTGCGCATTAACAAGCATACTTCACTTTCAGCAATCTCTTTAGGCTCAATGATCAAAGGTGAAATATATCTTAATATGGGCTTAGCCAATGCGTTTAATCCTAGGTTAAGCGTTTTTTTATCATCACGATTAACCGCATTAATCAAACACTTTACTTTACCTAAATTAAGCTTCGGTAAACTGATAAAAGTAATTACTCGCTCGATACAAATCGCAACAATAAAAAAACTCACCGCCAACATAGCGTAGCTGACTAAACCAAATTGACTAAAGAAATGACCCATAATATTAAACTGCCTTTTCCATTAATGCTTGTTCATTACTAGCTATTTGCTGTCTTGCTTTTTTTGACATTGCTGCAAGCACTGCTCTTAACATCGAAAGATTTGTCACATCATGATCAAATGAAATATAGTGATTTTTATATTTACTCTGCAGCCACATCCCTTCTTGATCAAAGTAGACCATCTCAAGCGAACTATCTTCTGTTAATGCAATACCTGCACATTGACAATAAAGTAACAATGCATCTTTATGATCTTCATTCATATGTTTGATAGCACCATTAATCTCCTCATTTTTAAATACCTGTTCAATACAAAAATTCTCTTTGCTCACCCAATTAATATCACCAAAGCCACCAATAAAACGCACTTTATCAATGTGTAATTTATAAAAGTGAAAGTCATGGGTTGTATCTTGATAGTCTTTTGATTCTGGGAAAAAACGCGTGTAAACACTTGCTACCTTTTCTTCATCTTCCAAACGATTTAATCGTCCTAAAATAGTGACACGTCCTGCCTGTTGAATATCCTCTTTTTCATCTTCAATAATCGTTAATGACACTTTATCATCTTTGGCAACATTGCGTGTATGCTGCGCGAGTTTACTGATATAAACAAGCACCTCACCGTCGATATCAAATGCATACGCCACCAATGAACCAAAAGGATAGCCAGGCATTGCGATAGATTGAGTTGCTAATACACCATAGAGTTTCTGTTTAGTTAATTGCCTTGCTCTTAGTGCTGTTTGAATTTTATTTGTGTCCATAAAAACCTCTTTAATTTAAACGATAATCATTGTCATTTGCAAATAATGAGGTTAATGATAGCCACTATCAAATTTAAGTCAATGATAAAAAGCAAATTTTTTATATGCCCATCGTAAATCATTCTGTGGTGTTTGATATCGAAGAAGTTCAATGGCAGAAATACTGCAAAATGGTTTGGGCGGGTAAAGTGAAATACTTACTTTGCTAATCGCGTATCAAAGCTAAAGTCTAATACTTTGGCTTTTTTGACTACCTTTGCAAACCCTTTATGCAATGGGTTTAGAATATAATTGTACTCTCTTGGAACGATAACGCTTGGTACAGCCAATATTAAAGACTCACAATGCTTGAGCCATTGATCACCAATATCTGCTGTTTCAGGCGGTGCAGGCTGATCTTGCCATGAATGTGGTAATAGCTCAGGCTTTATTGAAATTATGCAACTTCGGTTATTTACTCATAAAAAGTTTTAGCTTTCTCACCATCATGATAAGCAAATAATGTTTGTGCGACTTGAGTTGAACCAGTAGAAATATTGCCCTTTTGATCTAATGCAATCAATCCAACATAATCATCCAAAGCATCACTTTCTTTAATACTTTTAGCAACCGCCTCATCCAAAGGTATACCATCTTTAACACGAGTATGGATTTTTGCTGCAACAGCTTGATTAACAATATGCTCACCAATACCAGTGCATGATATCCCCATAATGTTTGATGCGTAGTTACCAGCAACGGTCGGACTATCGCCCACACGCCCTGGCACCTCAAAGCCTGCCCCGCCTGTTGAAGTTAATGCAACAATATTGCCTTGACTATCTAGTACGACAACACCAATAGTCCCTGTTAAGCCTTTTTTTAACTCAAGATATTCTTGATAACGATGCTCAGTTATTGGGTTGTACTCGGGCATTTTTAATGTCTCATGTGCAAAGCGCGTTGCCTCATCAGCTGCACGCACACTGTGATGTTCATTTAAAAGTGCTAAAGCCACTTCACTCGGATATTGGATATTTTGAATATTAATCACGCCTGCAAATTTGGCTTTTGCACCATCCATAATGGAAGCTGACATGCGCACTTGTCCATCTTGCTGTAAACGCGAGCCCGTACCGGCATTAAATAGTGGATCATCCTCTAATAATTTCGCTGCAAAAACAGCAGTTTTTAAGGCATCATCATAGGTTTTAAGAAAGGCATAGGCTTCCTCAATAATGGTTAATAGGTGCACATGATAATCACTAAAGGGGGTATTTTTATCCTCTCTAGCACCACATCCACCATGAATAATAATCTTTTGCATCTTCTGCACCTTTTGCTCTTTTTGCATTCCCAACCCCATCCTTGCAATTAATTAACAATCTCAACTTCATGCGCATTTGTGTCATATTTACTGCCTTCAAGTAAGAGATGCATGCGAATGCCTACCAAACTAATGGGATCATCATCGCGCGCATGCGGCATTGATGAATGCTCAATATGTGACATATCAATAATTGTTAATGCGCCACTGCCAACAACCTCAATTACGCCATCATCAGCGAGAAAGGCACCTGTGTCTTCATCAATTCCAACACCAGTTACAAAGGGATTATAAGATAATGCTGTTAATAATCGTCCCAAACGATCTCGTTGCGAAAAATGTTGGTCAACGAGTATTTTGTTAGTTAGCCCTAAGCCTGGCGCCATATTAACCATATTATAGCGTGGCATAAAACCAGTGGCTCCACCGACAATCATATGTTCAGAGATAAATGCAGCACCTGCCGAGGTGCCTGCTACATGAACACCCTTAGCATTGCAACGACGAATCATTTGCGCCACTTTAGTACCACCAAGCACGGTTGATAACAGTAGCTGATTACCACCGGTCATAAAGATACCCGTTGCTTTTTCAAAGTGCTGAAGATAATCCTCATTATCGGTATCAGCACGCGCTTGAATTTCAAGGCTTACCGCATCTTTAACACCAAGAGACTTAAAAATCTTGATATATTCGCTGCCCGTATCTGGCAGCTTAGATGCCGTTGGAATTATGACAATATAGGCATCTTTATCACCTGCTAATTCAACAAATCGCTGCAAAACCTTGGGTGAAACCAATTTATCTTCACGTCCACCAATTGGAATAATATATCCTCTTTTAATACCTGAAACTGTTGGTGCGGGCATTCTCACTCCTCTCTTTTTCTTAAATGCCTAACGTAAGCCCCTATAAGGGGCTATTACTAGAGCATTAGTTAGTAATTGGAGTTACACACTTTTTCTATTTCAACACCCCGCCTCGCAAGCTCGGCACCCCTCTTGCAAAGAGGGGAATATAAAACCATCATTGCCTAATTCCCCTCTTTGCAAGAGGGGTGGCAGCCGTAGGCTGACGGGGTGTTTATAAAGTCATAGTTTTTCTAAAGTGCGTAACTTCATTTAGCAATATATACCGCCTACAAACCATCTTACAGTATTTCTGTCATTGAACACCACAAAATGATTTATGAGCCGTATAGTTATCAAATAGTCAATCACAATATGTCTTCACCAGTGCACCAATTTCAGCAATATGATCATGACAACACAAGACACACACATCACCTTGTTGCAATTGCGATAATAGCAGCTTTGCCCCAGACAACTCATCTTCAACCAAACGTATTGTATCTTTTTCCTGACCAAAACGAACTAGTGATGCTGAAATTTTCATGGGAATTTCTCCTTCATTAGCACCACGCAAATATTTCTTAAGCTCTTTGATTACAATCTCATGTGGCTTATACTCAGCAATTACTTTTGAGCTATCATCAATCAAATTGATTCTGTCTCCTGTTGTGCCAAACAACAAACTCAGCTTACCGTCTTTTGTTTGATACGCTTGTGCCAAGGATAAAATTGCCTTAAATCCTGCTGGATTATGCGCAAAATCAATAATCACTTTTGCACCTGATTTGAGTGTGTAGATATTAGCGCGCCCTTGATTTTCTTTCTCTGTATTTTGATAAGCACATAACGCCGCTATTATTTTCTCAAAAGCAATACCCAATGCAAAAGCCAAAGCTATTGCATGTAAAGCGTTCTCAATATTATGTTTTGCATGACCATTCATCGTTAACGGCACATCATTAACATTAGCTAATGTTTTTTCTTTACCTTGGTGCCACCAGATAAAACAATCATCAGCAACATAACAAGCATGGTCATTTATTGTTAATTGATTTAACACCTGAGGTGAAATTTTTGTTTGGCTTATTAAAATTTTAGGGTTTGTTAGTTGGTTAACCAACTCACGCAAAAGCGCATCATCCATGTTGATCACGGCAAAACTGTTTTCTTTGGCTAACGCGCGATAAACAATGCATTTGGCATCAAACAAATCGTTTAAGGTTTCAACACCATCCTCACCCATATGATCATAAGAAACATTGGTGACCGTTGCTGCTGAAACTTGTGTTTCTATCAAGCCACGTTTTAACAATCCACCACGAGCTGATTCTAAAACAGCTACTTCAACACTTGGATTGGTGAGCACAAATTGATGTCCTGTAGGTCCTGAATAATCGCCTTGATCAATAATTTCACCATTAATAGCAACCCAATCCGTTGAAGCATAACCACTTACCTTACCAGCATGTTGACAGATAAAATTCGTCAAACGCACTGTTGTCGTTTTGCCATTGGTTCCGGTAACAATGACCTGTGGAATATCATAAATATCTTGCCATGGTAGCGATAAATAATCATCGGTTAATAATGATAATTTATAACGACCAACACCAGAACCTACATAAGCGTGATCTTTTTCTCTAAAGATATTTAAACCATGTGATTTGGCATTAGCATGCAGTATACGATAGGCAAGATTTTGCTCTTCTTGAATGGCTTGAAGTAAGCTTGCCTTTTGCGATTCATCTAATGTCAAAACGTCATTATTTAAGAATTCATAACATGCCGCGTACCATGTGTAATCAATAACATCACAACTGGCAAGCAAGATATCACACGGTGCAGTAAACGCTAAACGCAAGCCCTCGCTATACGCCTTATGTGCTAGCTTATACTCAGAGAAACCAAATAAAGGCAACAGTCGTTCACAGTTTTTTTGCCATAGTTTAATAAGCACTTCTTGATTTGTCTTAAGTGGAATATCAAGCACAACACCCGTCTCATTAAAAAACAAATTAGGTCCAACTAAACGCCTTGAATAACCTTCAGGAATTTCATGCATCATTACACCTACTTAATCGGCATCTTCTTCAACAATAGCAACAAGGCGCACACCACGCTCATCGGCAATAATACCACCTTGCATCATCTCTACAATCTCTTGTGCCAAACCATGATTTTTGCTTAATTCAATCGTTGCATTTGATTTGCTTGTTGTCGTGTTATCAACTGTTTCACCCTCTTTATTAAAATGAATAATCTGCTTCCACGTGCGTTTGATATTATCTGCAAACACCACCAAAAGATCACCTGCATTGGCATGTTGTAATGCATGATCAACCGCTTCTTGCTCACTTTCAATAATCTGAATGCTATTTGCAGAAATTCCAGCTTCTAGCAATGCTTCTTTTAATTTGTGTGGAATTTCACCAAACTTACGCCCTCTTAAACCATCATCTTGCTTACATATAAACTGATCAAAATAAGGTGCTACCGCCTTAGCAATATTAGCAATATCCTGATCACGTCTATCCCCAGGAGCTGCAATCACGCAGGTTTTGATACCTTTAGTATCAATCTGCTCAACCAACTTACCCATTGCTAAAACAGCCGCTGGATTATGACCATAGTCCATTAAGACCTTAAATGGATGTTCATCAAACCAGTTCATACGTCCTGGTGCTTGATAAAATGAGGTTGTAAAGGTTCTTAGGCCATTTTTAATATCATCTAAGCTCATATTCATACTATAAGCAATCGCCACGGCAAACATGGCATTTTGTACATTGTGGACTGCTCGCCCTTCCATTGTTGCAGGAATCAAATGCGTCCATAATACCGGCATGTGAATATGATTATCAAAGATGGTGATCATGTCACCATTAACCCCTTTCTCAATAACAACGGCCTTGCCCCCTGCACGAATATGCTCTTTGACCAATGCGTGCTCTGGATTCATCGTCACATACATAATGTGCTCAGCTTGTGTATAAGCAGATAATTTTAAGCAATGCGGATCATCAGCATTTAATACAGCAACATCGCGTGCTGCATCAGTCACGATACGTTTCACTTCTGCTAGTTCTTCTAGTGTATTAATACCCTTAAGTCCCATATGATCCTCAGCGATATTAATGCAAGCACCGACATTGCAATAATCATAACCCAAACCACTTCTAAGCAAACCACCACGTGCCGTTTCAAACACAGCCACATCAACATTAGGGTCACGCAATACCATTTGTGCTGATTTTGGCCCTGTCATATCGCCTGCGACACTTAATTTACCATTGACATAAACACCATCAGTTGTGGTAAAGCCGACACATTTACCAGCGATCTTCCACATATGGGCAACCATGCGTGTTGTCGTTGTTTTTCCATTGGTACCAGTAATTGCTGCAATTGGAATACGCGCACGCTCTGTATCAGGAAATAACATATCCATCACTGCACCTGCGACATCGCGTGGATAACCTTCACTTGGTGATACATGCATTCTAAAGCCAGGTGCTGCATTAACCTCACAAATACCTCCACCGATTTCTTGATAAGATTGGGTAATATCAGGAGATAGGAAATCAACTCCACCAACATCCAAACCAATGGCAGTAACTGCGCGCTCTGCCATCTCACGATTATCTGGATGTACCACATCGGTTAAATCAATCGCCGTACCACCGGTTGAAAGATTCGCTGTTTTGCGTAAATAGCAAATTTCACCCATAGGCAAAACACTCTCTGAGGTTAGCCCGGCTTTTTCTAATAGCGTCAATGCTTGATGATCAAGTTCAAGACGCGTTAATACCTTCTCATGCCCGACACCGCGCCTTGGGTCTTTATTGACAATATCAATTAGCTCAGCAATCGTGTGCTCACCATCGCCAACAACATGCCCAGGAACGCGTTTCGCCACAGCGACTAATTTACCATTAACGACCAACATCCGATGATCAAAACCTTCAATATATTGCTCTAAAACAACCCAACGACCATGCTCTTTTGCCACTGCAAATGCTTGTTTTAAACCTTCATCATCTTGAATATTAATGCTTATACCACGACCGTGATTACCGTTTAATGGCTTAACAACCAATGGATAACCCAGATGGCGGGCAATGGATAATGCATCACTTTCGTGACGCACGCTGCGTTGCTTAGGTACAGGGAGTCCCAAACCATTTAAAATGATGTTGGTTTGTTCTTTATCACAAGATATCTCAACAGCGATATGTTTAGTTTCACCGGTAATGGTTGCCTGAATACGTTTTTGATATTTGCCATGACCGAATTGCACTAAAGATTGGTCATTTAATCGAATATATGGAATATCGCGCTTTGTCGCGGCTTCCACCAATGATCCAGTACTTGGACCAAACTCTTTGCTTTGGGCAAACTTAATAAAGCGAATCTTCTCATTTTCAAAATCAAAATCTTTAAGATCGACATTCAGCACTTGCTGTAGCTCTTGAGGTAAAAGAGAAATCAGTAAATCACGTGCTAAGAAGCTCGCCTGCAAACCAACATCTTTTTGCTTATACTCAAACACCATATTGTATTGTCTTGGCTCACCGGTACTACGCGTTTTACCAAAGCTTACATTGCTACCTGCAACATCCTGAAGCTCAATCGCCACATGCTCCCAAATATGCCCCATCCATGTACCTTCATCCTCGCGCATGCGTCGTATAAAACCACCTGGCTCACGATAGGAGCAACCATGTTCTTTCAGTCCCGGAAGCGCCTCAACCAAAGCATCAATAAAATCAGCACCGAGCTTTGCCGATGGCCACTCTTCTAAAATACCCAAGTCAATAACATGTCTAATGACTGGAAAGTTGGCATAGACATTTGGTCCAATATAGACATTCGTGGATAGTATTTGCATTGTATTCTCCCTATGTGTAACTTTTCTCCAAAGATATTGACTGTTAGAATAAACAAAGTTAAACCCTTTGTATAGCAGACATTGACGCTTCTTGTATCAATTTTTTTGTATTTTAACGTTCCATATTGACTATGACCATATTCCTGCCCACTTTAATTGTATAAGCGTTGGCTGAGCGTAAATCGAAGCCTTTATGAAGTATGATTTTCCAAAGCTACCACACTTCGACTAACGCTCAGTGCATCGCTTCGAATTACGCTCAGGGTACGGTGAGCACTTGTGGGTGAACATTTAGTCTTATCCTCCATATTCTATGCATAATTACTATATTTCTAACATGCTGGTAAATTCACGGCTAGGCCACCAAGTGACGTTTCTTTGTATTTAGTGGACATGTCTTTACCTGTTTCTTTCATCGTCTGAATCACTTGATCTAAGCTTACATGATGCTCACCATCGCCTAGTAGTGACAGCTTAGCACCATTGACTGCTTGTACTGCACCCATGGCATTTCTCTCAATGCATGGAATTTGTACCAAACCACCAATCGGATCACAGGTTAGCCCTAAATTATGCTCCATGCCCATCTCTGCGGCATTTTCGACTTGTTCAACATTGCCACCTAGAAGTGCACAAAGCCCCGCTGCCGCCATTGAGCATGCCACACCAACCTCACCTTGGCAGCCTACTTCGGCTGCTGAAATTGAAGCACCCTTTTTAAATAAAATGCCAATAGCCGCCGTTGTTAACAAATAATCAATAATCTCTTTTTTTGTGGTGAAGGGATGGCTTAACACATGATGTTTTAATACAGCAGGAATCACGCCTGCCGCCCCATTGGTTGGTGCTGTAACCACCTTGCCACCGGCGGCATTCTCTTCATTAACAGCAATGGCAAAAACATTAAGCCAATTAAGATCCTTGATATCTAAACGCGATTCTTCCAAACGTGTTTTAAGTTTATACGCTCGACGTTTAACTGATAACCCCCCTGGAAGTTCGCCATCTGTTTGTAATCCGTTTTCAATGGATTCATCCATCACCTGCCAGATTGCTAACACACCTTCTTCAACTTCATTCTTATCACGCAACGCGCATTCATTGGCCATCATTAAGTCGGCTATACTCATCTGGTGTTTCTCACACAGATCTAACAACTCTTTAGCCGTTGCAAATGGATAAGGTACGGCGTGCGCATCAACGGGAGCTGGATCATTGTGTAAATGCATCTCATGCTCATCTAAGATAAAGCCACCACCAACTGAGAAATACTTCAATGTATCAAGTTTTTCACCTTGCGCATCCCATAGCGTAAACAACATACCATTGGCATGCTCTGGTAGCGCCTCATTATAGTGAAATATCAAATCAGCTGTATAATCAAAATCAATTTCATAAGATTCCAATAATTTCATCTTTTTGGTTTTAATAATCTGATCATAACAAAGTGCAGCTGCATTAATATCAATACTGTGTGGCTCAAAACCTGCAGATCCCAAAATACATGCATAATCTGTTTTGTGCCCTTTTCCTGTCAATGCTAGTGACCCAAAAAGCTCAATTGTAAAGCGCTTAGTCTCTTGCAATGCAACTTGATGTTTTTGTAAAAATCGAAAGGCTGCACGCATTGGACCCACTGTGTGTGATGATGACGGTCCTACACCAATAGAAAACAAATCAAAAATACTAATATTCATAAACTCACCCTTAAAAAAGC
>JAHDDB010000056.1 GCA_020629575.1 Caedibacter sp. | reverse complement strand
TTGAATCAGGCTTTGGCTGGTCAATTATTACTGAGGATATGATGTCAGATAAACTCAGAGAATTACCACTTATCGATACACCGATCTATATTAGCAGTGCTTGTATCTATCATAAAAAGGTCGAGCTATCGCGTGCAGCCAAGGCTTTTCTTGAAATATGTCAAAAGGTTTCTTAAGTCAAACTCTCAACTTAGTTATGGTGACTTCTTTTTGCTAACAATGCATCTAACACCACCGGATGTACATAGTCAGCCACACGATGGGGATCAATTTTAGATACTTGACGAATCATTGTTGATGATAAACACGTATATTTTTCATCCGGCGTTAGAAATATCGTTTCAAACTTTTTATTTAAATGCCTATTAATATTTGCCATTTGAAACTCATAGTCAAAGTCAGAAACTGCGCGCAATCCGCGAATGACAGCACTTGCACCCACTTCATCAATAAAATCAGCGATCAATCCTTGTAAGCGCACAACACGCACATTAGGCATATCAGACAAAACTTCAGAGGTGATGTTAAAGCGTTCCTCTTCAGTGAAAAGCGTTGATTTGCCATTACCAGTTGAAATAGCAACAATCACTTCATCAAATAAAGATTTCGCGCGTTTAATTAGATCAATATGCCCTAAACTAATAGGATCAAATGTCCCGGGGTAAACTACCTTTATCATGGTTTACGTCCTTTGCCAAACCTAAAAAAGTCCAAGCTCAAGCTTTGCTTCTTCGGTCATCATTTCAGAATTCCATGGCGGATCAAATACCAACACCACATCGGCCTTTTCGACATTGGCAAATTGTTTAAGCTTATCTTCAACATCCTGTACTAATACAGGACCCATGCCACACCCAGGAGCGGTTAATGTCATTTGTACACCAATATGATAATTACTACTGTCCAAACGCGTGGTTGAAATATCATAGATCAGACCCAAATCAACGATGTTCACAGGGATTTCAGGATCATAAACCGTGCGTAGCTGATCCCATAAAAGATCGAGATTAACCTCATCACCAGCTTGAATATTGGCTTTATCACTTGGCAGAAGTACTACCTCACGATTAATCGCATCGGCATCTTTACCATCAAGATAAACCAGATTACCCATCACATTTAGCGTGAAGCTTGCCCCCATTGCTTGCGTTACCAGCACTTCTTGCCCTGGTAACAAAGTCATTTTCTCACCATAGGGAACTGTGGTTACTTCAACTTCGCGGCGTAAAATAGCAACATCAGACATTTTCATTATTATTTTAATCCTTCTTGTTGCACAGTGAAACTCTCACCACAACCACAACGCGCTGACTCATTAGGATTATTATAAACCAGTTGTGATAAACCTAACTCTCTTTTGACATGATCTATTTCAAGACCATTGACATATTGTAACGCCTTAGGATCTACGAAAAACAAAACACCTTCTTCATCGATCTTAATAAAGCCTTCAGGAATTTCCTTAATCGGTTCAACAACATAAGCCAAGCCTGAACAGCCTGTTGTTGTAATACCAATCTTGATAGCAAGCGATTGAGTTTTCGCCAAATGGTTCCTAAAATGCGTTAAAGCCGCTTGAGTGAAAGTCACGGGCTGCTCAGCTTTTGGGTCAAATTTTTCTATCATCGTTAATCTATCTTTATCTTCACTTGTAAATAGCACCGCTATGGTATCATTTACTTATGCTTTTTTCTAAGGTTTTAAGCATCTGTAATTTATCAAGCGATTAACCGATCACAGCAACTAACGTCCAATATGCGCAAGACGCTTACCTGATTTCAAGTTTTGCTCTATTTGCTCTAATGAAACCCCTTTTGTTTCAGGCACAAAGAACTTAGTGAAGAACATACAAACCAAACAAACCAATCCAAAACCAAAGAATGTATTACCCGGTGCAAAGGTTAACCATGTCAATGCAAAGTTACCTAAAATAGCATTACATAACCAGTTTGATGTCGTTGATGCAGTCATACCAAGATCTCGCCCTTCTAACGGTTGGATTTCAGAGCATATAATCCAAATCATGGGCCCCATTGAAATGGCAAAACCAAAGATAAATACCAAACAAAAAATCAATGTAATCCACTGCAATGCTGAGCTTAATTGCATATGTGAAACAGGCAGGTTATTAATCAACTCAACTGAGTAATGAGTCTTGAATACGACACCAACGATAAGACAAGATAAAACCAATAAGCTCAAGCCAAAATAAAGAATTGGCTTGCGTCCAAATTTATCAACATACTTTATTGCTAAGATCGTTGTTAATACATTCACTAAACCAATAACAATTGTAGCTACTGCGGGGTTACCAAAACCTGCCATCTTGAAAATATCTGTTGAATAATACATAAAAGCATTCATCCCTGTAAACTGTTGGAATGCTTGCAGTAAAATCCCTAACAATAATACTTTTAAAAAGAAGCCATGGCGTAACATTTTAAAGCCACTACCTTTGACATTAGTTGCATTTTTGATTTCATCTACTTCCTGATAAGCTTCTTCATCATTATCACGAATCCTTTTTAGTACGACTAACGCCTTTTCTTCCTGCCCAGTTAGAATCAACCAACGTGGGCTTCGTGGTAAAGTTAAGCAACCTAGTAACATAATGATTGAGGGAATAGCAATACTAGCAAGCATAATACGCCAAGATCCTGTGGAACTTAGCGCCGAGTTACACAGATACATCAAGAAAATACCAATCGTAATCATGAATTGATACATCGCAATGATACCACCACGAAACTCTTTAGGCGCAATTTCCGATAGATACAGTGGTGAAATAAAAGAAGCAATACCAACGGCTAAGCCAACAACAAATCGTGATACTAATAACGCATCAAAGTTAGGTGCGAAAACACCAACAAATGTAAATATGGTAAAAATTAATGCCGCCAGAATTAATACTACCTTTCGCCCAAAGCGTCGTGATAGAAAACCGCTAAAAATCGCACCAATTGCCGCACCAACAAGTAACGTACTTGCGACATGTTGCGACTGCGTTAAGCTTAAACTAAAATTTTTGACGATCAAATCTAATGAGCCATTAACATAGGCAATATCCATACCGAACAACAACCCCGCCAACGCGCCAATAATGGCAACGCGTATGGTTATTGCGTTTAGTTTTTTTTCTTTCATTATTCCCCACTCCCCCTGTTTTTATTTTATATGTTGCTGCTTTTATTATAATTTCGCTTGCATATTATCGATTTAATTTTTATTTGTAAATATTCTACCCGCTTATTATTTTCCGAACTTCCAATTTCCCCATTACTGAAACATGCCAACATGCTCGAAACTCAATCAAAAATCATAAGCCAGAGTAAAGCTATTCCATGAAAGCATAAAACCATTTGAATCTGTCTTTTAGTTTCGCTACCATTTATCGTAAATTTCCAACATTTAGACCATGATTTCCTTATGACATCAGCAAATCCATTATTTGAGCGCTCACATCGTCGTCGCAATCCGTTGACAGGCGAATGGATTGTCGTCTCACCGCATCGTTTATCAAGACCATGGCAAGGGCTTAGTGAATTACCTCCTGCTAACCATAGACCAACACATGACCCTGAATGCTATTTATGTCCTGGCAATGTTCGTGCAAACGGCACCAAAAACCCTCAATATAGTGAGACATATGTTTTTAATAATGACTTTCCAGCTCTGATGTCAGCACAGGATAATGAACAGCTTGACGAAATATTTGATCCATTAATGACCGCTCAAGCAGCCAACGGTATTGCCAAAGTTATTTGCTTCTCGCCAGATCATAGCTTAAGCATGGCTGAAATGACTGAAAAAGACATTACAACAGTAATATCTACTTGGCAAAATGAAGTTAATGAGCTTTCAAAAACTTACCAATGGGTGCAGGTTTTTGAAAACAAAGGCGATATTATGGGATGCTCTAACCCTCACCCACATGGGCAAATTTGGGCATGTGATTTTTTACCGACTGAAGCTGAAAAAGAACACCGTCAACAACAAACTTACCATCAAAACCATCAACGCAATTTACTTATTGATTATGTTAAGCGTGAACAAAAGGCTCAAGAGCGTATTGTACTTGAAAACGATGAATGGCTTGTTGTCGTACCCTTTTGGGCAGTTTGGCCATTTGAAACCTTATTAATACCTAAATCATATTGCGCGCATCTTAACTATCTCAATGAACACCAAAAAACTAAGCTTGCTAGTATTCTCAAAGCGTTACTGCAAAAGTATGATCGATTGTTTGGGGTTTCATTTCCATATTCAATGGGCTGGCATGGCGCGCCTTATGCTAAGAACGATCCATGTTGGCAGTTACATGCTCATTTTTATCCGCCGTTACTACGTTCCGCTTCGGTTAAAAAGTTTATGGTTGGTTTTGAAATGCTTGCTGAATCACAACGTGATATTACACCTGAAGACGCTGCAAAGAGGTTACGTGCATTATGATATTAGCAAAACATAGCGATGATCTACGTAATCACTATCAATCAATCTTTAATCGCCAAGATTATCAGTGCTTTTATGCACCTGGGCGGGTTAATTTAATCGGTGAGCACACCGACTACAACAATGGCTTTGTTATGCCTTTGGCAATCAACATGGGCACAACAGTTGCTATCGCACCACGCGATGATACTAAAATCAGCGTTTATAGCAAAAACTTGGATCAATTAGACCGCTTTGATTTACATCATTTTTCAAACTCAGAACATTCACAATGGTGTCGCTACATCGGTGGCATGTTATCACTTATTCAGCAAAGCACTAATGACATAACAAAAGTCAAAGGCGCTGATATTTATATCTCTAGTAATCTGCCAATTGGTGCGGGGCTATCATCTTCAGCATCTTTAACGGTTGCCTTAGGTTATGCTTATGCCACACTTTATCAACTTGAAATAAGTAAAACTGATATTGCCAAACTTGCACAGCAAGTCGAACACCAGTATATCGGCACACTTTGCGGCATTATGGATCAAATGATCTGCGCATCAGCACGTGAGCATCACGCATTGCTCATCGATTGCCAATCACTTAATGCAGAACATATCCCTTTTAACCTAACCGACGTATCACTCATGATCTGTGATAGCAATGTCAAACACAACCTTGCGGAATCTGCTTATAACAAGCGCCGTGAATCATGTGAGAAAGTCGCCAAAATCTTTAATATCGCCTCATTAAGGGATTTAACCGTTGAGCAATTAATGGCATCAAAAGATTTACTTGATATCGAGAGCTTGCAATGCGCTAAGCATGTTGTGAATGAAAATCATCGTGTTTTGCAAGCGGCTAATGCCATGAAAAATGCCGATTGGCTAACACTTGGTAAACTGATGTATGCCTCACACAATTCACTACAGTATGACTATAAGGTCAGCTGTGACGAGCTTGATTATTTGGTTGAGTTATCCATTTCATATTCTGGCGTATATGGTGCACGGATGACCGGAGGTGGTTTTGGTGGCTGCACGATACATTTAGTGCAAGATCATGTGATTGATGATTATCAACAGTACTTGAAATCCGCTTATTATAAACGCTTTAACAAAGCGCCTACTTTTTATATCTCACGTGCTTATCAAGGGGTCCATTTAGTCGATGACGCAAATTAAATAGCGATGGCAAAACGATGACAAAAGACCATTCAGCAACACAGATTTATAGCCAATGTTTAGATCAAACACTTGGCATTTATCAAACCAACATCAACCATCCCCGCATCAAATTACAGCTTTTAAATATCGGCGCGGTCATTCAATCGCTATGGATACAAGATAAAAATCAAACGTGGCAAGATATCGTTTTGGGGTTTGATGATTATCAAGATTATCTCAAAGAAAATGATCCATCTTTAGGTGCGGTGCATGCTGTTGTCACCAATCGCATTGCCAAGGCTCAGTTTACCTTAAATGATCATATTTACAGACTTGATGCCAATGAATCAGAAAATGCTTTGCATATCGGCAATTTGAAGACCATAGTTTGGCAGCAATCAATCATTAGCAATGATTATGCTCAAGGTATTGCTTATCATATCAAGCTTGAAGATGGCTATTGTGGTTTACCTGGACCTATAACAATTACCATTGAATATCTAATCTTAGCCGATGGCACTCTGCAAATTGATTACCTGACAGAAGCTGCTGATAATGCTGTGATTAGTAATCTCACCAATCACAGCTACTTTAATCTCAATGGCACGACACGCAATCAGCTAGATCAACATCAACTAGCACTTCATTGTGATGCTTATCTTGAGACGAATGATCAATTAATCCCAACAGGAAAAACTGCAAAAGCCCATGGCACATTTGATTTTTCCAAGCCTAAATCATTAACAAGCAGTTTATTACAGAGTGATGAAAAATTACGCCAAAACAACGGTTATGATGTGTTTTACATTTTGCCTCAACACGATGCTCAAGCACCTAAATATCAGCCATGCGCTGAACTAACAAGTGAAAGAACGGGCATACATATGCAGCTATTAACCACCTATCCAGGCTTGCAATTATATACCGCAAACTTTTTAAACAACTGTAAAGGAAAGTATGATGAAGCATATCAGTCACATTGCGCTGTCTGCTTAGAAACACATGACTACCCCGATGCGCCAAATCATGCTCATTTCCCAAGTATTGTCACACCATCACATCACTTACGAAAACATAGTAGCCGTTATGTATTTTCCATCAAAGACGATATGAGCAAATCAAAGTAAAACTTTCTCTTTTATATTACCTCTTAAGTCAACAAACTCCGCAAATTTATTTACGATAGCTATAGGACTGGTATACAATGCTTGACAGTTTTTAACACCTCGCTTTGTGATGTATCAAAGCGATTAATTAGGCATAAACAAACTTAACATGCAGCTGTTACGATTTGCAGATTTACATAACAATAAAAATCAAACGCCAAGTATTGTCACCATTGGTAACTTTGATGGCATGCACTTGGGGCATCAGTATATTATTAAACATGTGCAGCAACTGGCTAAAACCAATAGAGCTAAAGCGACAGTGGTGACATTTGAGCCGCAACCGAAAGAGTTTTTTTTAAAAGAAAAGGCACCTTTGCGCATCACGCCTTTTCGTGACAAGATCCAAGCATTTAAAGCACTCAATATCGATCAGGTGTTGTGCCTGCAGTTTAATCAAAAGCTTGCGATGTTATCAGCTGAAGCCTTTGTTAAAACGGTTCTTGTCGATGGTCTTAATGCTCAGCATGTCATTATTGGTGATGACTTTCGTTTTGGTTATCAGCGTCAAGGTGATTTTAAGCTACTCCAAGACTTAGGGAAAAAATATGGCTTTAGCGTAGAAAGCCTCCCTTCTTATACCATAGATGATACACGCATTAGCAGCAGCCATATCCGTCAACTACTGAGTTGTGGTCAATTCAATGATGCAGCGCATTTTTTAGGGCATAGCTACTCGCTCAGTGGTCGCGTGCATCATGGTGATCAAAATGGGCGTAAGATTGGTTTTCCAACGATTAACATCCCAATGCCAACAGCCGTTGTCGTTTCAGGGGTTTATGTTGTTAACGTGCATGTTCACGGTAAAACATATCACGGCATTGCCAATATCGGCATTCGCCCAACAGTCGGTGGCAGATTACGTTTATTAGAGACACATATTTTTGATTTCACACATGACTTATATGGGCAATATGTTACGATTGAGTTTTTGCACTTTGTGCGTAGCGAGAAAAAATTTGCAAGCTTTGATGCACTCAAAGCACAAATTAATGATGATAAGCTGGCTGCACTTACGTGGCTTGAAAAACATACAATAAAGATATAAAAAATAGAAAATCAGAGTTACGTACAATTAAATAGGTAACTTTAAAGAACACCCCGTCAGCCTACGGCTGCCATCCCTCTTGCAAAGAGAGGAATTTAAATTGGCTTCTGCTTGATTCCTCTCTTTGCAAGAGGGATGCCAAGCTTGCGAGGCGGGGTGTTGAAATGCAATTTAAAATAACGGGTTAAAGGGTAACATATGGCAGATTATAAAAGCACATTAAACTTGCCGAAAACATCATTTTCAATGAAGGCAAACCTTGCGCAAAAAGAACCAATGCGCTTGAAACAATGGTATAGCGATGAAGCTTATCAACAAATTCGCGAGCATTTCACCGGAAGAGATAAGTTTATTTTGCACGATGGTCCTCCGTATGCCAATGGTGATATTCACGTCGGACACGCGGTCAATAAGATTTTAAAAGATATGGTGATACGCTCAAAAACACTCTCAGGTTTCGACGCACCTTATGTCCCAGGTTGGGATTGCCATGGCCTACCGATTGAGCTGCAAGTAGAGAAAAAACATGGTAAAGCGGGTGCCAAGATTAGTGCCAATGCTTTTCGTAAAGAATGTCGTAAATATGCTGCCAAACAAGTACAGCGCCAAATTACAGACTTTAAGCGTCTGGGTATTTTAGGCGACTGGGATAAGCCTTACTTAACCATGAACTTTGACTACGAAGCCAACATGGTGAGAACTTTAGGTAAGATTATTGCAAATGGTCATTTAACCAAAGGCTTCAAACCAGTCCACTGGTGCCCTGAGTGTGGCTCAGCACTTGCTGAAGCCGAAGTTGAATACAAAGATAAAATCTCACCTGCGATCGATGTTAAATTTGCCATCATTGAGCCAAACACTTGGGCAGAGCGCTTTGGTTTAGAGACTTTACCTGAAAACACATCTGCGGTTATTTGGACAACAACACCATGGACGCTACCCGCCAATCAGGCGATTGCCATGCATAATGAAATAAGCTATGCCGTAGTTAACTTCAATCATGATCAACATATTATTGTTGCTACAGAGTTGGTTGAGTCAATTATGAAGCGTGCTGGCATTGAAGAATATCATATCCTTGCCAGTGTCTCAGGTGATCAATTGACCGACTTAAAAGCACACCACCCTTTTTATAACCGGATCGTGCCCGTACTTCACGGTGATCATGTTACCGTTGATTCTGGAACTGGTCTTGTCCATACTGCACCGGCTCACGGGGTTGAGGATTTCGCATTAGGGAAACTGCATGATCTACCTGTTGACAACCCTGTCAACAACAATGGCTGCTATCACAGTAACACTGAGCTTTTTGCTAATGAATTCGTCTTTAAAGCCAATGATCATGTGATTGAAGTATTAATACAAAACAACGCTCTTCTTAATTTAAACAAATTAGAGCACAGCTATCCACACTGCTGGCGTCACAAAACACCACTGATTTTCCGTGCTACACCACAATGGTTTATCAGTATGGAAAAAAATAAGCTACGTGCGCGCGCTGAAGAAACCATCAAAGAAGTGAAATGGGTGCCAAGTTGGGGACAAAGCCGTATTGAAGCGATGATGCAAGATCGCCCTGATTGGTGTATCTCACGTCAACGCACTTGGGGTGTGCCTATTCCTTTGTTTATTCATAAGGAAACGGAAAGCTTACACCCGCAAACGCAAGACATTATTGAAAAAGTTGCTAATGCCATTGCCAAAGGTGGAGTGGAAGCTTGGTTTGATGCTGATGACAGTCAGTTCATTGCTGAAACCGAGGACTATCAACGCGTCACCGACACACTCGATGTCTGGTTTGACTCAGGCTGTTCAAACGCTTGTGTGCTTGAGCATAATGAAGATTTACAATTTCCTGCTGATTTATACCTTGAGGGTTCTGATCAGCATCGTGGTTGGTTTCAAACCTCATTGCTGACAAGCTTAGCGCGTCGCAATCAAGCACCTTATAAGCAAGTGTTAACCCACGGGTTTACCGTTGACGCCCATGGCAAGAAAATGTCTAAATCCCTTGGCAACGTTGTCTCACCACAGGATGTTGTCAACACATTAGGGGCTGATATCCTAAGATTATGGGTTGCAGCAACTGATTATCGCACTGAGATGACCGTATCTGATGAAATTCTCAAACGTAATGCTGATACTTATCGTCGCTTACGTAATACCGCACGCTTTTTATTATCAAATCTTGAGGGCTTTAATCCACAAACTGATTTAATCGACTTTGATCAGTTGGTGGCATTGGATCAATGGGCAATTGCCAAAGCAGATGAAGTGCAACAGAAAATTATTAAAGCGTATGATGAGTATAACTTCCATGTTGTGGCACAGCAGATTCATCATTTCTGCTCAATTGATATGGGCAGCTTCTACCTTGATGTCATTAAAGATCGTCAATACACAGCGAAAGCTCACGGTTTGGCACGCAAGTCCGCACAAACGGCAATGTATCATATCATTCATGCTTTAGTACGTTGGATATCACCAATTTTATGCTTTACGGCTGATGAAATTTATGATGCTATTCCTGGCGAGAAATTATCTTTTATTACTTGTGAGTGGTATCAAGGCTTATCACAAATGCCACAATCAGCTGAACTTGATCTGCCATTTTGGCAAACGATTCAAGAGGTGCGCACCGAATGCAACAAACTACTTGAAGCCAAACGTGCTGAGGGTGTATTAGGCGCTTCCCTTGAGGCCAATGTCACGCTTTATGCTAATGATACCTTACTAGCGCAATTAGCTAAACTTAAAGATGAGCTACGCTTTGCGTTGATCGTCTCTGATGCACATATTAAGCCATTAGCTGAAAAGCCTGAGTTTGCGCATGACTCAAGTATCAAAGGCTTAAGTATTGTTGTTGAGAAATCAGTGGCACAAAAATGTGAGCGTTGCTGGCATCGACGCGAAGATGTCGGCAGTCATAGCGAGTATGCTGATATTTGCGGCAGATGTATTGAGAACATTACTACTGAACAAGGAGAGATACGTGAGTTTGCGTAACAATCAACTGCGTTGGGTTATTTTAAGTATTATTGTCATTATTATTGACCTTGGTACAAAATACCTTGCCTCACAAAATCTAACTTATGGACAACCTGTTGAAGTCCTGCCCTTTTTCAACTTAACCTTATTGCATAATTATGGTGCGGCATTTAGCTTTCTAAGTAATGCTAATACCACATGGCAAGTGATTGTCCTCTCTGGCATCGCCCTTATTGTCGCTATTGTGATCTTAATATGGTTATCACGTTTACCTAAAGATAAAAACCTCACTGCTTGCGCTTTAGCACTTATCTTAGGTGGCGCCTTGGGTAATGTTTATGATCGTATGATCCACGGTTATGTCGTTGATTTCCTTGACTTTCATATCAACAACTATCACTGGCCAGCATTTAATATCGCAGACTCTGCCATTTGCATTGGTGCCGTGATTTTAATCTTGATAAGCTTTAAATCTAAAAAATAATGACTGAACCCTGCTAAATAAACGTTGACTGAGCGTC
Source organism: Caedibacter sp. (assembly GCA_020629575.1). Classification (GTDB taxonomy): domain Bacteria; phylum Pseudomonadota; class Gammaproteobacteria; order Francisellales; family Francisellaceae; genus Caedibacter. The sequence goes on along the minus strand of JAHDDB010000056.1, from coordinate 1,462 downwards.
AGTCGAAGCCTTTTTTATATACTACAAGCACATACACCCTTCAACTTCGCTCAGGGTACGGTCTATGCTAAAGCAACAAAATCAAAAGATAACTGTTGGCTGAGCGTCAGTCGAAGCCATTTTACATACTACGAGCACACAGGCCCTTCGACTTCGCTCAGGGTACGGTCTATGCTAAAGCAACAAAATCAGAAGATAACTGTTGGCTGAGCGTCAGTCGAAGCCATTTTACATACTACGAGCACACAGGCCCTTCGACTTCGCTCAGGGTACGGTCTATGCTAAAGCAACAAAATCAGAAGATAACTGTTGGCTGAGCGTCAGTCGAAGCCATTTTACATACCACAAGCACATACACCCTTCGACTTCGCTCAGGGTACGATATTAAAAACTGCAAACTCAGTTTGCAATTTGCATGTAGATTTGCAAATACCATTTGCAATTTTTGGGATCAACACCCTATTTGACAAAATATTCTTTAAGAACACTATCTTTCCAATCATTTGGTGTAATATTGAGATTGTAATCACCCCAGCCATGCCCTGTACTCCAAGCTGTCCAACCAACAAAACCATAACCATTTGTCTTAGTATAAGCGTGTGTTTTCATATACGCTAAGAAGTCAGCTAATGGTTTAGCACAGCTAGCTTGGTCCTTCCCTACGCCAAACTCAGTAACTATTGCTTTAAATTTATTAGCTTTTAAGTAACTGACAAAAGCATCTAAGTTAAAACCATTCGGACCTGTTGTTGTAATATCTTGCAAGCATTGATCCTGCGTACCACTAAAATCACTGTCCAAATATTGGTGCACATTGATAATCACTTGATTATCCAATACTTCGCTACTGACGCCCGCATTAAGAAAATTTTGACGCGTAAAAACTGTTGCATTACCCGCAGCATCCCAACTATGCAAACCTGAAAAATGAACTCCTTCAATTAATAACTTACCTTTAAATCCAGTATTTATTAGGCTTTTAATAACAGCAACCTCCATATCAAATACTTGCTGAGCTGTTAATTTCTCACCAGAGGCTGCTGATGGTTCATTCACTAAATCGAACATCAAATATTGTTCATTAATAGCAGGATCTTGCTTAATAGCACTGTATAACTTATCCCAAATATTGACATAATATTTTGGGTCTGTAACTAAAGCCCCTTGTGGACATTGCCCCTGCCCTGTACAACCAGCAACCTCACTACCTACTGCACTGTAATGCATATAGCTATGCAGATCTAAAATAGCGTAATATTTATGTGATGTGATTGTTGCTAAGGTTGGCGCCACTAAATTATTAAAATAATCCTGAAATGCCGTTTGATTATTAGAACTATTAATATCTTGATAACCATATGGTTGCAAATATGCCCAGCGCACTGGGACACGAATAGTGTTTGCTCCTTGTGAGAGTAATCAACTTATTCGAGGTTGTTTATCAGGATTTTAATCAAGCTGA
>JAHDDB010000055.1 GCA_020629575.1 Caedibacter sp. | reverse complement strand
GACTATGCGTAACTATTAACCGCTGCAGTGGGCAAAGTATATACTGATCAAGATTTATTTTATAGGATTTTTTGCTGTGCATTTTGCGTTTGAATTAAACCTTTTGCTGCTCTTAGATCACTGTTATCAGTAGATGATCTTTTTTGCTACGATTACTCTAGAAAGCATTGTGTTTTTATTGTTCATAATTTCAATGATTAATTTGCTGGTAAATCTTGAAAATTTAAAAGCCTCAAGCCATTATTTAAACGGATATAAACTCTTAAGGATCAAGTAAGGAGTCAGAATGTTAAAAGGAAAATTTTTATTCACTTTTGATTGGGTTGTTAATTATTTTAAATCATTCAATCAAGCTGAAACTAAAGATAAGAAAACACTTGAGCGTTTGCGCTATATTATGAAGTTAGCAGCAGCACGAGGATGTAAATCAAGTGCCATGTTTTTAGAAAGGCTATGTCATACGGTGTTACCAGTGACTGAGATTCGCAAAGGTGCCAAGCGTCTGGCGGGATTTGTTTCGCCTGAGGAGATGAAACTGTTATTAAGCAGTGTGTAACTTAACAATAGACCTTAAACTGCTTTAGGTGAGTTTGGTTTGATATCCCATAACTTTTCTAACTGATAGAACTCTCTGGTTTCTGCTTTCATAATATGAACAACAATATCTGCAAGATCGACAAGAACCCAGTCGCTCTTAGCTTCACCTTCGATACCCAAAATAGTGACATTATTTTTCTTAGCAGTCATCTCAAGATTGTTGGCTAAGGCTTTGGCATGTGTGCCTGAGTTTGCTGTACAAACGACAACGTAGCTCATTAGTTCAGTTAAGTGCTCTACATTCATAACAGTGATGTCTTCAGCTTTGACATCTTCTAAAGCGTTAACAGCTAGATCTAGAATTTCTTTTGTTTCCATGATTTTGATAGGATATTTTGTCTATTTTCAAAGCATAGCAGTTTAGTCGAAGTTGAAAAGACAAGCAAGGAGTATATACCCATCACAAACACCGTAAAATGATTTACAATGGGTATATCTCATTGCTAAAAACTTAGCTACAATGTAAGCCTTTGTTGTTAGGAGCTCCATCTGTGACCATTGTTAAGAATGCAGTTGTTTTACTGATATTGTTGGCGATTACATATTTATGCTATATCTATTTGGGGGCATATCGCATCGCATTTGCTTATTTTATCAGTTGGGCTTTAGTTATCTTTGTTTTTTGTCTTATGTTGTATGCTATGCGCTCTTTTGTGAAAGAGCAAAAAACCTTAACGTTAGCAAGTTATTTGGGCTGTTTACTTAACGATATTTCTATGGCAATAAAACATATCGCTACATTCTTGTTGATATCATTCAAAGCCTTTGCTTTCTTAATAACAGGTAAGTTGATTAGCAAAAATAGCGTGAAAGATAACAAGCGAAAGAAGTACTAACTAATGAACAAAACGGCAACCATCTGTTATACCCCTGAACAACAGGCGATTATTGAGCATAACTTATCTCAGCATGCATTAGTCTCTGCCGTTGCAGGTAGTGGTAAAACACAAACCTTAATTGCTCGAATTGAGTTTTTACTAAAGAATGCGGTTAATCCCAGTGAGATTTTGGTGTTGATGTTTAACAAGTCTGCAGCAAATGATTTCACGCGAAGATTAAGCGCGCTTAACATTAATGCAGTGATAGATATCAAGACCTTTCATGCATTGGGTCTTAAAACAGTAAGTTTCTTAGAGAAGAAAGGATTATTGCCAGCAGCGCAATTAATCGACAGGAAAAGTATACTTGAGAAGTTGGTGCGCGAAGCACTGCAGAAAACCAATCAGCTACTTAATGAAAAGGAGCCAATAACGCCGGAGGTTATTGATCGTTATCAACAATACATCGGGCTTTTGAAATCAAGCTTGGATCTTAAAAAGATGCTTAAGCAGATAGAGCAGTCTGAGCAAGGTAAAGTGGAAAGCTTTTTTCGTTTCTATGAACAGCTAAGAGCGCATTATCGCGGGCGGACATTTGATGACTTACTATATGAACCTATGAAAGTATTGAGTGCTAATAAAACACTAGCAGCACGTTTTGGTAACCGCTACCGTTATGTCATAGTTGACGAATATCAAGATATTAATGATGTGCAGCAATCATTGCTTAAATTGATTTCAAACAATGCGCAATCGGTAATGGCCGTTGGTGATATCGATCAAACAATTTATGAATGGCGTGGTTCGCGACCCTTTTATATGCTTAAGGGTTTTGCGCAAGATTTCAAAAATGCCAAAACATACACTTTATCATTAACATTTCGTTATGGGCACTTGTTGTCAGTGATGGCAAATGAAGTGATTCAACACAATAAACAACGGTTAAAAACATTATGCTTCTCAGCGCCTGAGGCGGCGAAGAAAACCGATGTAAATATCATCAGTAAAAATAAATTAAAGTTACTGATTCAAGAGGTTGCAAAAAGCATTCGTGATGGTGAATATAAGCTTCAAGACATTACGGTTTTAGTCAGAAAATATAGCTCAGGCGTGCTGCTTGAACTATCCTGTTTGCAAGAAGGTCTAGATTACCATATTGCCGGTGGTCAAAGCGTATTTAAACTGCCATTAACACAATCGATTTTTGGTTATTTATCTTTAGTGGATAAGGGGAAATATTTTCAGCAATTGCCAGAGCAGGTACGCAAAGAAAAAATCATGCAAATGCTGTCGTTTCCAAGCTTATATCTAAATATCTCACAACTGGAGTGTTTAAGCGAGTTATTGAGTGTAAATATATTAAAACCAATGGTCGCTTTGCAAAGCTTCAAACAACAATATGATCTGCCGTTTTATCAAGTATCGCGCATTAAAGAGCGTCTTGAGCTTTGGCAAAGCATGCTTGATGTTAAGCCAAAAACGCCAGCGTCAACGGTGGTTAAAATGCTATATACATTACTGGATCTTTCAACCTACTTGGCAAAAAAAGCGGCAGTGAGTCCTGTCTATACTGATAGCGATGTTGCCGATGCGTGGCTTAATTTTAGCTTGGAAGCCAAGCAGACAATCACTGAATTCTTAGATCATTTTAATGCCTTGCAGATGCAGGCAAATCTATCAAGGCATGATAAAAATGGGTTGCTTATTAGCTCAATTCATAAAGCAAAAGGTTTGCAATGGCAGCATGTCATTCTATGTGACATGACAGAGCAAAGCTTTTTTAGTAATGTCAAAGACAAACCGCCTACCAATGATGAAATAGAAAGTGAACGTCGTTTGTTTTATGTGGCAATCACGCGCGCGATTTCAAAGCTTAGTATTGTCGCGGGCAATGATGTTGCAAAGCTTAATAAATGGTTTGTTGAAGGTATTAGTGGCGCGCCACAAGGTTTGCGTAAAACCAATTCAGTACGCTTTTTATATGAGAGTCATCTGCATCAATGTGAGATGTTGCTAAAAGCGCATTTAGATCAAGATGAAATCGTGTTAAAACAAAAATCAAAACACAGTGTCCCAATGGCAAATTATCTTAAGAAATTAGCGACAGTGTAAGGTTGTGATTATTTCTAAATGTGAGGTTCTTTGCTACACTCCACAACTGTGATTATAAAGATGATGTAACAGATGGGGAAATGCATGTTTTTTTTGGGAGAGTATTTCTTAAAGCGGAAGGTATTAGAAAATGCGTCAAAAGAGGATGACTTAGGTACTTTAGGTGGACGCCTAAAATATGCATTACAATTAAAAGCGCTTAGGCAGGTTGATATTGCTCAAAACCTAAATATCCCAGCACAAACCATACAAGCCATTTGCTCGGGGAAAATTAAAAAATCAAAGTATACGCTAGAAATTGCGGCAGTTTTAGATATTAATCCAGTATGGCTATCAACAGGCAAGGGATCGATGCTATTAAAAGATGGTATTAGTAACGAGAGCTGCATTGAGTTGCCTATTTTAACTATGACGCAGATCGAGGCTTATCTTAACAATGGTGAGTGTGTAGTCGATCGTTACTTAAGCTTGCCGTTTAATATTAACAATCATATCAAGCAGCCGTTTGTTATTCAGATTACTGATAAAGAAGAGCGCTTTGGCTTTGTACAAGGTAGTATTTTGATTTTTTCTGAACTGCAGACATATGATCAAAGTGCATATTATCTCTTTAACTTGCATGATACCTTAACATTAGGAAAGTTAGCTTTGAGGGATGGTGAGTTCTGTTATCAGCTAAATATAAATAAGCATGTAATTAGGGCGTCCGAGATAAAGGGTCAGTTAATTGAGGCGCGTTTAAATTATGGAGAGTCAGTATGAGCTGGATAAAATCATTGTCTAATCATTTACTAGGTCTTTTCTCAGCCATTACTGAATTGTATGGTAATCGCTTTAGTTACATTTTTCATGAGGTGATTTACAAAGCAGATGAATATTATGTTGCATATTCAGTCAGAGGGAATAGGAAAATTTTCCATCGCAAGTTTGTTGATATTTTGAGCAATGATGAGGAAATTAAAAAATATTCACCAACTTGTGTAAAACAAATGCTTTTATGTTATAGCAACTTATCAGATACCCCGCTAGTAACTGATGTGGATCAAAGAGCTACAGCTACCCGCAATATCAAAAGAGCGAATGTAACGACGAATACCTGCCTAATTCCTTTGTGCTGTATTTACGTCGCATTTTTGATTACAGCAATTTATTTGTCTCCGAATATTATTAAGCTGGGCGACTTTATTGAGCCACGGGGTATTTTGATTTTTCCAGCAACGTATATTATTGCAGATATTATTTCCGAGGTTTACCGGATTAAGTATGTAATGCGTTTAATATATACCACTATGTTTATTCTAGTGACGCTTGCAATTGCTATTTGGTTTTCAATGCAATTGACTCCAGTTGTTAATGGTTCGCAAACGGCTGCCTACCACCAAGTGTTTGATAATATCCCCAAGCTGTTATTTGCAAATATTATTGCGATTTTGCTGTCGGATTTTATTAACGCTAAGCTGTTTGATAAAATTCGCAAGATAACAAACTCGCAGTATTTATGGCTACGTGTGTTGGGGGCATCAACTGTTGCTGAGTTGATTTTTACATACACATGGGTGTTTATGTTTTTTTATTTTATGGGCGGAGGTTCAAACCAATCCATTTGGCAGTTGTCTATATTTGCATTGAATAATTTTGCATTTAAGATGTTTTATGGCGTTTTCTCCATTCCGATTACTTACTTGGTGGTGCCATTAGTTAAGCGCGTAGATGCATATTTTGATAGACCGCGTAAGCTTCGCCTATCTACGCAGTAGCAAATAACCGCGATTAAAAGCAATATCTAATGTATCGCTTCCTGTTTGATTAATACCATTTGAGATTTCCTCTTCAAGGATAATTAAAAAATTATTCTTAAAGTTATCCGGCAGCTTAATGGTGTAGTTATCGGGATTAAAGTAAGCTGCAGCAGCCCCTGAGTTAAACATCCGTAAAAGATCCGTTAAAGTACAGCCTTCGTGCATATAACAAATATCCTCTTGATAGACTAAATCATAGCTTAAAGCAAGGATGTCGTTATAAAGTTCAATGCTGCTTTCTTTGTGAAACCAAGGGTTTTGATAATGTTTCATTATCTTATTTAGCAAATCGTGCTCTATTGTATTGTTAATGCATCTGGTTAAAAAGGGGCACCAGTCTTTGAGTGGAGTTTGGATTGCTAGAACACCATTTTTCACTAAATGATCTGCTAACTTCTGAAAGGTTTGTGTAGGTTGTTTAAACCAATGAATAACCGAGTTGCAAAGCATCAAATGGAATGATTGCCTTAAGGAGTATTGTTCAATATCACCTAAGATAAACTCAATATTTTGCGCTTTATAGTTGTCGTAAGCTGTCTTAATCATATTTTCTGAAGCATCAATTGCGGTTATTTGACCATCAAAAACTTCTTGAATAAGTTGGGTGTTTTTGCCATTGCCGCAGCCAATATCTAAAGCACATCCTTTAAGTGCTTCAGGTGAATGTGTCTGGATTAATGCAAGCAGCTGCAAAAAACCTTGATATTGTGAGAATGCATTCTGCTGATAATTAATGTAAGAGCTTGTCGTGTCATAGAAATTCATTAAAAGCGCCATGGGATATGATGATGGTAGTTAGTGTAGCTGAAGCAGTTGCTATTAAGATATGAAAATTTAGAGTATTCCAATTGACGAAAAGATAAAAACAATTTAAATTGTTTCTTGTTTTCGGTTTTGAACATTTTAAATTTTATTTTAGTGTTTCGTGAGGGGCAGCAATCAATCAGTGACTGTGGGGTTAAGTTACTGATTGTTTGCAATTTTTTGTGCATTTTTGCAAATAAAAAATTATGGTGATGCCACATCAAAAAATCTTGGCAAAATAGCCTACTCATCCCCAAACAATCGTGTTACTTTTATTCATTACCTATTACTTAAGCAAAGAACCTTTATTTATGTCTACTTACGAGCAGTTACAATCGTTATTGAAAACGCGTATTTTACTTCTTGATGGCGCGATGGGCACGATGATTCAAGCCTATGATTTAACTGAAATGGACTATAGAGGGCGAATGTTTAAGGATGTGACATCAGAGCAAAAGGGCAATAATGACTTATTGAACTTAACGCAACCTGAAATTATTCAAACGATTCATGAAAAGTACTTGGCAGCTGGCGCTGATATTATTGAAACCAATACCTTTAATAGTACGTCTATTTCTATGGCGGATTACGCGCTTGAAGATCATGTCTATGCGATTGCTAAAGCCGGTGCCGAAATCGCCAAAAAAGCGATACTAAAATACACGACAACAGATAAGCCGCGTTTTGTTGCCGGTGTGTTAGGTCCCACAAATCGTACCTTATCCATCTCGCCAGATGTCAGTGATCCAGGCTTTAGAAACATTACTTTTATGCAATTGGTGAGCGCCTATCAAGAGAACTTGCGTGGCGTGATCGATGGGGGATCTGATATTATCTTGGTTGAAACAATCTTTGATACTTTAAATGCAAAAGCAGCGATTTATGCAATTGAAGATTATTTTGAAAAACACGGTATATCGATGCCTGTGATGTTGTCAGGAACGATTACCGATCAAAGTGGGCGCACCTTATCAGGGCAAACAGTGGATGCTTTTTACTATAGTTTAAAACATGCTAAAGCCTTATCGATTGGGCTTAATTGTGCTTTGGGTGCTGATGATTTATATCCGCATATTGAGGCTCTGGCAAAGACTGCCGAGGGGTTTGTTAGCATGCATCCGAATGCAGGATTGCCTAATGCTTTTGGTGGTTATGATGAAACCCCTGAGATTATGGCAGATAAACTTAAACCATTTGTTGAGCATCATCTGGTTAATATTCTAGGAGGGTGTTGTGGCACGACACCTGAGCATATTGAAGCGATGGCAAAGCTTATTGAAAATGTAGCGCCAAGAGAGATTAAACAAAAAGCTAAAACGCTGTGTTTATCAGGTTTAGAAAGTTTAGTGGTGACACCCGAGAGTAACTTTATCAATATCGGTGAGCGCACCAATGTTTCAGGGTCGTTAAAGTTTGCCAAACTCATTCGTGATCAGGACTTTGAAGCAGCCCTTCATGTCGCACAAGAGCAAGTTGAAAATGGCGCGCAAATCGTTGATGTCAATATGGATGATGGCATGCTAGATGCGCGAGCCTGTATGGAGCGCTTCTTAAAGCTTATTGCCACTGAACCTGATATATCCAAAGTACCGATGATGATTGACTCCTCTAAATGGGAAGTGATTGAAACGGGTTTGCAACAGATTCAAGGCAAAGGTGTGATTAACTCCATTAGCCTTAAAGAAGGAGAAGACGAATTTATCAAGCATGCTAAGCTTGCGCTTCGTTATGGTGCCGCGATTGTTGTAATGGCATTTGATGAGCAAGGACAAGCGGATACTTTACAAAAGCGGGTTGATATTTGTCAACGAGCATATGATCTTTTGGTCAAAAAGATTGGATTTCCGCCAGAGGATATTATCTTTGATCCGAATATCTTTGCTGTTGCCACAGGTATTGAGGCGCATCACAGTTATGGTATTGATTTTATTGACGCAACGAGAGAGATTAAAAAGCGCTGCCCACATGCGCGCATCTCAGGGGGCGTTAGCAATGTCTCGTTTTCTTTTCGTGGTAATAATTTGGTGCGTGAAGCCATTCATTCGATCTTTTTATATCATGCAATTAAAGCCGGGATGGATATGGGGATTGTTAATGCTGGACAAATTACGATTTATGAAGATATTGATCCCAAACTTAAACAGCTCATTGAAGAGGTGGTTCTAAATACACGCAAAGCAGCGGCTGACGAGCTTGTCGAATATGCGCAAACCTTATCAGGCACAAAAACGGATAAAAAAGAAGATCTTTCTTGGCGCAAGCAGCCGGTGACTGAGCGCTTAAGCTATGCCTTAGTAAAGGGCATTAATCAATATATTATCGAAGATACTGAAGCAGCAAGAATGGAACTTGGCAATCCTTTAAGTGTGATTGAAGGTCCTTTGATGCAGGGGATGGATACTGTTGGTGATTTGTTTGGTTCGGGTAAAATGTTTCTGCCACAAGTGGTCAAATCAGCACGTGTCATGAAGCAGGCAGTTGCTTATCTTGAGCCATTTTTGCAAGAAGAGAAATCCCAAGCACAAAAAGCAAAAGGTAAAATCGTGCTCGCCACAGTTAAAGGCGATGTGCATGATATCGGTAAGAATATTGTGGGAGTGGTGCTGCAATGTAATAATTATGAAGTCATTGATTTGGGGGTGATGACGCCCTATCAGAAAATTATCGAGACTGCCAAAAAAGAAAATGCTGACATGATTGGTTTAAGCGGGCTTATTACACCATCGCTTGATGAGATGATTACGGTTGCCAGTGAGATGAAAGCACAAAATGTCCATTTGCCCCTATTAATCGGTGGTGCGACCACATCAAAGATCCATACTGCGATGAAGATATTACCAAAACACGATTTGCCAACGGTACATGTATTAGATGCATCGCGCGCGGTGTCAACGATGGCGAATCTTTTAGGCGATAATAAAGAGGGTTACTATCAGAAGATCAAAACTGAATATGAGCATCTGGTCGCGCATTACCAAAAGAGCAAACAGGCGCGCGAAATTTATGACTATGAGAAATGCAATAATCAAAACTTGAAATTGGTGTTTGATCAACAGACGATTCAAAAGCCCAAGCAGTTGGGTCGATTTGTATTAACGGATTATCCATTGCAAAAGCTTGTTGAGCGGATTGACTGGAGTCCATTTTTCCATGCGTGGGAGCTAAAGGGCAGTTATCCTAAAATTTTACATGATCCGCACAAAGGGCAAGAGGCGCAGAAACTCTTTAATGATGCTAAAGAGATGCTAAAGCAAATTATTGATGAGAAATGGCTTAAAGCTAATGCCGTATATGGCTTGTATCATGCCAATAGTGTCGGTAATGATATTGAAGTGTATGATATAAACGGTTCAACCTTAGCAAGATTTCAGACACTGCGTCAGCAAACGGGTAATCCGAATAAGGCGTTTGTTGCACTAAGCGATTATATTGCGCCAAAAGACCTTAATATCGATGACTATATTGGCGCTTTTGCCGTTACTACGGGGATTGAGACGTCTGATCAACTTAAAACATTTGAGAAAAATCATGATCAGTATAATGCGATTATGTTTAAAGTATTAGCAGATCGCTTGGCTGAGAGCTTTGCTGAGCATTTACATGAGCGCATGCGCAAAGAGTTTTGGGGGTATGCTACAGATGAGTCTTTTGATAATGAGGCATTGATCAAAGGTAAATATCGTGGCATTCGTCCAGCATTTGGCTATCCGGCTTGTCCGGATCACACTGAAAAAGAAACGCTGTTTAAGTTATTAAACGCGCCTGAGATGGGGATGCATTTAACTGAGTCGATGGCAGTAACACCTGCGGCAAGTGTTAGCGGGCTTTATTTTGCCCATCCTGAGAGTAAGTATTTTGGTGTAGGTAAAATTGCTGAAGATCAACTTCAAGATTATGCCAAGCGTAAAGGCATGAGTATATCAGAAGCTGAGAAATGGTTACGCCCTAATTTATTTTGAGATGCTAAGGTTAAACTTGCCTAATCCCCAAAAACCATCTTTACCAGTGACGGCTTTGTCACTATCTAATGCCATAAAGCCTTTAATGGTGCGCACGACAAGCCAAATCACCCACCAGATATACAAAAGATAGCCGACGATAATAAAAGCTAAAACAATCGATAAGATCAGATAAATCAGACCATACCAGAAGGTTTTAATCTGAAAATCAAAATGCGTCTTAAGGGCGGGTGTCACATCGTGTTCATTTCTTTTGACATACGCCATGATTAGCCCGATTAGTGCGGTGATACCGGTAAATAGACCGACGATATAGAGGATGTAGATAATTTTGGCATAGGTTTCGTTTTTCATAGATGTCCTTGTTTTCTTTACTGTATGTAATCAATAAGAATTAAGTTGAGTTTTAATTATTCCCCTCACCCGCGCAGCGTAAGCTGCACGACCTCTCCCCCTGCGGGAGAGGTGAGAAATAGCGTAACTTATTTCTTCATCATTACTCTATTGTTGACGACAGCTTGCCTTAAGCTTGCTAAATCTGCAAGCGTGTCAGTGTGATTAGGTATAGCTATACCCATTGTAAATCATTTTGCGGTGTTTAATGTTGAGGAAGTTTTTGATGATTTTGGGTGGTTGGATTGAAGGTAATAGCTAGGACTATTAGCAAAAGCCAATCACTCAAAAGTGCGAGAAATTCAATAGCAGAAATACTGTAAGATGGTTTGTGATGGGTATATAACAATAATGATGGACATCAGCGGTGAAATCGCTGAAGATAGCAAGCATAATTAGCATGCCTTAATGTCTCATGAATTTACAGCAACTTGCGACACAAAGTGGATTGTCGATTAAAGCCACTGAGAATATTGTTTCACTGTTAAGCCAAGGGGCAACCATTCCCTTTATCGCGCGTTATCGTAAAGAGATGACAGGTGGGGCAAGTGATACAGAGCTCAGAAGTTTCTATGAGCATTATCAGTATTTACAGAAATTTGACACGCGCAAAGAGGAGATTATTAACACCTTAACCGAGCGTGATGTATATGATGAGTCATTAAAAAAAGCGCTTAATGAAGCCAATACATTAAATGATTTAGAAGATGTCTATCAACCCTTTAAACAAAAGCGCAATACACGTGCGCAAGTAGCGATTGAGAAAGGACTGCAACCGTTAGCAGATATTCTACTTAAAGCCTATGATAGTGAGACTGCATTTTATGATCGCGCTAAGTCATTTGTCAGAAATGGTATCAAAACGGTTGGTGAAGCAGTGCAAGGTGCGATGGATATTGTCGCTGAAATTTATGCTGATAATGCCAAAGAGCGCGCCTATGTCCGTGATCAGGTATCGCGTTTTGGTAGCTTACAGGTCAAAGCAAGCAAAACATGCAATGCCCAAGGTAACTTTGCGCAGTTTGATCAATATCAATCCAATGTTAATAAAATACCTGCACATCGCTTGTTAGCGATCTTTCGTGGCGTGGCTGAAAAAGAGCTAAATATTAAGATTGAGATAGACCATGAGCGCTATAAAGAAACGATCAAACGCTTTAAGCTGCCAAGACACGCTGCGGGCGTGTCATCGTTGTTGATAGATGCTTACTATGATGGCTACAAGCGATTGTTATATCCATCAATTGAACGTGAGGTAATCAATACTTTAAAAGAAAAAGCAGAAAGCTCAGCAATACATGTTTTTGCGGATAACTTGAGCCATTTACTGATGGTGCCACCGGTTAAGGCACATGCTGTGTTGGGTGTTGATCCTGGGTTTAAAACCGGCGCTAAATTAGCAGTCATTGATGAAAAAGGTATGTATTTGGCGGAAGCCGTTATATATCCAGCACCGCCGCATAACAAAACAATAGAAGCTAAAAAGATCGTTAATGACTTAGTCAAAAAATACCACATTGATACTGTGGCAATTGGCAATGGTACGGCATCACGTGAGTTACAAGATTTCTTTGCTGATTATAATAAACAAACAGAACATCAGCTTCGCTATACCGTTGTCTCTGAAGCCGGCGCTTCGGTTTACTCAGCCTCGGAAGTCGCTGATGAGGAGTATCCACAGTTAGATGTTACGGTAAGAGGGGCAATCTCAATAGCACAACGCTTGCACAATCCTATGGCAGCATTGGTGAAAATTGACCCTAAAGCATTAGGTGTTGGTCAATATCAGCATGATGTAGATCAAAAGAAACTGGTGCAAAAATTAAGTGATGTTACCGAAGCAGTTGTAAATAATGTAGGTGTTAATTTAAATACTGCCTCAGCACAGCTATTGGCATATGTTGCGGGCTTAAGTCCACGCTTAGCAAAAGAAGTCGTAGCATATCGCAATAAAATGGGTGGCTTTAAAAATATAGCTGAGCTTAAGAAAGTCAAGGGCTTGGGCGATAAAGCATTTGAGCAGTGCTCAGGTTTTATGCGGATTCCTGAGGCACATGATCTTTTGGATAATACTGGTGTGCATCCTGAGCATTATGCGATTGCCAGAGGATTATTGACAAAATCAACTGATGAGCTAAAGCAGATCGATATTGTAAGTTTTGCTAAAATGTATAAGATTGGCGAGCCAACCTTAAGAGATATTATCAAAGAGCTGCAAAAGCCTGGGTTTGATCCACGTGATGAATTGCCTGAAGTAAGCTTTAGTGCTGAAGCCTTGGATATAGACTCGCTTAAAGTCGGCATGATGGTCTCAGGTGTTGTGCGCAATATCACAGACT